>MGMD01000008.1 GCA_001796285.1 Chlamydiae bacterium RIFCSPLOWO2_12_FULL_45_20
AGAGCCTGTTTTAAAAGCTCTTCTAGACGTTGAACCTTTGCCTCAAGCTCTTCATAAGTTGGTTTCATGCCGGACAATACTAAAGATTTTATTTATTGAGCGGCAGGAAAAAGCAATTCCATTTCTATTTTTCACATGCCGACGAAAGAGGTAGGTGAACATCTACGATCATTATGGTGAAAGTAAGAATGCATTTCGGTGCAATAAAGAATGCTTAAATAATACGGCCTCCGCCATCAACATACACGATTGATCCAGTTGCATATCCGCACTGGATGAGATAGACAGCAGCTTGAGCGATATCCTCAGGTTGTCCGACTCTTTTGGCAGGTAGTTTTTTGGCTGTCTCTTCAAATTCTGTTAAACGTGCCTGTTCGGGTACCACGTCCCAAACGGGAGTTACGACAGTTCCTGGAGAGATTGCATTGACTCGAAGAGGCGAAAGCTCAAGTGCAAGAGCCCGTGTTAGGCCTTCAATCGCAGCATTGATGGCACTACCGGTAGAAAAATGCATAAAAGGCTTTTGCCCTGCAACTCCGCAAAAAAAGGTAATAGATCCTCCTTTGCGAATATGAGGTGCGCCATGTTTTGCAGCTAAATATTGACCCCAAAATTTGCTATCGAAGAACTGCTTGGCTTCATCTAGCGGCATTTTTAAAAAAGGGCCCATAACAAAATTTGCAGCCGATGTTACCAAATGGTCAAAAGGACCTACAGAATTAAAGAATTGGATCATTTCTTTTTCTTTTGTGACATCAAGAATATGACTTTCCGCTTTTCCAATCATTTTTGCTGCTTTTTCCAACTTGTCTTTAGAGCGGCTTGCAATAACGATTTCGTGTCCGAGAGAATAGAGTTTTTGCGCAGCCGCAAGACCCATCCCCGAGCTGCCACCAATGATCACTGTCCTTAGTTTGCGTTCCACAAGTTTCCTCAAGTTATTTTCTTGACTGTATCAAAATTGGCATTTTGAAAAAGCGCATTTTTCAGTTCTATTTCATTAGAGGGAGCTAGAAATAAGAGGATTCCATCGGTCAGGAGGCGCTTTTAACCACTCTGCCGCTACTTTCTCACTGATTTATGAGATAGGGCTTCACCTTGATAAAGGGTTCAAGTTCGTAACAAGCTAACATTAAACATATTTTGTTGTTATTTAACAAAATAATACTATTATTATTTAATTTAAAAAGAAATATTTGATATAATATTATTGTAATTTTAAACACTGGAAAAAAAATATGAGCCACAAAATATTGCCAACTGTTAGTTTTCAGACCGCTACTTCAAGTCTTGTGGATATTGAAGAATGCCATCTCCCTTTGGAACGCATCGTGAAGAAAGTCTACAAAAAATCGGTTGCAAACCGTCCAGTGACTACTACAATTAAAACCTTACAGCCGCAAAGATATACTATGGATCTTAACTTAAAAAGTAAAAAGGTCGATAGATTAGTGCGATCAAAAGCCAACGCTCTACCAATCCAACCAAATCTAGTCCAGGCTAAGGACCTTCAGTCGTCGGCAGCGTATAAAAGATTCCGAGATATGACGCAGAAGGATCGGTTCCGTGGCACGCTTCTCAATCACATGCATAATCAGTGGATCGAAATGTACGGTGCAGGGAAAGCTGAAATGCTTCAAGCACAATTCAAAGAACTCATTTCCATTTTGGACGCAAACGGTGCTGCCATTTTTGGCGAGTTGATCACCAAAGAGGCTTTTCAGAAACTGATTAACCACTATAATCAAATATTAAAGACCCAAGGAAGCAAGAGCTGGATTCACTCCTATATCAATCTTGCAAATCATCCGGACTTTTTAGGCAATACCAACTTCAATGGAGCTTTTTTACACCCCCTATTGATTGCTATGATCTCTTATCGCATTGGTGGCCCAATCCGCATTGTCGATGCACGAGGTAAAGATGCAGAACCTATCTCCGTTTTAGCTCAAGATAACATGCTTCATATCGATAACACGCCCTTCAATGATGAATATAAGATCATCCTCACTTGGGAAAAAGACAAACCCAGCGGTCCTAAAGGGCAGAATTTTGTCTTTATTCCAGGAACCCATCAAGGAGCTAGAAACTGTTTTGTTGATAAAGATGGAAACGCCTGGTCCACAGAAAACGCCAGTATTTTCATCACTGAAGAGCATATCCAGCAGGTATTCGATTTTCAGAAAGAAGTATTACCTGAAGCTTCTCCCATGGTTATCGAAGCTTCCCACCATGACAAACCGCTTACAACTGTCTTTGCAGCAGGATCCTTAGTACACCATAGATATCGTACAGAAGAGGGATTTGCGCGCAGCTGTATGATCATGGCGTACCATCGTGCGGCAGATAACCCTGGTCAATTCATCGCTCCCACCCACTTAGATGCAGTATCTACAGATGATTGCGATTTAAACAGTTTTCTATTCGGAAAGCACGGTGCTGGGACTGAAGAACAATTCCTTAGAGCGCTTACATCTAATGCTGGAGAAGTCGCAACCGTCATGGACAAGCTTAAAACAGGACGCGATGGAGCTGAAGTTGTTGCACAGGAAAAGAGAAAATTAACTCAGCAAGAGCTTGAAAAGTGGAAAGCAGTTGCTATTCACGCCCCTACGGTGGAACAACTCAAAATCGAGAAAGCTTTCTTCCCTCTTGGACAAGAACTTACTCAAGAAGAATTCGTTCAGCTCATCCATCAAATGATGGTTTTTGATAAACACGGTCCATTGGACCTTATTCTCTATAGCGATAGCCATGAAGAAATACGCAAATGGGCACGAAACCAAATCAGGGAAATGCGCGTGGATCGCCTCCAATCTCGTATTCGTAAATGGGCACCTATGATGGCATCACCAACAAGGCATCACTTGCAATCTCCTGAACAGCTAAAAGCCATAGCTGATCAATTGGCGGTAATAGCCACTCGTGACATCAAAGCACATAACCGTGCAATTTTAGATCCGACTGAGAAAATTTCACAGGAAGATGCATTTCGTTCTGTCAAACAGTTACTGACGGATCTTGGAGAAGCGATTACACGTTGCGAATCTCGTCAGACATTCCTCTCGACAAGCCTATTTTTATTCATGGCTTGCGATACCCTCTGCAGAATGCAAGGAATAGCATCTAACGAAGAGGCCCGAACACTCGGTGTACAATTACTAGCCAACTACGTGGCAACAGGTGTGTTGGTGGAAAAGCAGATCCAACAGAAAAAAAGCTGAAGCATAACTTGAGGGTTCATCGCTTTTCTTTTTGTATATCAAAAACTCCAAAAAAATATTCTTGAATCACCTTGGGGTTAGAGCTCTTGCAGCCGATCATCGAGTCGGGGCGGATTACATAAATGTAATGGCTGTCATAGATCCATCCATCGTGAGTCAAGGGGATCGCCTCTGGAATGAGGATCTTATCTCTATTGTTCATGAGAATAAAGCCAGGATTCGTTCTCATACACTGAAAAAGATCCCCCTTTTCAGTATTTGCATTCGGAGCCCTTTTTCCCCCACCCGCCCCGATAGCGACATTCGTGTCATACTGAAGGCCAATTTGACTGATGAGGCTTGCAAGCTTTTTCTGGATATAGGCATGCTTAGTCAGATGACGGAAAACAAAATTTCTAAGCGCCACAAGAATCAGATTGTCTAACATGGCGATCTTGGAAGCTCTTTCTGTTGCTTGTAGAAGCTTTTTACCAAAATTTCTTCTTTCCAAATCATAGGTAGCTAGCAGCTCGTGTTTTGCCTTGCCCTCATGGACATACTTGAGTTTCCAAGACAGGTTATAGGCGTCTGAAAATCCTGTATTCATCCCCTGTCCCCCTGCTGGACTATGAATATGAGCAGCATCGCCTGCCAGAATAACGCGTCCCTTGATCGTTTGTTCTGTCATTCGGCTATTGATGGAAAAGCTCGTGATCCAACGAGGATTACGAACCTGGACATTGGGCTGGGCATGGCGCTTCAAAAGGTTCTCGACAACTTCGAGGACAGGCTCTTGTTGAAAAATCACGCGATATCGCCCCTTTTCAGGCAAAGGGATGGCAGCGAGGATCCCATCTCGACTCAAAAATAGCGTGAACTCATCATGCGGAAAATCCCATGCGATTTCTACATCTGCAAGAGCAAACTCCTGTGTAAATGTTCTTCCTTCGAAAGCAAAAGCCAGGCACTTTCTCGTCGTGCTATGCGCTCCATCACAGCCGATGAGCCACGAAGCTCGCGCGGTTCCCACCGAAAGCGTAGCTTCTATTTCCTTATCCTTCTCGACAAAAGAAAGAAGCTCCACTCCCCTTTCAATTTTGCAACCGAGAAACTTGAGGTATTCTATGAGAATTTGTTCTGTGTCATATTGGGGAAGGCTAAGAATAAACGGAAAAGGGGAATCTAAGTGATCAAATGGTACACGGGCGATACGCTTTCTATTAGCTACTGCATTGGCAGCCTTGAGCTTTAGCCCTTTTTCTAAAAAATGATTCACAATTCCCACTTGGTCAAAAATTTCCAAAGTCCTTGCTTGAATCGCGATAGCCCTGGATTTGTCAGACGGAGCTAAAGCCCTGTCTATGATACGCACTGTAAGACCTTGCCTTAGAAGGCAAATTGCCATGAAAAGCCCCGTAGGACCAGCCCCTACAACCAACACATCCGTCATGCTATCGTGATCGCTTTGGCAAGATAGACGTCCTGAATGGTATGAAGAAGCTTGATCCCTTCTTTCATAGGCCTTTGAAATGCCTTTCTCCCTGAGATCAGCCCGATGCCACCCGCACGTTTATTGATCACTGCAGTTACAGTAGCATCATGTAGATCATTTTTCCCAGAAGCCCCCCCCGAATTAATCAGCCCAATTCTTCCCATATAGCCATTCATCACTTGATACCGCGTCAGATCAATAGGGTGGTTGGTCGAAAGTTCTTTGTACATTTTCTCATCGGTTTTGCCAAACTTCAATGTTTTAAACCCCCCATTACAAACGGGAAGCTTTTGTTTGACAATGTCTGCCTCCAGAGTAGCCCCCAGATGATTAGCTTGGCCTGTCAAATCGGCAGCCTCATGAAAATCGTTCTTCTCTGTTTTAAACTCCGCATTCCTAAGATAGCACCAAAGAATAGTAGCCATCCCAAGCTTATGAGCTTCAGCAAAGGCTTTACTGACTTCAACAATCTCTCTTCTCGAATCCTTCGATCCGAAATAGATGGTCGCCCCCACTGCAACGCACCCCATATCATAGGCTTGTCTAACAGACGCAAAGAAGGTTTCTTCATAACTATTTGGGTAGGTTAAAAGTTCGTTGTGGTTTAACTTAAGAATAAAGGGAATTTTGTGAGCGTATCTTCTTGCAACAGATCCCAACACTCCAAGCGTTGTCGCCACTGCATTGCACCCGCCTTGGATCGCCAGTTTGATGATATTTTCTGGATCAAAATACTCAGGATTAGGCCCGAATGCTGATCCTGCCGTATGTTCTATCCCCTGATCTACAGGAAGGATCGAAAGGTAGCCCGAGTGGGCCAATCTCCCGTGATTAAAAAGAGTTTGTAAGCTTCGAAGAACTCGAATGTTCCGGTCGCTTTCTGAAAAAATACGATCTACCCAATCGGGCCCCGGATGATGAAGGAAGTCTTTAGAAAGAGTTTTACATTCGTGCTGTAGCAGCTGTTCTGCATCTTCTCCAAGAATGTGTTGGATATCTGAATAACTCATGGGATCACTTTTTCCAAAAGTTTTGGATTTCTTCAAATGTTTTGCCTTTTGTTTCAGGCACTAGCACCATAACAAACCAAAGGCTCAAAAGACAAATCGCGGCATAAAGCCAAAAAGTTCCTGTGATCGTCAACTGCTCAATCAACGTCAAAAACGTCAAGGAAACGATATAGTTGGCAGTCCAGTTTGCAAAGGTCGCAATCCCCATGGCACGTCCACGGATTCCGAGTGGGTATACCTCAGAGATGATCAGCCAAGCCACAGGACCTAAACTGACTGCAAAAAACGCAACATAGACCAGCATAGAGGCTACCGCTGCCAGCCCCAACGCGTCTCCTTTAAAAAGAAAGGTCGTTCCAAGAACAATGAGAGAAAAAGCCATTCCGATAAGACCTGTTATAAGTAAAGGGCGGCGCCCTACCCGGTCAATCAACCAAAGAGCAATGACGGTAATCACTACATTAATCGCTCCCACCAGAATCGTGGCAAAAAGGGCCATTTGAGTTTTTTCAAATCCTGCAAGCTCAAAAATACGCGGTGCGTAGTAGATAACCGTGTTAATTCCTGTAATGGCTTGAAACACAGCCATTCCGATACCAATTAAAAAGGGTTGCTTAACGGAAGGCGCAAAAAGGGCGTGCCAAGATTTTTTGTTCGATGCATCATCCGCTTGCCTAACCTCTTTGAGAGACGCTGACATAGATCCATGAATCAGCTTGAGCACCTTTTCCGCTGCCTGCAATTTGTGATGCGTCCGCAGCCAAGAAGGCGTTTCAGCAATAAAAAAAAGGCCGATACATTGAATGGCCATAGGGATAAATGCAAAACCAAACATCCCTCGCCAATCTGATGTTTCCCCAAAATAATAAGAAACTATGTAAGCAATGAGGATGCCTATCGTAATGCAGAGCTGATTTAAAGAAACTAAAGCGCCCCGATTGCTAGCTGGAGACATCTCTGCGATATAAAGAGGAGCTGCCATAGAGACTATGCCCACTGCAAGACCTGAAATAAGCCTCCCAACAAGAAGCGTTTCAAAACCTGTAGCATCTGTAAGGGTCAAGGTACCAATAAAAAAAAGGAGAAGAGTCAAAAAGAGCGTTTTCTTTCTCCCCAACCAATCAGTCAGCCATCCACCAATCAAAGCCCCAACCAAAGCTCCAATAAGTAGCGTGCTAACGATGACTTCCTCTTCCACCACAGTGAGCTGAAATTCACCTGTGATAAAAAGCAAAACCCCAGAAATAACACTGGCAGTATACCCGAAAAGAACGCCTCCAATGGCAGCGACCAGCGCAACAAAAATCGTGTAGTTCGTTAATTTTCTCTTATGAGTCATTCACTTCTCCCCCACTCACCTAATAAGCGAAGTGAAGCGAATTGTTTATTAATTGTAAAGCAAAAGACTTCGGGGGGCTGCTAATACAACACCGATCAAGTCATAGCCGGCAACATCGGTAATCTGGATCTGGTACAACGCGCCAAATGCAGTGACATTCCGAGGATCGTTGATGATAATTTGGCCATCGATATCAGGGCATTGTCCTTGCGATCTTGCCACCAAAAGAGCCTTGGACTCGGGATGATAGCCTTCCACAATGGCAGTGAGGGTTTTCCCAATCATTTTCTGGAGTTTGCTTTGAACGACCTCTTGCTGAACAGCAGCAAGCCTTGCAAAACGTTCTTCTTTGATTTTTTCTGAGATCTGGTTGGGAAGTCTTGCAGCATAGGCCTCCTTTTCAAGGGAAAATTGAAAAATTCCTACATTGTCCAGCTGTACTTCTTGAACAAAATCAATCAGCTCTAAAAACTGGGACTCTGTTTCTCCTGGAAACCCTACCATCAGGCTCGTTCGAATCGAGATTTCTGGTATTTCCCATTGGAGCCGATGAATAATCTCTAATATTTGCTTTTTAGAAGTCTTCCTATGCATGGCTTGTAACATCTCATCATTAATATGCTGCATGGGCATATCGAGATAAGGGCAAATTCTCTGATCAGATTTCATGACCTGAATGAGTTCATCGTCAATCTCGTCTGGATACAGGTAAAGTAAACGAATCCAAAACTGCTGAGGAATTTTGAGCATTTCTTGTAACAGTTGAACAAGCGCGCCTTTTTCCTTCCTATCCTTGCCATAATCTCCCAAATCTTGCGCAATAAGAACAATTTCAAACACCCCCTGGGCCAAAAGAGCGCGAAATTCCTTTAAAACCTGCTCTTGAGATTTACTTTTTAAAGGCCCCTTAATCGTTGGAATAATGCAAAAGGCGCATTTTTTTTTACAGCCTTCTGCAATTTTCAAATAGGCATAATGCCTTGGGGTAGAAAGCATGCGAGGAACTTCTCCCCACTCAAGATAGCTTTTCGCTTGAGTTACCCCCTCACCGGGCTCTTCAGATTGGACCGCATCAAGAATTTTTTCGACATCCCCTGAACCGAGCATATAATGCATGTTAGGAAAATGGGAATAAAGAAGATCCTTATGCTTTTGCACCATACATCCAGCAATGATTACTTTGGCGCTTTTTTTCTTCTGATGAAACATCTCTCGAATCGTATCGATGCCCTCTTGTCTAGAAGCCTCTAAAAAACCGCATGTATTGATGACTAGATAGTCCGCTTTTTTCGGCTCTTGAACGATTTCAAAGCCCGCCTTTAGGAGAATTCCGATCATGACTTCGCTATCCACCAGATTACGAGCACACCCAAGACTGGTGAAATGAAATTTATTTTTGAGGTTTACATTCCGATTCAACATGAGGAGAATTATAAATTCTGCTACATTGGATTGCAACTATGATTCGATTCCTTTTCAAAAAGGCCTTGATTCTCCTCATCTCCCTTTGGTGCGTGATTACCAGTACTTTTTTTCTCATGCATGCAATTCCAGGAGATCCTTTTATAGGAGATCGCGTGATTCCTCAGGAAGTGCTGAACTCTTTATACTCTCACTTTGGGCTCGACCAACCCATTTGGGTTCAGTATCTTCAGTACTTAAAAGGCATTCTTCATGGGGAGCTTGGCCCTTCTATTATTTATCAAGGAAGATCGGTTAATCAATTTATCGCGGAAGGCTTTCCCATTTCTTTTCAGCTGGGCCTGCAAGCCCTTTGTTTGGCGATTCCAACGGGTATTTTTTTAGGAACGATGGCTGCAATGCACCGAGGAAAATGGCAAGACAGCCTTTTCATGACACTCTCGACCATCGGCGTTTCGGTCCCAAGCTTTGTGTTGGGGTCGTTTTTTCAGTTCGCCTTCAGTCTGAAGCTACACCTTTTTCCTGTGGCCCGCTGGGGCGGTTTTGAACACACGATTCTACCAACCCTAGCACTTGCGGCGCTGCCAACCGCCTTTGTTGCTCGACTCACCCGTTCGAATATGGTCGAAGTCCTACAACAAGATTATATTCAAACAGCTCTTGCCAAAGGGATCCCTTTATTTCGAGTCTCGATTCAACATGGCCTCCGTAACGCCATTCTCCCTGTCATCACCTATTTAGGGCCCATCTCTGCGGGAGTTTTGACCGGAAGCTTCATCATAGAAAAAATTTTTGCCATCCCTGGATTGGGCCAATGGATGATCCACAGTATCAATGGGAGAGACTACCCGATGATTATGGGACTCACGGTCTTTTTTAGCACATTTCTCATGGTGAATGTTTTCTTGGTAGATCTACTCTATACTCTTCTAGATCCAAGGATCCGGTTAAAAAAAGAAACCTATGCGTAGTGCAAAATTCGCAATATTCATTCTTGTTATACTCTTTGTCATGGCTCTTATTGGCCCCCACCTTTCCTCCTATTCCTATTCTGAAATCCACCTGGCGCTCAAAAACAGTCCGCCCTCTAGGCAATTTTGGTTTGGAAGCGACGAGCTAGGGAGAGATCTCTTTACACGAATATGGTGGGGAGCGCGTATTTCCCTTTTTATTGGAGTAGCTGCTGCGACCATCGATATGATGATCGGGGTCCTTTGGGGTTGTATTGCAGCGTACGTTGGAGGAAAAGTGGAAGAACTCATGATGCGTATTTGCGATATTCTCCATGCCATCCCCTATCTTCTTATTGTGATTCTGCTTACTGTCATTCGAGGAACGGGCATGCTAACCATGATCATCGCTATGACGCTAACGGGATGGATTCATATGGCCCGTATTTGCCGCTCGCAAATCTTGAGCCTCAAGCAAAATGACTACGTGACAGCGGCTTTAGCGCTAGGAGCTTCCCATACGCGGATTCTATTTTTTCATCTTATCCCCAATGCCATGGGCCCTATTATTGCCGCAATGACCTTATCGATTCCGACAGCGATTTTTACAGAAGCTTTTTTAAGTTTTCTAGGCCTTGGCATTCAAGCCCCCGCAGCTAGCTGGGGGGTCATGCTCAATGATGGTCTCAGCGCCATGCGTTACTATCCCTGGAGGCTCTTTTTTCCCGCTCTTATGATCACCCTCACAATGCTTTCTTTCAACCTCCTGGGAAACGCCTTGAGAGATTCTCTAGATCCGAGACTCAAACCTATCCAGAAATAGCTTATTCACTCACCTTACGCACACAGGGTTTAGAGAAGGTCTGCAGCAATGGATGCAAGCTCAGAACGCTCGGTCCTCTCTAAGAACATGTGTCCATAAATGCGCTGATTTCGGAACTTATTCACAATGTAGATCAGGCCATTAGAATTTTTATCTAGATAGGGATTGTCAATCTGCGTTGCATCCCCAGTCAAAATCACCTTAGTTCCCTTGCCCGCGCGCGAAATAATTGTTTTTACCTCATGGGGAGTGAGGTTTTGCGCTTCGTCGATAATCATATACATTTTGGGAAGCGATCGACCTCGTATATAAGTCACGGCTTCCATTTCAATTTTTTTAGATTCCATAATGAACTCAAGAGTGGCAGGGCCATTCCCTTCACCACTTGTAGTCGT
The DNA here is from genome assembly GCA_001796285.1 of Chlamydiae bacterium RIFCSPLOWO2_12_FULL_45_20. Taxonomy (GTDB): domain Bacteria; phylum Chlamydiota; class Chlamydiia; order Chlamydiales; family SM23-39; genus REEB52. Next base: position 10,635 of record MGMD01000008.1, read on the forward strand.
GCAGAGAAACTCCAAGTTATCGTAAATCGGCTGCATCCAATGGTACAGCTTTTCTTCCTTGGTCCCCGGAAGATAACCAATATCCTTGCCCAAAGGAACAATCGGACGGGAAATCAAAATCCTAGAATATACATTCTCATCAAATACCTTACGCATCCCACAAGCAAGAGCCATAAGGGTCTTGCCAGTTCCTGCAGGACCAATCAAAGTCACAAGCTGAATATCATCTCGCATAAGAAGATCCATAGCGCAGCGCTGTTCCACATTCAATGGCTGAATACCCCATACATCGTTTTTCATCTGAAGCAGCGGCTCCAGTTTTTTGGTTTTCAAAGAATACTTGCAAACCGCTGAAGCATTTTCCGGAGAAGCCAAAAGAGCATATTCATTGGGATGAAAATCCTTCTCAACGAGTGGCACAGTGCCATCTTTATAGAAAAGATCAATATCCTTCTTTTGAACAACGATCTTTCGAAGCCCTTTATACATCCCTTCATAACAAGACTTGAGGTTTTCATAATCCTCTGACTCAAGATCCATGGCTTCCGCTTTAACACGAGTCACAAAGTCTTTTGAAACAATCACAACAGACTCACCTTGAGTCTTTAATAAATACGCAGTAAATAAAAACCGATTCGAACTTCGATCTAATGGAAGCGGAAAACCCTCTATTTTTTCAGGTTTTGTATTCAAAAGAATGCGGACTTTTGGCCCTTCCGGAATCACGACCCCAGAGTGTAAATCTCCCATTGTCTCAGCTTTTAGAGAATCAATATAACGAATCACCTCTCGAGAATTTTTTCCCGATTCATCGGTATAGCGCTTCAAACTATCCAATTCTTCTAAAACGGCAAGAGGAATCACCACATCATTGTCTTGAAAATTTTGAATTGCTGTTGGGTCGTGAATGAAAACATTTGTATCAATGACAAACGTCTTACGAGAAGTTTTTTTTCCCTCAGAGGGGTTATTACGGTTCGGCTCATGAGCCACTATCATCAGACACCTCTATTTATAAATTTTTTTAAATGAATCGTCGAGGTTCACTCGAGGTTCAAAGGCAAAGTCGAATTCCCCCTGTGATATTAGCTTATAGGCATTCCCCCACACGAAAGCAAGAAAGTTTTGTAACCATCTTTATTTCAGAACCTTATAACTATATCCAGCAAATTAGATCGCTGAGTGCTAAAAACATTGACTAAGAACAGCGTTTTATGTTATAATGAAATCAAAAATTGAAAAGGCTTGTTATGAAAATAACTCCCAAAATTCTCAGCATCCCTCCTTACCTTTCAACTACATGGAAAAACGTAACTTCCTTGCACGTAAAGCCAGAAGGGGGTCTTTTTACCCTAGTAGTCCTTCTTCAGAGCCAGGTACAAGTGGAGATTCCCAACCTACACCAAGAGACGATAGATGAAGTATTCCAAGCCCATGCGCGCTCAGCGTTAGTCGAGCATGATCAGATCTACCCCTCAATGGGTCCCTTCACCTTTAGTCTTCCCTTTTCTCCAGAAGGCGGACTCAAAGATCATCTGGCCTCTTCGATGGAACACAATCCTGAGCAGAAAGACTTGCCTAACCTACCGCCACAAGTTTTGGAAAAAATCTCTCTGATTGCTAAAGCATTTGGCATCGATCGCCTCCCTTCTTTTTCTGATCCTGCACCCAGTTGCAATTGCGCCTATTGTCAGATTGCGCGGTCGATCAAAGGAGAAAAAGAGGAAGAATTTGTCAGTGACGGAGAATTGTCATTCCGAAGCACCTGGGAAATCAAACAAAAAAGCGACAAGCTCTATTCAGTTGCCAATACATTGGACCCAACAGAGAGTTATGACGTTTTTCTAGGATCTCCTCTCGGCTGCACCTGTGGTAGCAAGGACTGTGAACACATTCAAGCGGTTTTGAAAACTTAATTTCTCGTAATACTCGACCGTTCCAATTTTCCCAGAATGTGCGAGAAAAATCTTGGCCCAAAACTCCAGACAATATAGTATTCTCATTTAGAGCTTGGAGTTTTTATGTTTTCGCGTGTCCTGTTTTTTCTTACCCTATCCCTATTCGGTTTTGCAGCATCAGCCAAGGATTTTCAGTCCTTTACTGGGCGGCTTACAGCAAATAAAGTTCGCGTTCGAGCGAAACCTGATCTAGAAAGCCCTATTATTCGCCAGATGAGCAAGAATGATCTGCTTCTTGTCGTGGGAGAAGAGAAGGAATTTTATGCCGTGGCACCGCTGAAAGACACAAAAGCCTATGTCTTCCGTAGCTATATTTTGGACAATGTCGTCGAAGCCAATCGAGTTAATATTCGTTTAGAACCGCACGTGGATGCGCCCATTATTGGCCAGCTCCAATCAGGGGAACGGATCCAAGGGGTTCCTTCTTCCATCAGCAATAAATGGCTCGAAATGACTCCCCCAAAAAATACACGGTTTTATGTTTCCAAAGAATACGTTGAAAATGCGGGCGGCCCCGATTATTTAGCAGCCATGGACAAGCGAAAGTCCCAAGTGGACAATATCCTCAGCTCAGCCTACACAAATGCAGAGGCTGAATGCAAAAAAAATTATGAAGAGATGGCCCCCCAGCATGCCATCGAACAATTTCAAAATATCATGAGAAATTTTGCTGATTTCCCTAATGCAGTACAGCAAGCGCAGGAAGGTCTTGCCCTGTTAAAAGAAACCTACCTCAACAAAAAAATCGCCTATCTCGAATCAAAAGCAGAAATTTCTGCGGAGATGAAACAAGACCTTCTCCGAAAACATAAGGAAGACACGTGTGAACTGTCTAGTGTAAAAATCGATCCCTCTTTATGGAATAAGCGCAGCCAGACAAAAGAGACTCTGGGTTTTTGGGACACACTCGAAGAATCTCTCTATTTAAGTTGGACCGCTTTTCATTCAGGCCGCTCCTTGGATGATTACTACATAGAGCAAAAAGCCAACGCCTCCGTTTTGACAGGAAGAATTGAACGCTACTCCTATGATGTCAGAAATAAGCCTGGGGACTTCGTTCTGCGAGGTCGAGAAGACGCTCCGATCGCTTATCTGTATAGCACGCAAATAGACTTAGAGCAATATGATGGCAAGACCGTCACAATTCTTGCTTCACCAAGACCAAATAACCACTTTGCATTCCCTGCCTACTTTGTTTTTTCTGTCGAATGGAACTAAAAGAATGGGCTACGCGGATTCTTTCCGCAGATACACTCGAAGAAAAGCTACTCTCTCCGGATCTCCTAACGGATCGCGATCCCGGAAAGCCTGTGATCTTTAACGAACCGGTTCGCCCAGCCGGCATGGAATTTCACAAAAGGACAAAAGAAGAAAAGCTCCCTCCTTTTCACTTGCATAAACACGAAGAAAATCGGGCGATTTGCCTTCATCGCTTTGCAGGCCATGAGCTTCTGGCTGTTGAAATCATGGCTCACGCCCTGCTTGCTTTCCCTAGCGTGTCAAAGTCTTTTCGTAAAGGTGTGGCCCATACCTTAAAAGAAGAGCAGGGTCATGTAAAACTCTATATGAAAAGAATGGAAGAGATGGGCATCAAGTTTGGGGATCTTCCTTTGTATCGACACTTTTGGAACCATGTCCCGCATCTCACCTCTGCTGTCCGTTATGTGAGCGTCATGAGCCTTACCTTTGAAATGGCCAACCTCGATTTTGCCCCGCTCTATGGCCGTTCCTTTGCCGCCTTTGGCGATGAAAAAAGCTCTCTTCTGATGACACAAATCCTCGAAGATGAGATTCGCCACGTCTCCTTTGGTTACCGCTGGCTGAATCGATGGAAAGGGGAATCTTCGACTTGGGATTATTGGCTCTCTAACCTTTCTTCCAAACTAGGTCCCGAGCGAGCCAAAGGCCAAGTATTGATCGAAGAAAATCGAAAAAAAGCCGGGATTCCTCTAGATTGGATTGAAAAACTCAAACACACCAAAAATCGGCCAAAGAACCAGAAAATCGACAGAACCTGAATTATGCAAGAGGTCTAATGTCTTGGGCCGCTTTGTCTATCGCCTTAGTCTCTGGTAACTCCTTAAGAAAAGAGCCGCTTTCCTTTAACTTGCGGGCGCTTACCAGAACACGCGATTCGAGAGAAGCAAGGCTTTCGTTATAGCTTTTGACCGCAGAGTTCAAGGAATGTCCTACACGATTCCAATGATCGCAAAGAATCCCCACCCTCTCATAAAGCTCCTCACCAAGCCGAGAAATCTCACGAGCGCTTTTGGAAAGACTCTCTTGCTTCCACCCATGCGCCACAGCCCGAAGAATAGCAATCAGAGTGGTCGGTGTTGCAACAATGATGTTTTGGTCAGCTCCCACCTCAATCAGTGCAGGATCTGCTTGGAGCGCAGCGCTAAAAAAAGCCTCTGCAGGAAGAAATAGAATCACATACTCAGGCGCAGGGTCAAACTGTTTCCAATATTCTTTTGCAGAAAGCGTCTTGATATGCCTGCGAACTAGGTTCGCATGCTCCTGCAATTTCAGTTTTCTCTCAGCTCCATCTTCTAACCCTGACGCCTCAAGGTAGGCATTCAATGGCGTTTTAGCATCCACTGCGATCTGCCTGTCCCCCGGTAGACGAATGACGAGATCTGGACGGACTACTCTTCCTATCGTGTCGATCGTCTTTTGTTCAAAAAAATCGCAGTGATTCATCAGCCCCGCCAATTCCACTACCCTTTTAAGATGCACTTCCCCCCAGGATCCTCGGATCTGTGGAGACTTTAAAGCCTGGACAAGCCGCGTCGTCTCAGAACGAAGCTCTTTTTCAGAGTAAACCAAAGCATCTATCTGCTTCGACAGGGCAAAATAGGCTCCCACCCGAGCTTTTTCAATCTCTAACTGCTTTTCATTCAGCGACTTCATCGACTCTTTGAGCGGCTGCAAAGTGGCATCTGCAAGAACCAAAAACTGCTTACCGCTCCTCTCCATGGCGTCTAAAGAAAGAGCTTTTAGCTCATTTCGCATCCACAGCCAAAGCAGAGCAAATCCCCCGAACAAACTGATCACAAGCAATATCAACATCAAGAAACAAGATACTGCGCCTTTCTCCTTAAAGTCGAGATTATACCATTTGCGAGAAATACATTCCTATTTAAGCCGCGTGAAAGCGCCGAAAATCGAGGATCGTAAGTGGCATAGTATGAAACTAATACAATGCCACTTTGGTATTAATTGTCCGTGTCTTCAAAATCGTCGGGTTCTGGCTCAAAATCCTCAAGCGTCTTGGACTTTTTCCCCGCAATCAAGCGAATCAAGGAAAGAAGGAGGGAAAGCGCAATGTAAGACCACGAAATAAGAGCCAAAATCTCAGAAAAAAAGTACAAGATCCCATACAAGATGAAAATAGCCACGACCACGACAAGAAAGATGAGATGAAAAGAGGGTATCCGAAAATTCAGACGTTTTAAGCTCGGGAACTTGAGCCGGCAAACCATGAGATAGCCTAATACAACCATCACAAAAGAAAGAAGAAAAGAGCGATGATCATTAGACAGTTCAACCCATTCACCAAAAATAGGAGAGAGAAAAAAGAGATTAGCAGAAACTGCAGCTACAGCCGCGGCCGGAATAGGTAGTCCCGTAAAATTTTGTTTCTGGGAGGCCTGTAGCCTCACATCCCCTTTCACTTGCGCTGTCTTAACACTAAAACGAACTAACCTTAACACCCCGCAAAGAGAATAGACCATCGCCCCTGTTGCACTGAAAAAAGAGAGAAAGCTTCCATGTTCGAGAAATAGAGTTTTCAACATCAGCACTGAGGGCGCAACTCCAAAAGAGACCGCATCCGCCAAGGAATCAAAGACAAACCCAAATTCCGTTTCAGCATGAATCGCTCGCGCTAAGGCCCCGTCGATAAAATCAGCAAGAGCCGCCACAAGTAAGAGGATGGCGGAATTCTTAACCACCTCATAATCCCCATACCCAGGCTCCACCATATTCACCTTGAAAATCACAAACAATCCACAGGCAAGCCCAAAAGCTGTAATCAGGTTAGGAACGATGACTTTTTTCATTATTCCCCATCTTATCCGAAAAAGACGCTGCATGCAAAAATAATCTACCGATCCTCATACAGCGACAAAAATTTTCCATTTTTTTTATAGACACGAAAGCGTAAACTACAATATATAGTGGGTTGACAACAAAGCAATCTACCAGCTGTAGTATGCCAGACAGAAAAAGCTCTCTTTAGGGGGGATGTAAAAGTTGAGGTGTGATGATGAAAAAACAAAATAGCGGTGATACTACCGCATCTTTTTTAGAAGAATTCCCCAAAATGGGAGAAAACAGCGGAACCGCTCCAGCATATACCGTGGTAAAGCGTAATGGAACGTTAGTCCCATTTCATAGAGAACGTATCTTAAAAGCTATTGAGGCTGCGTTTAGGGATACAAAAAAGTGCGAAGTTCTGGATGCTGAGCAAGAGGCATCCGTTCAAAGAATCACAGACACCGTCGTCAAGCAAGTCTTGCATTTGGCTTCCAAGGGCGCTTGTTTAACAGTAGAGGGAATCCAGGATGTTGTAGAAGTCACCTTGATGAAGCATGGGTATCACGATGTCGCCAGAGATTATATCATTTATAGAGACAACCGCAAACACCAGCGTGCAGGTTCTGTCCAAAACCTAAAAATTTATCGACGCGACAAGACGACTCCGACCCGTTTTAATCCGATGAAAATCGCCTCGTCTATTGAAAGAGCATTTCGAAGAGCCAGAAATATTCACGCGCAAACAACTGCGGAAATCATTGAAGCAGTGAACATTGTCACTCAAAACATCGTCCGCCATATTCTAGAACTGGCCTCCAAAGAAACCATTCTATACATCGATATAGTGGAAGACCAGATCGAATGGGAACTCATGAATGGTTCCTTCTTTGATGTGGCCAAGCATTTTATCTTATATCGAGCAGAAAAGGTCAAAAAACAAGAACCCCTTCCCATCAAAGAAGACCCAAAAGGCCGCTCCTTTGAAATCGCGACAGCCGACAATGAGAAAATGATCGTTACAGAGAGGATGCTCCGTAATAAGCTCACTTTCGCATCACGAGGCCTTGAAACACTTACCTCGATCGACGAATTACTAGAAATCGCTATCTCTCAATACTATGTGGGGATGAAAGACCAAGAAGTTGATCTGGCTCATATCTTCGCAGCCAAGTCTCTCATCGAAAAGGAACCAGCCTATTCTCAGGTTGCTTCTCGTCTTCTTCTCGATGTAATTTACCGCGAAGCGTTCGGTGTACCAGCATCGGACCCTTCATTAAGAAAAGCGCATAAACAGTATTTTCAAAAATATATCAAAGCCGCCATCAGTTATGAACGAGTCTCGCCTTTACTCCTCGATTTTGATTTAGATGAGCTCGGCTCAGCCATGGATTTGAATCGAGATGACCTATTTTCCTATTTAGGTCTTCAAACCCTCTATGACCGCTATTTTATCCATCATGAACAAAGGCGACTAGAAACACCTCAAATTTTCTGGATGCGTGTTGCGATGGGCCTTTCGCTCAATGAAGGGAAAGACAAAAATAAGTGGGCCATCGAGTTCTACCATGTGCTCTCCCAGTTTCATTTCACTTCTAGCACGCCCACGCTGTTTAATTCGGGGACCCTCCACTCCCAACTCAGCTCCTGCTACCTTTCTACCGTCATGGATGATCTTCAGCATATCTTCAAAGTCATTGCCGATGACGCACAGCTTTCTAAATGGGCAGGAGGAATCGGAAATGATTGGACCAACGTCCGAGCCACAGGCGCTCGCATTAAAGGAACAAATGGCACCTCGCAAGGGGTCATTCCCTTTCTAAAAGTAGCGAACGATACAGCTGTAGCCGTCAATCAAGGAGGCAAACGGAAAGGAGCGATGTGCGCTTATCTAGAAACCTGGCACCTCGATATCGAGGACTTTTTGGAGCTTCGGAAAAATACGGGCGACGAGAGAAGACGAACCCATGATATGAATACAGCCAATTGGATCCCTGATCTTTTTATGAAACGGGTGCGAGAAAATGGATCATGGACTCTCTTTAGTCCCAACAATGTACCCGATCTTCACGATCTTTATGGAGCTGCCTTTGAAAAACGATACTGCGAATACGAAAAGATGACAGAGTCTGGAAACATCCCATTGTTTAAAAAAATGGAAGCCGTCCAACTTTGGAGAAAAATGCTGAGCATGCTCTTTGAAACAGGTCATCCTTGGATCACCTTTAAAGACCCTTCCAATATTCGCTCTCCCCAGGATCATGTCGGGGTCATTCATTCATCGAACCTGTGTACTGAAATTCTCTTGAATACCTCAAAAGAGGAAACTGCTGTATGCAATCTAGGTTCCATAAACCTTTCTCAACACACTAATTATAAAGGACTTAACGAAAACCTACTCGCCACTACCGTTCGTACAGCTGTCCGTATGTTAGACAATGTGATCGACATGAACTTCTATCCGATTGTGGAGGCGAAAAACTCCAATTTGCGCCATAGACCCATAGGCCTTGGTATCATGGGTTTTCAGGATGCTCTTTACATTCAGAACATCAGCTACGCGAGTCATAAAGCGGTTGAATTTGCGGATGAGAGTATGGAAATGATCTCTTATTATGCCATTTTAGCATCTACCGAACTGGCCAAAGAAAGGGGCACTTATGAAAGCTACCAGGGGTCTAAATGGGATCGGGGGCTTTTGCCCATTGATACCATTGCTATTTTGGAACAAGAGCGCGGGATGAAAATAGATGTCGATCGAAATGGTAAATTAGACTGGACGCCAGTTCGACAAGCGGTAGAGAAATATGGGATGAGGAATTCCAATACGATGGCCATTGCCCCCACAGCGACAATTGCCAATATCACTGGAGTGATCCCATCTAATGAGCCCATCTATAAACATCTTTTTGTTAAATCGAATCTCTCAGGAGAGTTTACGATTATAAACCCCCATCTTGTGGAGAAGCTCAAAGTTCTGGGTCTTTGGGATGATGAGATGATTGACGATCTCAAATATTTTGACGGTTCCATTCGAGAAATTGAGAGGGTTCCAGAAGAAGTCAAACAACTCTTTTTGACAGCCTTCGAAATCGAACCTGAATGGATCATCGAATGCGCCGCACGAAGACAGAAATGGATCGATATGGGGCAATCTTTGAACCTATACCTTTCTGAACCGAGCGGGAAAAAACTCAATCAAATGTATATGCTTGGTTGGGAAAAGGGATTAAAAACACAGTACTACCTCCGTTCGTTGGGAGCTACACAAATTGAAAAGTCTTCGATGGATATCAACAAACGGGGCTTGCAGCCTCGTTGGATGAAAAACAAATCGGCATCGAATAATATTGTTGTGGATCGAGAGCCTTCCAAAGCTTGTAATTTGGGCGAAGCCTGTGAAAGTTGCCAATAAATCTCTGCAGAACGGAGTTATGCAAGAGGTCTAATAGAAGGAAAGAAAATGAATAAAAAACAACGAGTCAACGTCTCGCAAAAAAGACTGATCAATTGTACGGCTGTGGATGTCAATCAATTAATGCCGTTGAAGTACAAATGGGCTTGGGAACACTATTTGAATGGGTGCTCGAATCACTGGATGCCTAGCGAAGTTCCAATGGCCAAAGACATCGAACTTTGGAAATCGAATCAATTGAGCGATGATGAAAGGAGGGTCATCATGAGGAATCTCGGCTTTTTCTCGACAGCTGAGAGCCTAGTAGGTAACAACATTGTGCTAGCCATTTTTAGACATGTCACCAACCCAGAAGCAAGACAGTATCTCCTCAGGCAAGCCTTTGAGGAGGCCATCCACACCCACGCTTTTCTCTACATCGTCGAGTCTTTGACGCTGGATCATGGAGAGATTTTTAATATGTATAACGAAATTTCCTCTGTGAATAATAAGGATCAGTTTGAAATGAAGCTCACCGAAGAGGTGTTGAACCCCAATTTTACAACAGCAACTCCGGAAGGAACGCAAAAATTTCTAGAAAACCTCATTGGCTATTACATCATCATGGAAGGGCTTTTCTTCTATAGCGGATTTGCAATGATTTTGTCTTTTTTAAGACAAAATAAGATGGTGGGAATCGGCGAACAATTTCAATACATTTTACGAGACGAGACAGTCCACTTAAATTTTGGTATCGACCTAATCAATGGAATCAAAGAGGAAAACCCTGGTATTTGGTCTTTAGAATTTCAAGCAATGATTGTCGATAAAATTAAAGAAGCTGTCGAACTCGAAATCGCCTATGCAGAAGACTGCCTGCCAAGAGGCATCTTAGGGCTAAGCTCCTCCATGTTTCGCGACTACGTTCAACATATTGCAGATCGAAGATTCGAAAGAATCGGACTTAAGGCCATCTACCGTTCCAAAAACCCATTCCCATGGATGAGCGAAACAATTGACCTCGGCAAAGAAAAAAACTTTTTCGAAACCCGCGTGACAGAATACCAATCAGCATCCAACCTAACGTGGAGCTAGCACGTTATACCAATCGCAACAAATAAAACCCCGGCTCTAAATAAGCCGGGGAATAGGGAGCTTACTTCCCCCCGTTGCCGCAGCCGCAGCCACCAGAAGATTTTTTAGATTCAACGCCTACTTCAGGACCATCAGTTGAAGAAGGCTCGTCGAGAATTACCACTTCTTCCGTTGTAATAGCCGATGCATCAGCATAAAGACCCAAGGATGTGCAAGCAAGAGTAAGAGCTGCTAGTACATAACGCATAAATACCTCCTAATTGTTCGTTTACGCGAAAAGATGCCCGATTATAAAATTTTTCACTTTTTTAGCAAAGCAATTTTTTTCTATTACAAAAAACCCAAATCACGCTAATATCAATTTAATGTACAGATAAAGTTTATCTGTTATAATTAAAAATAAATAACTAATATATAATTATGATTCATTTTCCTAAAAAAGAGAACTCCCCCGACTTTTCTGATGCAGCGGCCCAACAAACTTACGTGCAATCCACCCAAAGCCATAAAGAGCTTATTCAAAAGGAACTGGATGTCAACCAAAACGAACAGGTGCTTCTAAAAAAACGGATTGCAATGATGAAAGAATTTATCAACGACCTTCCTTCCAGCGATCCTCAATACAGCATGCTGCGAAGACAGACGGAAATGGATCAAATAGAAATAGATGAATTAAAAATAAGAGAAACTATTCTAACAGAAATACTTAGTAAATAAAAATCGATTTTAATAATACTTTTAGTATAATAAGCATTACAGCCTGCAGGAGGAGAGCATGCCCAGAAAACGCAAAATTACATCTAAGACCGCAATAAGACATAATCGAATGGCTCAATGGAGGACATACCACAAGCTTCAGATGCAGGCTGATAAAGCTTGGGAGAGGTTCCGTACAGATGTCAAAAAAAATGCGAATTCTGACATCTTAATTCGGGACAATAATCATCTTCGTTTGCTTTTGGGCGAATGTAATTACATGGCTCGGGAGTGTATGAGGATGGCATCCAAGGGCAAGCGGAAAAGGTGATCGACGAAAAGCCCTTATTTTTAGTATAGTCGAAACCTATGCTAGAAGGTTCTTCTGTTCTTGAAGCTGTGGGTCAGACCTATAAGAATTTTATCATTACGAAATATCTTCGGCTGTCTGAGATCGATAGCTCCCTTATAGAACTTGTCCATGAGCCGACGGGAGCTCGCGTCACGCATATTGCCAATGACGATCCTGAGAATCTCTTTTGTCTTTCTTTTCAAACGCTGCCCTCAAGCTCGAATGGCGTCGCCCATGTCTTGGAACATACGGTTTTGTGCGGTTCGAAAAAGTTTGCTGTCAAAGATCCTTTTTTTGCGATGACGCGGCGATCCCTCAATACGTATATGAACGCTTTAACAGGCCAGGATTTTACGTGTTACCCAGCCGCATCGCAAGTCGAAAAGGATTTTTACAATCTGTTGGAGGTTTATCTCGATGCAGTCTTTCACCCGGAGCTTAAGTACTTAAGTTTTCTTCAAGAGGGCCATCGTCTGGAATTTGTGGACCTTAAAAACTTAAAAGGACCTGTCCACATTCAAGGTATCGTCTACAATGAAATGAAGGGGGCGATGAGCTCGATTGAATCGAGGCTTTGGGAAGCACTTGCAAAGCACCTGACCCCCGACCTTCCCTACGCCTATAATTCTGGTGGGAATCCTAGAGACATTCCCAATCTTTCCTACGAGGAACTGAAGGAGTTTCATCAAGAGTTTTATCACCCTTCTAGATGCCTTTTTTTCTTTTACGGGAACCTTCCTCTCACTCGCCATCTCGATGCCATTACTGAGGAGCTGGAGAGAACAAGAAAAGCCGTCCCTTTACCCCCTCTTCCGCGACAAAAGCGGTATCAATCTCCTGTCAAATGTTCAGAAGCATACCCCATTGCCCCTACGGAAGCGACAGACAAGAAAACGCAAATTGCTTTTGCTTGGCTGACTACGAGCATTTTTGACCAAGCAACCATTCTCGCTTTAACGCTCATGGAAAATATACTCCTCGATACGGACGCCTCCCCCTTGGTTAAGGCGCTTTTAAAGTCAGGGCTGGTAAGTCAAGTAGATTCTGGCTTAGATGTTGAAATGAGCGAAGTTCCCTGGATTGTGATCTGTAAGGGATGCGAAGAAAAAGATGCGGACAAGTTAGAAGCACTCCTTTTCGACACCCTCAAAAAAATCGCTTTCTCCCAAGAGGAAATTAACGCGGCTCTGCATCAGCTGGAATTTCAGCGCACCGAAATTAGCGGAGAAGGAGTTCCTTTTGGCCTGACTCTTTTTTTCCGTTCCGCCCTTATCCAGCAACATGGATGTGAGCCTGAAATGGGCCTTCTCATCCATACGCTATTTGCTGATTTGAAGTCACGCATTGAGGATCCAGCCTATTTGCCTAATCTTCTCAAAAAAATGGTGATTGAAAACCCCCATTTTGTGCGCTTAATCCTAAAACCAGATCCCCATTTAGCTCAAAAAGAGATTGCAATAGAACAAGCAAAACTAGATCAGATCCGCTCTAAGCTGACTGAAAAGGATGAGAAGAACATCATCCAAGAGATGGAGAGACTCCAGAAACACCAACAGCTTATTGAACATCAGTCTTTAGAATGCCTGCCTAAGGTCACTCTTCGAGATGTGCCATTGAACCCAAGAGATTTTCCCCTGTATGAGACCAAGAATGTGTTCTTCCACCCTTGTTTTACAAATCACATTCTCTACGCAGATCTCATCTTTGATCTTCCTGCAATGGCCCCTCATGAACTCCCTTTACTCTCATTACTCTCCCACATGATCACAGAACTCGGCCTGGGTGGGAAAAATTATGAAGAGACCTTAGCCTATCAACAATCTTATATCGGCAGTTTTGATGCGGCCATTTCACTCCATGTAATGAGGAAAGATGCCAATGTCTGTTCACCGACATTTTCTCTTCGCGGCAAAGTGTTAAAGAGAAATGCGGATAAACTTTTTCAATTATTTAAAGATGCGATCGCTCAAGTGGATTTTGAAGATAGAGACCGAATTCAAGAATGGTTTTTACAGCATGCGACAGACTTAAGCGATCGTTTGCCTAAGGCCGCCATGAGCTATGCTATTCAAACTTCTTTAAGTGGCAAAACAATCCCCTCTTTTATTTACAATCAATGGCATGGCCTTCCTTATTTTCAGTCCGTTATGAAGTGGACGAAGGCTATAGATCCATCCTTTATTCAGAGTTTAAAAGATCTTCAACAAAAAGTGCTGACCCATGCTCGCTATCAACTGATCTTAAGTTGTGATCAAGATCAATATGATCAGCTTGAAAAAGTGAACTTTTATGACTTGCAACCGGGTAAAACTCCCTATGTTCCTTGGGTAAACAGCTATCCATTGGAAAAAGTGGAGGATCAAGCAAGCTTGATTGCAGCTCCTGTTGCTTTTACGAGTTTAGGAATGCAAACAATCACCTCTAAAGATCCCCATGCAGCCCCTCTTCTGATCTCTACAGAACTGATGCAAAATCTGATTCTCCATAAAGAGATCCGAGAGAAAGGCGGTGCCTATGGAAGCGGGGCTACTTATACCCCAACTACGGGAAACTTTCACTTCTATTCCTATCGCGACCCGCACCTCATGCGAACTGTTCAAATATTTCACGAAGCTGTAGACAAAATTGCAAGACAAGAATTCAACGAAAGGGAACTGGAAGAAGCTAAACTCGGAGTCATCCAATCCCTGGATTCGCCTGTTGCCCCTGGTAACCGAGCCCTTCTTGCCTATTCCTGGAAAAGGCAAGGACGTACTTTGGATGCGCGGGCACGTTTTCGTAAACAAACCCTCCATGCAACAGCAGAAGATGTAGCTAGCAGTGTGAAACACATACAAGGACAAGAAGAAACTCTTGTCTCTTTTTTAGGAAAAAATCTTTTAGAAAAAGAGAACCCTCCTCTCAAAATCACGCCAGTTTTTTAACCCACATGTCCTCTCATACGGGCTGGAGAAAAGGAGAACAAGATGTCTCCAGGCGAGCCTCCTACACTTGTTCCTGCGCTTTGAGAATCCCCAGTTCCACCAGCAATGCGAGAACGAATTTAGGATGGAACCCTTGTTCCCCACTGCCCATATCACACATGGCGGTAGACTCGTCTAAGCCAGAATATTTACCCAGCAGCCACTCTGTAAATAAAGACACCGGTATTACGGGATCGTTTGGATTGACAATTGTGCGCCATACTTTCTGAAGAATGTTTGAAGGATTGTAATGCAAACAAAAACCGTCCGCAATCTCCTGCTCGGAGATTTTTGCAGCAACCCCCGCATATCTTGTATCGTCCTTACATAAATCGGCAGAAATCCCAAACCTTGTGGAGAGGATTCGGCGGTAATAATTCACTGTTGATGCTTGATCTCCATTTGTAAGAGAAAGCACAGTACGACCGAGTATGTCATAGCGTTCTTTTTGAAGAAACCATCGAATCTTAGTACCTAGGGGTCCCGCTGGTGTAAGAATACTCATATAGATATTTTCCATCCCTGTATTTAGTTGGTTGGAACATCCGTGCTGGAGCAATAGACACATCGCTGCCACAACATTGATATATGTGGTTGAAAAATCTGATTCTTTTCTTTGGTGATGTAGGTGGTTCATAATCGCACACACAATCTGATATAGCGTATTCTGATTTGCCGTGCTTAAAAGATCTTCATACGAAGACCTTACTTGCCTCTCGGATAGTTCCAACAAGAAGCGAGAGAAAGTAACATAGTTCTCTGAATCCTTGAGAAACTGGAGATCCTGCCAACACTGGTGGTGTAAATCACCAACATCCTCTTGCAATAGGCCTGCGTTTGCCTCAGATTTTAGCACGGCAATCAACCCTTCTACATACTGGGGATCGACAAGATCTGCAGGAGGATTCTCCCAGTTTACACTGTGCCCTATAACGAAAGCTTCAGAACCGAGCTTATATCCTTCGCAAAGAGTTTGTGTCATATCGGTAAGCACATCCGTAACCGGCAACGGAACGCTCCTCAGTCTAGGCGGCTGGTCGAACCGCCTCTCTAGTTCAGACGATTCACGCGAAACATCCGTCTCTGAGGCTGGATGAGCACCTGGTAGCTTTTGCAAAATATCACGCGCTGTGCCTACAACGCGAGCTAATAAAACCGAATCTTGTTGCCGCAACACAGCATCTGCCGTACGCATCAACGTCGACAAACCAATTACTACATCGTTATGAACAAAGACGAGGCAAGGAAAAAAACTACAAATAAAAGAAACAATCCTTCGCACTAGTCGAATGATCATGCAAGGCTTGTCTTCTAACTCTGGGAGAACCACTGGGTATTCTTGTCCCCCAAGCTGCACCCTGTCATGACGAAAAGTCGCCACCCAAGATTGCGAACCCATGTTAGAAAAAGGTACAAGAGCCTGCTTATAGTCTTCAATGTTCAATGTACCACCTACTTTTTAAAACTCTACTTTATTAGACTTTTTTAGAATATCAGCCTCCGCGCGATGATACCCGCTGGAATAGCCCACGCTGTAACCTTCCTCGTAACCAGAAGGATACCCCTGGTGATAGCCACTATGATACCCCTCGTCATAAATCGCCTGGATAAGATCCATCGGCTGCATTCGACTTGCAAAAAAAGTCTTTCCCGATCGTAAATTGAGCATCAAAAAAGAATGTTGTTTCAATTGTTCTCCGTTCGACGCATACGTCTCATCCACCCTTAAATTACCAGCCTTATGGTAAATTTCGTACTCATCACCAAAAGACCACTCTGTCACTTTGCATGCATAATCTTCGGGAACAAACAGTTCATTACCAGCCAACCACTCCAAAGGCGTTCTCCACCTCTTTTCTAAGGAAGCAACACTCCAAAACGTCCCGTCTGAAAAAACCAAATATCCCTTAGTGTCCTCGGGCGTTACTTTGGCAACCAGCGGAGCCGAATGAACCTCAATGAACGCGGCAACCAACACTAACAGTGTATACTTCATACAAAGGCTCCCACTTAAAATTTAGAGAAATTCTTATAACCCTATTGAGATTTTTTAGTCAATTTTTTATACTGCTGCTGAAAACTGAATGAGTGCAAAATGAAGAGATGGATTGTCCTGTTTTTCAACCTTAGTCTTTTGATAAGCTCTCCGATACATGCTGAGTCCATGGGAGCAGCGAAGGGAGCTGCTCTCTTGCAACAAATTTCTGAAGCCTTTACCGAGCTTGCAGAACAGGCAAAGCCTGCCACAGTATCGATTCAGTCAAATCTTGAGACAACTTCCAACCCCATGTTTGAGGATGAGTTTTTCCGCCGCTTCTTCGGCCAACCTTTTCCTCAGCAACCTCAGCAACAGATTTCTGGCGGTTCTGGTTTCCTCATCCGTTCAGATGGGTATATCGTGACCAACTATCATGTTATTAAAGATGCAACGCTCATTACCGTTACTTTAAATGATGGAAAAGAGTTTGAAGCCACAGTCAAAGGCACGGATGCTAGAACGGACCTTGCTCTCATCAAAATCGAAGGGACAGATTTCCCCTTTTTGACCTTCGGCGACTCTGATCACCTCAAAGTGGGAGAGTGGGTGGTCGCTGCCGGAAACCCGTTTGGCCTAGAGGGAACCATTACGCAAGGGATCGTGAGCGCAAAGGGTCGTCAAGACCTAGGGATTGCTGCCTACGAGGATTTCATTCAAACGGACGCGGTCATTAATCCGGGCAATTCTGGAGGTCCCCTACTCAACGTGCGAGGCGAGGTGATTGGCGTGAACACAGCCATTTTGAGTAAAAGCGGAGGTTTTATGGGCGTAGGCCTTGCGATTCCCAGCCGAATGGTCGAGCCGATCATCGAACAGATGATCCAGGGGGGCACAGTGAAACGAGCCTACCTAGGAATTGTGTTACAGCCCGTCGATAAGGAGCTCGGTAATGCCCTCGGTCTTGACAAGCCAGAGGGGATATTGATTTCCGATATTGTCAAAGAGTCCCCCGCCGATACTGCAGGGCTCCAACAGGGTGATATCATCATTGAATATGACGGGAAGCCAGTGAAAAATGTAAATAAATTTCGAAATGACGTTGCCATGATGAGTCCCGGAACTACCATCCACCTAAAAATTCTTCGTAACCATAAGGTCAAAAAAATCGAGGTTATTCTCGGCTGTCAAAACGATGGTGAGGCTGTCTCAGCGGGGCTCATGCACAAATTAGGCATCGAATTAGAACCTCTCACCCCAGAGATCGCCACAAAGCTAGGGTATGCAAGCGATGTCTCTGGAGTGGTGATTTCGAACGTCAAACCCGGGTCTCCCGCAGCCCAAGCAGGACTTAGGCCAACGTTTCTCATTACGGGAATTGCTGTAGATTGGAATAACCAAAAGCCTATCAAAAACATCTCTGAACTCAATAGCTCGCTGCAGGAATTAGGAGATCGAAAGTATGTCATTTTGATTGTGCGACACCAAAACTTCCAACGCTACTACACCATTAAAATCAGCTCATAGCTCGACTTTGTACATTTTTTGGACGAAGTCGAGCATAATCGAACCTCAGATTGACCTATCTGCGTCGTCGGCTTGAAGTACAATTGAAGGGGGATCTGCAAATATTAACCTTCGTGATGCGTTTCACGCCAGCTAAACGACGAAATTTTTCGTCTTTCACATTATTAACTCACCTTACGCACCAGGGGCTTTTCACTAAAAAGATTTGATAGATGAGTCTAAACTCTATGAGTGTGACATGAATGGAGCCTTCTTCCTAAAAAGGGACTAGATCTCTAGCTGATACCATTCTGTTACTTTTACTTGATCATAGAGAATCTGATCGTATTCTTTCACAAATTTCTCTACATACTCCGATGTTTCATGATTTCTCAAATCGTCTAGTTTTCTCCAACACATCAAGATGAGGAACTCATCATTTTTATCGATAGGCTCCAATAGATTATATTGCAAACACCCAGGAGACTTTCTACTTGTAGGAACTAGTTTAGTTAGGGCTCTCTTTAATTCATCCTTTTTGCCTGGAACTGCCTTAATGGTCTCGACAACAAAAATTTCCTTACTCATTAGCAATCCTTGAGATTGAGCTTTCTAAATTTTTCTATAGATTCTATCAAGTTTTCAGATTTTGGGCTGACGCAAAAGAATCTTTAGTTCAAAATATTGGGGTGCTTCATTGATAAAATGAGTCGATGTTTCTGGATAGAAGGAGCATTTGCCAAAAAGGAAGAAAATGGAACAGATATGTCGATTTGGTGCTTATGGCATTCTGCTAAAAGAATCAAAAATTCTTCTTACATTGAAAAGATCGGGTCCCTATGAAGGGCTTTCAGATTTACCTGGAGGAGGGATTGAATATGGAGAAACCCCTGAACATACTCTCAAACGTGAACTTCTTGAAGAAGTGGGTACAGCAGTTGAACGGTTTGAGTTTTTGTATCATGCTACTGCTACAGGTGAGTATGAAA
This sequence comes from Chlamydiae bacterium RIFCSPLOWO2_12_FULL_45_20, assembly GCA_001796285.1. Taxonomy (GTDB): domain Bacteria; phylum Chlamydiota; class Chlamydiia; order Chlamydiales; family SM23-39; genus REEB52. Next base: position 29,601 of record MGMD01000008.1, read on the forward strand.
AACAGAATACGCCATATAAATTTCATCACATAGGGATTATTTATAACATCTTGGATTGGAAGACGATTCCCGAAGTTTCTCCAGAAGAAGAGAGTCAATGGGTCGTTTTAAATAGTGTCATTTTTAACGAGCTCACGCCTTTTGCAAGAGAGGCTGTTTCCTATCTTTTCAAGAACCAAAGTTGGCGACCACCCAATACAATTCGAGGAAAGGTCATTGGTATTGCAAAGCAGAATAACCACATTTTGGTTTGCGAAGTACTAAATGATGAAGGGATATTAAAAGGGTGGGTTCCTCTTGGAGGCGGTATAGAATTTGGCGAAACAGCTCAGCATGCTTTGAAAAGGGAAATTCAAGAGGAGATAGGATCAACCATTCAGGTGATTGGGCATCCTTCAGTATTCGAGAATATTTTTGATCATCATGGAACTAAAGGACACGAAATTATATTTGCTTTTCCAATTACTCTTGATCGGAAAGAAATTTATTCTAGGAGACGTTTTCAGATCTCTGAGCATAGAGGGAGCACTCATTGGGTGGAATGGGTCCCCATCGAACGGTTCCAAAGACAAGAGGCACTTTTGTTTCCAAACGGGATTTTAGAGCGATTACAAGACTTTGGGTAGATGTTTATGTTACAAAAAATAGCCAATACTATTAGGCATCTTACGATGGATGCAGTGGAGCTTGCAGGCTCTGGCCATCCAGGAATGCCAATGGGTTGTGCAGAACTTGGCGCTTATCTATTTGGTGAATTTCTAAGATTTGATCCCGCTTATCCAAAATGGCCTCATCGAGATCGTTTAATCCTTTCAGTGGGACATGGATCTCTTTGGCTTTATAGCTGTTTACATCTGGCTGGATTCTCGCTCACCTTGGATGATTTGAAAAACTTTAGACAAATCGATTCCAAAACACCAAGCCATCCTGATTTAACTAGGACTGAAGGAGTAGAGGCAACGACAGGTGTAGATGGCCAAGGAGTTGGGTATGCAGTCGGACAGGCCTTAGGATTAAAGCATTTAAGAATTGATTCTAAAGTTGTAGTTGTAGCGGGCGATGGAGATTTGATGGAAGGAGTTGCAATGGAATCTAGCTCTTTAGCTGGTCACCTTTGCCTCAATAATCTGATTCTCATTTTTGACAGCAATTCCACGACTTTGGATGGGTATGTTAATGAAAGCTTTTCTGAAAATCTTTCTTTGCGGTTTCAGTCGCAAGGATGGGATGTGCTTAGCATAGATGGCCATAATCTAGATCAAATTAGAGCAGCTTTAGCCCCCCTTCGTACACATCAAGAAAAACCCACTTTAGTTATTGCTCAGACTCGAATTGGGCGTGGAGCACCTAATGCCCAAGGCACGCCTGCCGCTCATGGCCGACCTCTTGGAAAAGAAGAGGTTGCTCTAGCCAAGAAAGAACTAGGACTCCCAGATGTTTCCTTTCATGTAGATCAAGAAATCTACCATTTCTTTAAGAAAAGAAGCTCTGCTGGCATCTCTCCTTCAGTGTTTTCAGTTCCTTCTCATTTGGAATCAGTCCTGCAAAATATTCCAATATCCTCTCCTATAGCAGGACGGTGGGTCTCTCATAAGGTCCTCCAAGTCTTGGCAGATCACCTTCCTCAACTGGTAGGGGGCTCTGCTGATTTGTCATCCTCGGATGGTACCTATTTAGAAAAATATGGACCGATTCAAGCGGGGCGATTTAAAGGGCGCAATATCAAATATGGAGTTCGAGAGTTTGGAATGGCCTGCATTGCTGCTGGAATGGCCCAAACAGGGTTTGTCATCCCATTCATAGGGACATTCCTAGGATTTGTGGACTATATGCGCAGTGCCATCCGAATGACCAGCTTGATGCGGCTGAAAGTGATTTATCAGCTGACACACGATTCAATCTTCATTGGCCCTGATGGCCCTACTCATCAACCTATCGAGCAGCTCGCCTCTCTCCGCACTATTCCAGGTCTCTTAGTATTGCGTCCAGCCGATGCAAATGAGGTAAAAATGTCCTGGCTTGCTGCTCTTTTATATGAAGGCCCTACGGCGATCATTCTTTCTCGACAGCCATTACAAGAACTTCCTGCTAAATCTTATGAAGAAGGGGTTAGACGAGGTGCCTACATCGTACGCCAAGAAACGACTAAAGAAGTAACCTATTTGCTTATTGCCACAGGGTCAGAAGTACATCTCGCCCTTGAAGTTGCCGAAGAATTGGGTCCGTCTGCTCGAGTTGTTTCCATGCCTTCCTGGGAGCTATTTGAGAAGCAATCTACTGCATATAAACAAGCGCTTTTGCAGGGAAAAATAAAGATTAGCATTGAGGCTGGAGTAGATCAGGGGTGGCATAAATATATTGGAGTTGGTGGGATTGCAATTTCTCTTACTTGGTTTGGAGAATCAGCTTCAGCATCAGATCTAGCAAAGCGATTTGGCTTCACGAAAGAATCGATCGTACATAAAATTAGAACAACTTCTTGTGAGTAATAGATGATGCAAGTAGAAGTCAGTGATCAAAAGCCAATGAATTTTCAACCCAAGATGGAAGCATCTGCTTGTTATCTAGAGGTAGATCAGCATCTTCTTCTCATTCAGCAAGGGAAAGGTAAGACTGACGAAGGTAAGTGGGGTGCACCTGCAGGAAAATTAGAAAAGGAAGAAACTCCTGAAATGGCGGCAAAAAGAGAGCTATTTGAAGAGACGGGGATTCAACCTCGATCCATTGCTCAATTTGTCTATTTAGGAACCCTTTACATTCGTAAACCAGGTCTTGATTACATTTATTACATGTTCAAGATTCATCTAGATCAAAAGCCCCCTATTCAGCTGTCTGTAGAACATAGCAACTACCGATGGGCAAATGACGAAGATTTAAAGGCTCTTCCTTTAAGACCTGGGGTTAAAGAAGCTTTACACTACTATAGGAATGGTTCCCGACTTTGGCCAAAGAACAAACGTATAGTGTCGAAAATCGATTTTCGTTTTGCTCCTGCGCAGCCAACCCACAGATCTTTAATTCATCAATGGCTAGATCAAAAATATATCAAGGAATGGATTCATGGAGTGGGATTACAAAATACGCTAAATGGTCTGGAAAAATTCTTTCGAGGAGAATCCGATACAACCTATTGGATTGTCTATGATGAGGATATTCCTTTTGCGTTTTTGATTACTTCTCCTGAAGGCAATGATGCCATTACTTTAGATTTGTTTATCTGCAATCTCAATTACTTAGGAAAAGGCTTATCTGCGCCTATGATTCAAGAGTTCTTGACTACCCATTTTTCCCATGTAAAGAGAGTGCTGATAGATCCTGAAGCAACAAATACACGCGCAGTTCAGGCCTATCAAAAAATGGGATTTAAGATTACTGGAGAGTTCATTGCAAGCTGGCATCCTGTGCCTCACTATCAAATGGAACTCCGAATGAAAGACCTCTTGGATAAAAAGAAATGAGTTTTTCCTTTAAACCAAGAGATTTAAAAAGGGTGTATAGTCAAACAGTTGGAACAAGTTAGGCCGCCAATTCTATTGTGTCGCTCCCTATAAAATTCCCATACAGTCTTTGTTTTTCCTGAGCGATGTGGTACCGCCAATAATCGCTAGTCATTCCATTGATTTGGATCGATCTCATTCTCAATACCGCCTCTGCCCCAGCTATTGCCCAACGCATCCCGCACTGTTCCATCCGATCTTTCACCAAATTTTTGCATGCCCCCTCTATTACGCCAGATCCAATGGGATATCCCCTCTTGAGATATATGTCATAACGCATGTGGGTTTTCCCATTCTCTAAATACGTCATTACTTTGCGCAGTTGTTCTTTCTTTTCTCCAGAAAGGATCAGAAGCTATCAATAAAATTTTAAGCGACTATAGCATTAAACATCAAATCCTCCAAGCAGAACCTGCGGTTTTTCAAGTCTTCTTAGGCTTGGATGAAATAGCCATGGCCATTGACCTTATCTAGCTTGAAAAGGTGCCCTTTGGCTACTAGGGCATTGATAATGCGTCGGAGCCATATTTGATTTTCTTCTTCTTCAGTAACGAAAACTTTATCTTCAGGTAAGCCAAGTCGGTGATAGTCTTGTAATCTTCTGCTGTGATGGGTGTTCAATAAAATATACCGTTTTCCTTTTATTGATGCATTTTCAGAAGTTTTGTTTATAGCATCATTAATCTGAGCAATCACATCAATAACCGCGTCCCTCAAGGTGATGGGTTGATGTCTATATTCGCTGGCTTCTCCATCTGAAGCATTGCTACGAACTTCTGGAATCCGAAGGTCTCCTTGTTCATCTAGGTTTAAGCCAAGGGTAGATAAGTCATCAACTTGGATGGGTTTGCGTGCATTTTCCAAAATCCCATTTCTTACATAAAACCGCTGTAATTGTTCATAGTTTTGCACTTCATCGATTCTTCTTGCTTTGACCTGTGCTGGGGTGACATATTGATTAACAATACCATGACGACCCGCTTCAGCCAGTGCAATGTCAATTTGTTCTTCAGAAGACAAACAACGGATTAATCCACGACGTCCCAATCCTCCACCGAAAATTCCTATTTCTGGGCTATCCATTTCTTCAAGATCAACAAGCGCGACCCGTCTAGAACCTTGGAAAACAGGTGCGTCATCAATTATAGGCATATTCCGCCATTCAACATCGCTAAATCCAGTTTTTGCTATGAAGGTAGCTAATTGTCTTGTCGTTTCATTTAACCCTGAAAGTTCTGAATATAACCGTTCCTGTGCACTTTCATGCTGTTGGACATCAAAGCATTCTTCGGCAATCAAGGTCCTTCCATCCACATGAAATTTCTTAGCATGAGGGATAATGAGAAGGCCAAGCTGATGGGCAAGGCAGACTTCTTTAGCTTTTACCATATTTTCAACACGTCCGTCAGCATCGCCAACCGATTTGAAAATAAGATTAGGAACTGATCTAAGGCTGAAGACACTTTTACTGGTATATCTTACGATTTCTTGGTCATCTTGATTTTGTCGATCTCGAATCTTGGGCATGAGTACTTGAATTTTTTCGATGGTGTCTTGAGATATGTCTATTCCTTCTTCTAACTTTTGTTTGACATCAACGATATGGAAGCTATGAATAGATCGTAAGATAGCTTTAGCGATCAGCATAACGACTGGGAGGGCTACAGTGAGATAAGAAATGACCTTTAAAGCAGTGATTACAAATGCAGGTGAATCTTTGGCAAGGACAGCTCCTTCAATACCTTGTTGGGCATGTCCTGGAATGACGTAGGCCTTTTTACCACCGAGGTAGAAATAACTATCGACTGTTTCGAACATTGATTGCGTACATGATTTGGGTTGATCCCCAAAGCTGACTGCAGTGAAAAAACCTACTTTTGCCATTTTCCCCATCCATTGAATTAATGGACCTACGTTATAACGAATAAAGGCAAAAAAATCTATTGAAAGTCGCTGTTAGATAAGTAGTTGTTTAAAACGCTGAAATGCCAGGGAACCATTAGCTCATGCCTTGGCGGGATCGTTTGCCCTGTGGCTGATCTGGCATTGCGCATACAAAAAACACGGGACAAAGCTTCTGAGTCTTTGGATGGTTTCAAAGAGGGGAAGAAGGGCAAAAGGTATTGATGGACTGGTTTGATCATTAGTCTTGCGTAACCTGTGTTAGCGAAAGATATGGCGAATTCTTCCAACAACTCGGCACACCCTAGTCCAGCAAGAATCTGGCGGTGAAGTGTCTCGCCTTCGTGTTAATAAGGGGGGTAGGCTGGAACTGCTGGATGAATGCTCTTGTTTTCCCGGCCAGAATACAGACAGCTGAGACCGTAGAAAAGTGTCCAAAAAGGTAGAATAGTTATCTTTAGACGATCCGCTCTTGACACGGTCTTTGATGATCGCAAAGGTGACGTTTTTGAACAGCCCAGAAAACTCTTGTTCCGACAAAACATCTACGTAAAATTGCGCCATTTCACCTGGATCATTGTAAAAAGCTCCACATCCAAATGCACCTAAAAGAAGCGAATCATGCCCTTTCTCATACGCTACTCGAAACATATCGCGTATTTTTTGCTTCGTTGCCTCTTCATACTGCCTCTTCTCCTTGGGTCGATCATACCCTCTATGACCTTGTTGGCAGTTAAAGGCAGCTGCAGCAAAGACAGCGCATGTGAATGGCTGGCAGTATGCATACCCAGCGTCAGTCCCCCTTCTAAATACTTGCACCGATGGAACATACACCCCTCCAGAAGAAATCTTGTCACGATACTGCTCTGGGCGCTGCAAGTCTTGCAGTGTTTGGAGCGCAGGATATAAAGTCGATCTTCGACATATATTTTCTTCTTGCGTAGAAGCTTTCCGAGGGGCTCCGCCGATGTACTGTTTATTCGCCATGTCCAAAACAAGAGGGTTCAATCCAAACTGCGTACGCATTTGATGTGCTGCATCTAAGGTATCCTGCTCTTTAAACCAAATTTCCGTATTGCATCGCACAGCAGCAGTCCCTCTTGGCTTCGTAGCGACGATGTGTTGAGTGCCGTTTATAGACTGTTGCAATATCCTTCCATCGAACTTCTTCTTGTTTTGAAAATCTAAGGATGTTTCTTGGAAGACCTGTGCATTCAGCGCTTCCGCAAGCTCCCTCCCCCCCTGTCTCCAATGTTGAGACGAAAGCTGCCACCACACTTTTCTTATGGCGGTCATCGCCGATTCATAGGGTGCCCGCTCTAACCAAGCTGAAGCAGATTTCGGCTTTATTTGGGAGAGAGCTCCCAGCCGACTAGTAATCTTGTTTAGATGGTTTGAAACATCCTGTGCCTGCACAGTTCTAGAGAGGATGGAGGCTAGTTGGTCTCCCACCACCCTTTGAACAGTCTTACAAGAGTTACTATCTTTGAACGTTCCGAATTCATCGCATACTGCATCTATAATAGTTTTCTGGAGTTGTGCCCCAGGCACAGAGAAAGTCATTGTTATACCAGTATAGTTTAAATAATTAAAACAATTATAACAAATAATACAAATCGCAACAAATAAAATCGTATCCCGTAAAAATGAATAGACAGGGTTTGCCCCTAGCCAGGGGGGTAGCTATAGTAAGGTATCCAGTCGAGTTAGAAAACCTCTTCACTTTGCTCGGTAATCATTCTTAAAATACGATCTAATTCCACCTGCGCTTCCAGAGCTGCTGATGCCGGCCCCGATTCAATCATTTCATAAAGCGCTTCTCTTTCCTCGATAAAAAAAGTAAGCATCGATCCCTCTTTCTTTTCAAAATGATCGATTTCCATGCGAATGAGCTTGAGTTTTTCCCGGCTAATTTCCTCTTTTAAGCGCTCTACATCTGTCTCTGCTAAAGCTATGACATCGCGCGCGCGACTCAGTCGTTCTTCTAAATGGGTTACCCTCTTTTTTTGTATGCCCAATAGAGGAGAAACACCTGCTCCACCAGCATAAAAGCATCCGCTCAAAAAAAGACAAACAATAAGCCCTTTCATTTTGGTATAAACTCCTGAAATTCAGGATCTTGTACAACTGCTTTAAATTCCTCTTCCTCTAAGATAACAGGAAGGTTGAGCCCCCCAAATTGCCATGCCGTTTGGAGCCACCCTCCAGCAAATTTCGGCTGCCCTTCATGGGCATAGGCTCTAGAGTTGTTAAGAGCCATTTTTTGCGAAGGGGCTGTCTGATAGCATTTTTGCGAAATCTCTATCACAAGCGGATAGTTCTTCTCCTCTGCGGCCAGCTCGTGCAAAAGGATCAAGATATCGTCGGAAAGCTGCTCTTTATAAGGCAGTAGCATCTCATAAGCCTCTTTTCGTTTCCCTTCTTTATAGATCAAAAAGGCGAGATATTGAGTCGCCGCCAGTGCCAGCATACCGCCTGAGGCCTTATTCCGGACTTCTTCAAAGAGTTTTTTCGCCTCCTCCTTATTTCCCTCCTGAAAAGCCTGTTCTGCTTGCACCATAAGATGTTTATTCTCCTCTTCCCTATCGCTTTTTGTCGCAAGGCGGCTTCTTCTCCAAGAATCAAAACTTTGGTAGGCAAAAAGAAAGAAAAAGGCGCCGACTAAGTAGGCGCCAACTAGAAAAAAATACAAGGAAATAGCAATGGCCAAAAGGGCGCCAACCAAAAGGGCGGCTTTAAATCCCTTTACACCAAAACATGCTTCTAAAACAATGCGTAGTAACTGCCCTCCATCCAGAGGAAGTACAGGCAAAAGATTAATGATAGACCAAAAAAGATTGGCCACTTGCGTCGCTTTAAAAATCTTATAGGCCATAGGCGTTAGCTGAAACTGCAAAAGCACCGTTGCACCCAAAAAAAGTAAAAAGCCAAAAAGAGGACCGTTTAAAGTGATCAAAAATTGCTGCCAAAATTTCAATTTTGGCCCTTCAAAGGAGGTGACTCCCCCGAGGGCAATCAGTTGAATGCGCGCTTCTTGGTTAAAAACTAAAGCAGTCAATGCATGACCAAATTCGTGAAAAAGAACGGAAAAAAAAATGATCCCAACCCAAATCAGCATTCCCATTAGAGTTCCACTGACAAGCCAGCCTAATATACCAGAAAAAATCCAAAAAAACGGGTGAATAATCACGGGAATTTTCCCTGGAATCTGAATCACTGCATCGCCTCAAAAATCGCTTGGCCCATTTCTGCCGGGCTTTTTGTCGTTACAGCACCAGCTCTTTCAAAAGCTTCATATTTGTCTTTGGCTGTCCCTTTCCCTCCAGAAATAATAGCTCCAGCATGTCCCATTCTCTTGCCGGGAGGGGCGCTTTGACCCGCAATAAACACCGCAAGAGGCTTTTTTAGATTCGCTTTGGCCCATCTTGCAGCCTGCTCTTCCGCTTCCCCGCCAATCTCCCCAATAAGCAATACTCCTTCCGTCTCCGGATCTTCCTGAAAGAGCTGTAAGATATCGATAAAATTCGTGCCATTTAAAGGATCTCCCCCTATACCCACACAAGTCGACTGACCAAGACCCAGTTGGGTCGTTTGCCAAACTGCCTCATAAGTCAGAGTCCCCGAGCGAGAAACAATACCCACCTTTCCTCTTTGATGAATATACCCAGGCATGATCCCTATTTTACATTCTCCAGGGGTAATAATACCGGGACAGTTGGGCCCAATGAGTCTTGAACTAGATGTATTCATCACCCTTTTTACTTCCAGCATATCACGAACCGGGATCCCTTCTGTAATACAAATAATCAGCTCAATCCCCGCATCTTCAGCTTCCAAAATCGCATCTGCAGCAAATGGAGGAGGAACGAAAATCAGGCTTGCCGTAGGATGCACCGATTTTTTCGCTTCCCACACGGTATCAAAGACAGGAACTCCCAAAACCTCCATTCCCCCTTTCCCAGGAGTCACCCCACCGACAATCTGCGTCCCATATTCCTTGCATTGTTCAGCATGGAATTTTCCCGCATGTCCCGTAATCCCTTGCACAATCACTTTTGTTTTTTTGTTGACTAAGATGGCCATCTATTTTTTCACCACTCGCACGGCAAGCTCTGCCGCCTGTTTAATATCTTCTGCCGTTTGGATCTTCAAGTGACTCTCTTGAAAAATCTCTTTTCCCTTTTGCACATTCGTCCCTTCCATCCGGACAATAATCGGCACTTGAATATGCTGCTCTTTACAGGCCTTCACCACTCCGCTAGCAAGCGTCGCACAGTTCATAATCCCCCCAAAAATATTGACCAAAATGGCTTTTACATGAGAATCGCTCAAAATAATCCGGAACCCCTCGGCTACCTTTTCCTCACTGGCTCCTCCCCCTACATCGAGAAAATTCGCAGGCTCCCCGCCATAAAGCTGAATAATATCCATCGTCGCCATCGCCAGTCCAGCCCCATTCACCATACAACCAATATTGCCCTGCATGGCAATATAGGCAAGATCATATCCCCTGGCCGCTGCTTCTTGAATAGACACTTGACTCGGATCATAATAAGAGGCAATGTCCGCATGGCGAAAAAGAGCGTTGTCGTCCAAGCTGAGCTTAGCATCCAATGCAAGGATCTCGCCATCCAAAGTCTCCACAAGAGGGTTGATCTCCAACAGCGACGCATCCATGTCAATAAAACATCGAGCCAGAGCCTTTGCTACCAAAGCCCCTTGTTTCGCCAGTTCCCCACTCCACCCCATAAACTTCGTGAGGCGAAGTAGCTGAAAGGACCGCAAAGTCCCATCGAAACCAAACGGCATTTTCAAAATCTTATCGGGAGTTTTCTCAGCCATTTCTTCGATTTCCATGCCCCCCTCTGAAGAAGCGATCAGTAAGGGAGTCCCTCGCTCTCGGTCTATCACAGCTCCAAGATAGGTTTCCTTTTTGATATCAATCGGCTTGGAAATCAAAACCTTCTTTGCAATGACCCCATCAGGCCCTGTTTGTTGGTTGACCATTTTCATGCCAATGAGCTCTTGTGCAAGCTCTCCCATTTCTTTCCTACTTTTCGCAAACTTTACCCCGCCTGCTTTTCCCCTGCCTCCTGCATGCACCTGAATTTTCAATACTGCCTCCTGGAGATCAAGCTCCTCTGCTATTTTTTGAGCCTCTTCCACACTCGATGCAACAGCAAATTCTGAGACGGGCAGACCGTAACGCTTTACAATCTCTTTAGCTTGATATTCGTGCAGATTCATCCAAATACCACTCCATGGTTTCTACCGGAGGATAGAGGTTTCGATGAATCCGCGCAACTGGAGTTTGTCCATTGCAAACTGAACCTCAGAAAATAGCTTTCCCAATTAACAACCTTATGCTAAGATGCTACGTCTTTATTTGGGCTTTTTATGCGAAGTTTGAATCCTTGGCCAATTTTCCCAGTTAACTTAGAACTCCCCGTCGCCCGTTCTTTGAGCCTTCAATTTATCTTGCAGGGTCTGATGGATGCATTCGACCGGCTCCAAGGACTATACCACACTATTTTTGCTCAACTTCAAGGAGCTAATTTTCAAGAAGAACTCTCTTGTATTTCCAAGGATTTAGAAAAAATCCTTCTTTTCTCACTGGAGCATCCCTTCTCACAGAAAGGGAGTATTTTAGACAAACTTTGCTTTTATTCTGAAATTCTGTTACAAGCGTCTCATTTGAGCAATGATGAGATTCCGCAAGTATTAGATGAGATGAGAAAAGCCATTCTAGTTGTCAAATCCAAAACGGCTATTTGGAAAAAAATTAAGGCCCCTTTTCCCTTAGATGCTGTGCGGGGGGAATTTGTCGCGCTGCATTCGCTTTTAGTCGTGAAACTACGCACTTTTTTCTCCTCCCTTTGCACTTTTTTGAAAGAAGCTCGCTCAGACGAAAATGTACTGGTCCAGTTGATTGAGAATAAGGAGAAATTTAACGCCTCTTTGGGGGCGAAGTACATTGAAAAACTCCTCATGGGGTTTTTCCCTGCAGGCCATTCTCAGCTTCGCGCGGTTATTCATGAAGGGTATACGCGTCGTGGATTTACCAAATTTTTTTCTCACGTGGAACCCCTCATCGATGCTATTGAGTGGGATACTCCATGTTACGCGACATAAATCTTATAGAAGAACTTATTCGCCACATCAAAGAAGCCGGATCTTATGTTTTGGCTTCCCCTGAAGACGCTGACTTTTACCGCAAAACCTATACCGAACGTAATGCACAAATGGACCGTTGGGCTACAGTGAAACCTCTACCCAAGCTACAAACGATCCCCTCTTCTCCTACACCCCTTCCAGTCCAAAAACTGCTCTCTCCCGAAACACCTCTCGCTCCTCCTCCTCAAAAACCACACACCAACCCATCCCCTTTACGCAATATTCTCTCACTCGTCGCTCCCGGACTCCAGGTCCTCAATGATATCCCGAGAGACGAAATGGCGCTGAAAATCTCAGAGCGTTGGAGAACAAAAAATCAATCCGCCCCTCTTTCCATTCTCCTTTTTCAAGAACCCCTGGAACAACGCTCTTTTCTCGAACAGATTGCACGCGCGCTAGATATTTATTTCGGGCCAGCCAAAACCGTTCAGGCGGAAAAAATTGAAAAAGAGAAACAATGGGGAACCTTCTTGTCTGTGGAATCGCTAAAAATGGTCGTAGTTTGCGACTATACGCTTTGGCAACTCAATCATCTCATGGAGTATTATAAAGAAGTCCCAGCAAGCGGGATCCGAACCCTTGGCAAAGTCCCTTTATTTCTTCTACCAGATCTTGCCCTCTATCTAAAAGACCCACTTTTGAAACGCTCATTATGGAATGCATTGAGTCAAAAATGCCAACATTTGTAGAAGTGCTTCTCGATCAAAATCTCTCTTCCCCTCTCGACTACAGCGCCCCTGAGCACGCCGAGGTGGGCATGAGAGTGCTTGTTCCTCTCAAATCCACGTTAAAAAAAGGCACCATTACCAAGGTCAAAGATTCGACTAGCTGTAAAAATGTGAAAGCTATCCACCAGCTCCTTTCCGTGCAGTCTGAACTTTCCAACGAGCAGTGGGCACTCGCCAAGTGGATGGCAGCCTACTATTGCGCTCCTCTACAGCGCGTGCTCAAATGCTTTATTCCCGTCAACATCCGAAAAGCGGTTCAGCCAAAAAAACAAGTCTTTCTCACCCTCAACCAAACCCACGATGAAACGATCCAACTCATCCAATCGCTTCGCACAAAATCTCCCAAGCAAGCAGAAGCCTTAGAAGAGATCCTCACTGCCCCAAAAGGCTTGTTTCTAGCCAACCTTAACGTCTCAAAAAGCGCCGTCTCCTCCTTGATTGAAAAAAAATATCTCAAAGCAAAATCCCTCTCCCCATCGAAGGAAGCCCTCGAGGAATACTTTCCCTCCCTTCCCAAAAAACTCAACCATGAACAGACGGTTTGTTTGGAAGCGATCCAAAAAAGCATCCAAGAGAGAACCTTCTCTTGCCATCTTATTTTCGGTGTGACAGGAAGCGGTAAAACAGAAGTGTACATGCAGGCTATCCAAAAAGCCTTGGATCAGAATCAATCAGCTATCATGCTCGTTCCAGAAATTTCCCTCACTTCCCAGACAATCGAGCGGTTTAAAGCCCGATTCTCTGAAAAAATTGCGATCCTGCACCACCAACGCTCTTTAGGGGAAAGGACCCAGGCCTGGGAGGATGTACGACAAGGCTCATCAAAACTGGTCATCGGCGCCCGTTCCGCTCTTTTTGCTCCCGCTCAAAACCTCGGCCTCATCATTATCGATGAAGAACATGATAGCTCCTATAAGCAAAGCGACGAGATCCCCTGTTATCATGCAAGAGATACCGCCGTAATGCGGAGCTTTTTAGAACGGTGCACCATCCTTCTAGGAAGTGCTACTCCGTCTATAGAATCGCGCTATAATGCCCAGATTGGAAAATACCGCCTCCACACCCTGAGTGCTCGAGCTACCTCTGCCCCCATGCCAACCATTCACATTGTCGACATGTTCCAAACCATGGAAAGAGCGGAACGCTTTACCCACTTCTCCGATGAACTCGCGAGCAAACTCAAAAACCGGCTAGAAAAAGGAGAACAGTCCCTCCTCTTCTTAAACAAGCGAGGTTACCATAGGATGCAGCTATGCGCGAGCTGTCAGCGCGCCGTTAAGTGCAGCCATTGCGATCTCGCGCTCACCTTTCACAAGCAATCTAACTGTTTGCAATGCCATCTTTGTAACTACAGACAGTCCATACCCAGGACATGTCCTCATTGCGGGTCCGATCATACGATGCAGTTCCGTGGATTTGGGACAGAACATGTCGAAAAGGCACTCCATGCGCTTTTTCCAGACATTCGCACGCTTCGCATGGACCGCGATACCATCACGAAAAAACATAGCCACGAAGACATTTTCAAGCAATTTCGGGCGCATAAAGCAGATGTCCTTATCGGCACGCAGATGATCGCCAAAGGCTTTCATTTCCCTTCAGTGACGCTCGTTGGCATCCTCCATCCCGATGCAACCCTCCACATCCCCGATTTCCGCTCTTCCGAAACCGTCTTTCAGCTCCTCATACAGGTCTCCGGAAGAGCGGGGAGGGCAGAACTACCTGGGGAAGTCATCATCCAAACATACTTGCCTGATCATCCCGTCCTAAATATGGCCAAAAAACAAGATTACAACGCCTTCTTCGCTTCAGAAATTGAGGAAAGAAAAACCTTCTGTTATCCCCCTTTTTGTCACCTCATCAAACTCCAATGTTCCGATCGAGAGGAAAATACAGCCAAAGCCAAAACTGAAAAAATCCATGCCTTCTTACAGAACCAGATACAGCCGCCTAATGAGCTTCTTCCCGTCATGCCGGCAGGACACGTGAAAGTCAAAGATCTTTATCGGTATCAATTCTTCATCAAAGTGCTGAAAAGAAGCCTCCTCCTCCCGCTTCTTCAGACGATCGAGGGGGCAAAAATCGACGTCGATCCACTGTCCACTTTGTAGATCTCCAAAGTTCTTGCTGCAAGAACGCTTGCTCCCTAAACATTTCCTGGCCCGTGATACACACACACCCCGATTCTTGGGCTTTGATTAAAAGCGGGGTTAATGGGGGGTCATACACCACATCCATAACGATTTTTTTAGCTAAAAGATTAGGAACATGAGCTGATTTAGGTGGGATGGTATTGATGAGGATATCATAAGGGTGCATTCCCAGTTCTTCTAAGGAATAGCCCGATGCACCAAATTCCTGAGCTAGCGTTTTGGACCGTTCGGGAGTGCGATTAAAAATCAATACTTCGGCGCCCCTTTGCTTGGCCTCATAACAAATCGCCCGCGCCGTCCCGCCAGCTCCCAAAATAGCGATTTTTTTTCCTTGGACAGTAGTGTGTTTCTCAATGGCATTCAAAGCACCTGGAGCGTCTGTGTTAGTTCCCAGTGACTTCTTGTTAGAAAAAATAACTGTGTTAATCGCTCCTATTCTCCTCGCCATCGGACTCAACTCATCCATGACTGAATACACGAGTTCTTTAAGGGGGATCGTAACGCTGAGTCCTCCAAAAGGAAGATGGTCCACCAGTGCAAAAAATTTTCGAACAAAATCTGGGCTAAGACGCATCTTTACGTAGACTGCATTATGTTGAAAACGGGGATTGTGAAACAGATGGCCCGGGCTTTTTTCTATCGGATCCCCGATGAGAGCGTAAATCTGCGTGTCTTGATTTAATTTGCGGTAGTGAAAGACTTCATGAAGAGTCTTTAAGCTATAACGGTGCAGATTTCCCTCTTCTTGAAGACCCGCATAGTCCAACACATTCCCCACAACTGGGCCTAGCACACGAGAGGGTTGACCATATTCTCCCATGGAAATGGCGGACAGCGGAACTTTTGCATTTTTCGCAAAAATAAGTAAGCGAAGAAGATCAATGGTATTTTGCGCTGTCACTGCTATTTTATAGATGGAAAAATGGGGATTTTTCATCGATTCCAAAAGCGCCCCCAGATCTTCTGGAGTTTTTTCAAAATCGTGGTAAGACCCGATGAGTTTTATATTGGGGAACTTTACGGCTATCGAAGCGATAAATGCAGGGTTGGTATCTGCTTCAATGTCCAGATATTCTGGTTGAAGCTCCAAGTATTTTGCAATTTGCAAAAGCCTCTCGTCCTCAGAAATAGCGCGGACGCCACCCTGCTCTTTCTTGCGGTAGGTAAAAATACAGGGGAAATCTGGCTTTTGGATAATAGCGAAACAATCAAGACGAAGCTCGACCACATCACAAAGGGGTTTTACTTCATCGATCTCAGATGGATTCGTGACACTCGCGACAAGCATTTGCTACCAACTGTAACTCTTTAACCATTTTTTTAAAACTGTTTGGGGAAATCGTTTGTGCTGCATCTGTAAGTGCTTGATCGGGATTGGGGTGCATTTCCACCATTACTCCATCGGCACCTGCGGCAATCGCGGCTCTTGCCATGGGGAGCACCATCGACCGCTTCCCCGTGCCATGTGATGGATCGACGAGGACAGGAAGGTGCGTCAGTTCTTTTAAAGCGGGAACTGCATTGAGGTCTAATGTATTTCTCGTGTGCGTTTCAAAGGTACGGATGCCACGCTCACAGAGAATAACGTTCGGATTACCAGCAGAAATGATATATTCTGCCGCAAGAAGAAGATCTTGATAACTCGCAGCAAAACCCCGCTTTAAAAGAATGGGATTTTTGACGCTGCCCAGCGCTTTTAAAAGAGTAAAGTTGTGCATATTGCGCGCGCCGATCTGGAGAATATCGACATACGCAGATACCAAGCCAATTTGCGAGGCATCCATCACCTCTGATACCGTAATGAGATGGTACTTGTCTCCCATTTCTTTTAAAATTTTCAACCCTTCCTCTTCCATGCCCTGAAATTCATAAGGAGAAGTCCTCGGCTTAAAGGCGCCTCCTCGAAGAGCCGCTGCCCCATTTTCTTGAACCACTCGGGCGCATTCTTCCATTTGTTCTTTCGATTCAATGGAGCAAGGACCGCCTATGATAAAAAGTTCTCCGCTGCCAATCGTCCTGCCCTTGATGTGAATCACTGTCTTTTCCTGAACTGCCTTGGATACGAGTTTGAACTTTTCCCTAGTCTCTAACACATCGGCCACTTCTGGCAGTTCTTTAAAAAGCTCGGGTTTTACCGTATCATCCACTCCCTTGACAATACTCAAACGGGACTCCTGAGAACGAACCACCAGAAAACCCATTCTTTCTAAGCGTTGAATAAAGGCAAAGGCGTCTACATTGGGTTTCAGCGAGATAATCATTGCATTTTTTTCCCTTGAACAAAATGGGAGCCCACTACGAAACCATCAGCCACTCTAAGAATCTCTCTGGCCATTTCTCTTGAGCTAATCCCAAATCCCACCGCAACTGGTAGGTCTGTTCGTTGTTTGATTGTTTTGATTTTTATAGCTAAATCTTCAGGCAGTCCCTCTCGAGGACCCGTTGTTCCTTTTTGACAAGCATAGTAAAGAAACCCTTTTGCCATTTTTGCAATGTGCTCTACGCGAGATGGCGGGGTGGATGGAGAAATAACAAAAATCGGATCTAAATCATTTTTCATGCATTCCATGCGGTACAAAGAGGCCTCTTCAATAGGGAGATCGATCACCAAAATCCCATCTGCACCAGCGGCTTTGGCTTTATGTAAAAAAATGGGAAAATCTTTTTGGATCGGATTGAAATAAGTAAAAAGAACAATCGCCACATCGGACCGGTTCCGGATTTCTCGAACCATTTCTAGCACATCTTCGGGCGTTATGTTCCTAGCTAACGCCTCTTCCATCGCCTTTTGAATAATAGGGCCATCTGCCACGGGATCAGAAAAAGGGATTCCCACTTCTAAAATATTGACACCCTGATCCAGAAGAGCCAAAAAATCGCTTGCCGTTGCAGCGCCTGCTGTCAAATAACCAATGAACGCGGAAGTATTATGGAAGGCTTTGGATATACGCGACATCTTTATCCCCCCTTCCTGAAAGATTGATTAATACAGCCATATCTTTAGGCAATCTCGGCGCAACGCGCATGAAAAATCCCAAAGCGTGGGAAGATTCTAAAGCAGGAATAATCCCCTCTGTTTTAGCCAGGAGCCGAAATGCCTCTAGTGCTTCTTCGTCAGAGCAAATGTCATAACGGACTCTTTTTTTCTCAAAAAGTTCTGCGTGTTTTGGCCCCACTCCCGGGTAATCAAGCCCTGCAGAAATCGAGTGTGTCTCTTGGATCTGCCCATGCTCATCTTGAAGAAGGTAGGAGTACGCTCCATGCAATACGCCTGGGCTTCCATTCGCAAAACGGGCAGCGCCTTTTGCCTCCACCCCAATGAGCTCAACATCCGTGTCCAAATAAGCGCTAAATAAGCCAATCGCATTAGAGCCTCCGCCAACACAAGCGATACAAAGATCGGGATCTTTACCAATCCGCTCTCTCATTTGCTCTTTCGCCTCCAGGCCGATCATTTTTTGAAACTCTGCAACCATCATGGGAAAGGGGTGAGGTCCCAAGGCAGAGCCCAGACAGTAATGCGTACTTTCATAGCTTTTTGCCCAGTCACGAAGCGCTGCATTCACTGCATCTTTTAAGGTTCGAGATCCTGCGTTTACCGCAATGATTTTCGCTCCTAGTAGTTCCATTTTACACACGTTAGGGGCTTGCCTTTGGATATCGACCTCTCCCATGTAAATCTCACATTCAAGCCCCATAAGGGCTGCTGCTGTAGCAGTAGCCAGGCCATGCTGGCCAGCTCCTGTCTCCGCAATCACCCGTTTCTTTCCCATTTTTTTAGCAAGAAGACACTGTCCGAGAGCGTTATTGATTTTATGCGCACCTGTGTGAAGTAAATCTTCCCTTTTTAAAAAGATCCTAGGCCCATTGATTGCCTTGCTAAAATTAGTCACCTCCGTAATAGGAGTGGGTCTTCCCGCATAGTGCCTTAAAAGGGAAAAAAACTCTTCGTCCAGTGGGATCTGATAAAAAGCCCTTTCCAGTTCTTTCAGAGGTTCTATGAGAAGCTCGGGCACATATCTTCCCCCAAACGGACCGAATCTTCCCATTCTTGCATGCTGAATAAAAGCGCGGATCGCTCCCGAGTCTCGAACCCCCCTAGAAGCGTCTACACCTGTTGGACAATAACGCTCAATAGCCGCTTGTACGTTGCTAGCATCAAGCCCCCCCGCCACAAAAAAACGAAACTCCTGCGGATCTTGACTCAGCTTTTCAAACAGGAGATAATCCCGTTTCGGGTCGAGTGATGGGGGAAGCGGCTTTCCATCAACCACATAGATCTTGGCAACCGACAGTTTGTCCACAAAGCTTCTCGGCCTATCTCCATGAAGCTGCACGAGATTTAACGAAAGGGCATCGATAATCTCTTGCATTTCACTGAAATTTTCATCGGCAAATACAGCGACAGGCTCCGCGCCTAAGGCGCGAACGGTTTTTACAATCCCTCGGGCTGTTTCTAGGTCGATCGCTCGTGAAGAGACTTTTGAAAAAAGAAGACCTATAAACTGCGCCCCCTCTTGTACCGCATAAGCTGCCATCTCAGCGTCCATTACACCACAGATTTTAACGAGCATAACACCTCAGCAAGTTGCGGATTTTTCGTAAGAGCTTCGCCGACTAAGACCGCATCAAACCCCATATCAAACATCTTTTGTGCATCCTCTTTTGTCTTCACCCCTGACTCTGCAATTTTGACAATCGAATCGGGGATCTTTTGAATCAGGGCGTACACCTCGGGGTGCATCGTAAAATCTTTTAAATTCCTCTGATTCACGCCAATGATCTTTGCTTTGGCTTCAAGGGCGATCACGAGTTCCTCTTCATTATGGATCTCAACGATCGCCTCATACCCCATCTTTTCAGCTGCTTGAAGCATCTCAGCCGTCCTTGTCCCTAGAAAAGCGACAATAAGAAGGATGAGTTCTGAGGTTCCTTCCTTTAGTTGTTCTTCTTTTACGATGAAATCTTTGCGTAAAACAGGGATGGAAACGGCCTCTTTGACGCGCCTTAAATCCTCTAAAGAGCCTTCAAAACGTTCTGAGGTTAAGACAGAAACCACTGCCGCTCCTGCCGCCTCGTAGTCTTTCGCCCTTTTGGCGACGTCTGGGATTTCTCCAATCTTGCCTTTTGACGGGGAGGTACGCTTGATCTCTGCAATCACCCCCTTTTGAAACATCGCCTTTCTCTTGGCAATCTGGATGCCTTCTTGAATGGTTGAGACGGTTCCGTAAAGAAAGAGGGCAACTCCCACATTGAGCACAATGGTATCTAAAAGCTCTGGGGTAGGGTTTCGAATGAGTTGTGCATTGGTGAGGGCATCTTTCCCTAGAAGATCTTGAAGAGTGCACGCCTTGAAGCCTAACTCTTGAGGGTTGATCGTCAAAGGTTCAATTCCGTTACTGGTCACCAAAAGCGCCTCTGTCGGACCAATACAGCTCAGCTCATCAATCCCATGTCCTGAAAAGACCAGCGATTTCTTAGTGCCCAGTTTAAACAGCACTTCAGCGATGACAGGCACGAGCTCTTTTTGATAGACGCCGAGAAGTAGGTGATCGGTACCGGCAGGATTCAATAGCGGCCCGATCACATTAAACACGGTAGGGGTTTTGAGAGCTTGTCTAACCTTTTTGACCTCTTTAAGCTTGGGGTGATAATCGGGGGCAAAACAGAAGGCAAAGTTATGTTTCATCTCGCTTCGGTGAATATCCATTCCCAGGGCTTCTAGCACATCGGCTGAGCCGCATCTCGATGAAATGGCGCGGTTGCCATGTTTCACCACTTGAGCGCCGCACTTGGCTGCTAAAAGAGCGCTTGCTGTGGAGAGGTTAACGGTTCCTACCTGATCGCCGCCCGTGCCAACAATATCGAGGACATGACCTTCGACAAGAAAAGGCTTCATTTGCGCGCGCATGGCCCGGACAATTCCTAAAATTTCCTCGACCGTTTCCCCTTTTGCCTTTAAGAGCATAAGAAAACCCGCTAGTTTGACGGGATCATCCATGATCTGAATCAGCTCATGAAACACTGCATCGCTTGAAAGAGATTGGCCATTCACAAGAGCATTCATTGACACATCCTGAAAAAATTGTGCATTAACTGTTTGCCCTCAGGGGTGAGAATGGATTCTGGATGAAATTGCACACCAAAAATGGGCAGTGTTTTATGTCTCATCCCCATGATGATTTGGTTTGTGGTTTCCGCATTCATCACAAAATCTTTGGGCAGTTTTGTCACCACAAGAGAGTGGTAGCGACCTACGGTAAAGGGAAGAGAAACCCCCTCAAATAGATCCTTTCTCGAATGAAAAACTAAGCTTTCTTTACCGTGGAAAATTTCAGGAGCACGCTCCACTTGCCCTCCGAAAGCTATCGCCATCGCCTGATGGCCAAGACACACCCCCAAAAGAGGTACCTTCCCAGCAAACTCTCGAATCACTGCAAGAGTCACTCCCGATTCTTCAGGCCGTCCAGGCCCCGGGGAAAAGATAATCCCTTGGGGCGCTAACTCCTTGATTTCATCCAGCGTCAGCTCATCATTTTTGATCACTTTGACTGCAGGATCTAGGGCTGAAAATCCCTGATACAGGTTGTACGTAAAACTGTCGTAATTATCGATAATTAAAAGCATGTAGCAACCTTCAGTAGGGTGGAGGCTTTATTCCGCGTTTCTTCTGCCTCTTTTTGAGGATTGGAATCGAGGACAATCCCGGCCCCTGCCTGCACCGTCATCATGCCCCCTTGGATCACCGCTGTTCGAATGACGATACAACTCGCAAGATCCCCCTTACGGGTGAGAGCGAGAATCGCACCTCCATAGAGGCCTCGTTTCTTTTTTTCCATGTTGAAAAGCAGTTCCTGGGCCCTTTTTTTAGGCGCGCCGCTTAATGTTCCCGCAGGAAAAGCCGCCTGAAAAGCATCGAGCCTATCAAACTGGGGATCGAGCTTCCCGACTACTTTTGAAACAAGATGCGTAACCGATGGGAATTTGACCGCTTTTTTAAACTCTGTTACCTGGACACTACCTGGAAGAGAGACAGCCCCTATATCATTTCTTGCAAGATCGACGAGCATCACATGCTCCATCGTTTCTTTAGGATCTTTCAATAGCGCTTCTATCGACTCGCCATTTTTACAAGTTCCTGCAATGGGAGCCGCCTCGATCCTATCGCCTTCTACGGAAATCACCTTCTCTGGAGAGGCCCCAATTACCGCCCTATCCTCAAGATCAAAAAAGAAAAGATAGGGAGCCGGCACTTTCATTCGAACGGCTCGATACAACTGGAAAGGATCTCCATCCATCTTCGCTTGAAACTTTCGAGAAAGAACCACTTGATACACATCCCCCCTTCTCATAAACTCTTTTGCCCCCTCAACCATCTGACAATACTCTTCATCCGATACATCCTCTTCAATGGAGCCAAAAGATAACTGGATATCTGGGAGAAGAAGCGGCCGGTTGAGCTTATGAAATAAACGCTCCACCTCTTCCTCTCTCCCAATGGTTGCAAGAAAGGCTTTGCCAAGCTCATGGTCGAAAATGACAGAAGAACGATAGATTTGGAAAAAATATTCTTTCTCGAAAGTGACAAAACCGATGGGAGCTCCTGTGTAAAGCGCGGATGGGTGATCGATCTCGACGGGAAAGTCTTCCATCATCGTTCGCAACGCTTCCGGATAATTGCCCACCCCTTCAATTTTGGCCATGGGATCAATCCCCACAAACGAAAAGCGGCCAGATCCTGGAGCGGACTCCAAAATGCAGGAGCCTTTTGTCGCCAAAGCATAGTAAGCTGTAATAGGCGTGAATTGATCGAATGGGATCTCTTTGAAGTAAACTTTCATCCATCTCCTATTTCAGGAGAGATTCCAATCTGCCCCTGAGATTTTGCTCTAATATTTTTAAGAAGTTCGACCCCCGAGTAATTTTAGCAATGCTTACTTTGAGATCATTAGCCATCTGCCGTTGGGTTTTTTCCCCCCGAAGAAGTTCTTGGACAATCCTAAAGCGATCCCTGATCGCGTCCCTTTCTTCGGGAGTCAAAAAGAGCCAAAAGAGCTCATCCAGCTCTTTGAGATCTTGGGCCTGTTGACATAGGCCCAAAAAGCCCCGCCAACCCTCTTCCTTGGATTCCATTCCATATCCTCGTCTTCATATATGTAATGTTACACCATTACATTAATTTTTGTCAAAGAAAGATTTTAAATTATTGATAATAAAAGGCTTATATAGCCGTTTAAATTTTTCTTGATAACTTATGGCTGTGTCAAAGCGCCTAAAAACCGATTTTTGAATCACGTTCAGTATAGACAAAAACCAAGCGTTAGAAGTATTTTGATTAGAATGACAAGGCCCGATTATCATTCCCACGAAGAATTCCTAAACCGTTCGAGAAAGCTGCAGGAAATTCGAGCTCTTGGGATCGATCCCTTTCCACCAAAATATGTACATACTCAAAAAACGGCTCAGATTGCTGTGGATTTCGAGGGGCAAGATGTGGGTCATAGTGAGGATGCTGCTCAAGGAAAAACAAAACCTTTTTTCGTCCAGGGAAGGCTCGTTCTCTTTCGAGCGATGGGGAAAAACGCTTTTGCGCAAGTGCAAGATGAGACAGGGCGTATGCAAATCATGTTCAATAAAGACTGTACCCAAGTGCATGGATTGGCATCTGAGGAACTTTCTCCCATTAAATTCATCGAAAAGAAACTCGATTTAGGAGATATCATCGGTGTAGAAGGACACCTATTTAGGACTCAAAAGGGAGAACTGACAGTTTACGCCAAGAAGGTCACTCTTCTTTGCAAATCGCTCCTTCCTCTTCCCGATAAACATAGTGGACTCGTCGATAAAGGGGTTCGCTATCGCAAACGCTGGCTTGATCTCATCACCCACCCCGAATCGATGGAGAGATTTAGAAAACGTTCTCGCATTTTAGCTGCTATCCGAGAGTATATGGAAGCAAGGGAATTTGAAGAGGTGGAAACCCCCGTTCTTCAAAATTCTTACGGAGGCGCTCAAGCAAGACCTTTTACAGCACACCTCAATGCTTTAAACCAAGACATGTATCTGCGCATCTCTTTAGAAATTCCTCTGAAAAAGCTCATCGTTGGGGGAATGCAAAAGATTTTTGAAATGGGCAAAGTATTCCGAAACGAAGGGATCGACCGTACTCATAATCCAGAATTCACCGAACTGGAGGCTTATGCTTCAGGCTGGGACTATTATGATATGATGGATTTTACTGAGGGCCTATTCGAATCGGTCGCTCTTAGCCTGTTTGGCGATACGAAGATCCGCATGACCCCTGAAACAGAAAGTTCCGCCTACGTCATCGACCTCAAGGGGCCTTGGAAACGGATGACGATGAAAGAAGCCATTCGGACCTATGGAAACCTTGACACCGATCAGCTAAACACTAATGACATCAAGGCACATCTTTTAAAAAAGACCCGCTTAGATGCTTCAGAAGTTCAAAAAGCCTCTCGGGGCTCCCTCATTGCTATGCTTTTTGAAGAGTTTGCAGAACCTCACCTCATACAGCCTCATCATATCATCGATCACCCCATAGAAACGACTCCCCTTTGCAAACTCCATCGAGATCCAGAGATGAGAAAAGAGGGCTTTGTCGAGCGTTTTGAGACATTTATTTTAGGCCGAGAAATGTGTAACTCCTATACAGAGCTCAATGACCCTGAACTGCAAAGGGAGTTATTAGAAGATCAGGCAAGAAAAAAAGAGAGTGGAGATCTAGAGGCCAACCCTCTCGATGAAGAGTTTGTGGAAGCTATCTGCCAAGGGATGCCGCCTACAGGAGGAGTTGGGATTGGCATTGACCGCTTGGTCATGTTATTCACCAATGCCGAGACCATCAAAGACGTCCTCTTTTTTCCCCTCATGCGTCCCGAAGATTAGGAACGCACCTTACGCACACAGGCGGCCTTATGGACTGTTTTTTAGCTTGGAACCCTGAGGAGTGTCTTCAATGATGTATCCTTTTTTGAGGATTGCGTCGCGCATCTGATCGCTAAGAGCCCAATTTTTTTCCCTGCGCGCTACATCCCGGATTTTGAGCATGTCCAGAAGCTCGAGAGGAACTTCTTCTTCTTTTTTTTCTAGAGGGAGAACGGCTAATACTTGATCCCATTCTTGGAAAAGAGAGAGAGCAAGGCAGGCTTCCTTTTGGCCTAGTTTTTGGTTATCAATGGCGGTATTGAGTTCCCGAATCAGATTAAAAAGAGCGGCGAGGGCGGACGAGATATTGAGATCATCACTGAGCGCTTCCTGGAAGCAGAGTTTGGCTTTTTCCAGAAGGCCGATTTCCGGCCTTTCTCCTTGAATGGAGCGAAGGCGCAAAGAGATCTCGTGAACCCTTTTTAAGCTCGCCCTAGCTGCTTCGAGTCCATCCAAAGTAAAATTCAACTGGGTTCGGTAGTGAGTCGAGAGGAGTAAATAGCGCACCTCCGCTCCTGAGTAACCCTGCTTTTGGAGATCGCGAAGAGTGTAGAAATTCCCCAAACTCTTGGACATCTTTTTATGGTTGACGAGAAGATGTTCGACATGTACCCAGAGGCGGACAAAATGGCAGCCTGTACAGCCTTCTGATTGCGCGATTTCATTCTCATGATGGGGAAACATGTTATCTACTCCACCGCAATGAATATCTATCGAATCTCCTAAAAGAGCTGTTGCCATCGCAGAACATTCGATGTGCCAGCCAGGCCTGCCTCTGCCAAAGGGGCTTTCCCAAAAAATGTTGCCGTCTCTTTCTGCATGATAAGCCTTCCAAAGCACAAAATCGGCCACGTGGTCTTTATCATATTCATCTGCAGAATTCTCTCCTGAAGCGTTCCCTTTTAGCTCCTTGAGGTTGAGGTGGGAAAGCCTCCCATAGCTGGGAAATTTTGCAATAGAAAAGTAAAGACTCCCATCAGAGCCTTCATATACATAGCCTTTTTGGATAAGCTTTTGGATCATCTGAATCATCTGGGGAATAAAGTCGGTTGCAGACGGGTAGTGCTCCACTTTTTGAATATTGAGCGTCTTTAAATCCTCAAAAAACGCCTGTTTAAAAGGCTCGGTATACTCATGTAGAGAAATCTTTTTTTGCAGGGCTCCCCGAATCGTTTTATCGTCCACGTCGGTGAGGTTCATCGCTTGTTCCACCTGAAATCCAAAATAGAAAAGGGAGCGCCTTAAAAGATCTTCAAACACGTAGGTTCTAAAATTCCCGATGTGAGCAAAATCGTAAATCGTAGGCCCGCAAGTGTACATTTTCATGCGCCGATTTTTTACGTACAGCTCTTCTTTCTGTCTTGTTTCTGTATTAAAAATTTTCAGCATAAGTCTTGTAGGTTCCGATAATTTGTTTTTCCCGCTCCCATAAGGGGAATCTCTTCAATTCTTTTCACAAGGGAAATTTTGACTAGATTGCTAAACCCTGCATCTTGCAAAATCTGGTTGGCCTCTTCTTTACTTAAATCGACGGTTACAAAGAGGATCAGCTGGGGTTTTCCCACCTCTTTCTCATCGGCGCAAAGAGCCAGTGAAGGGATATCTGAAGAAACCCGTTGTTGTGCGATCAAATATGTGAGCAACACCTCTTCGATCCCGCCCAGGCTGAGCATTTCCCCGCCCATTTTGGTAAAGCGCTTGAGCCTACCTGACAAAATCAGCGTTCCATCCTCTTCTAAGTGGCCTAAATCTCCCGTGCGGTACCATTCTTTACCATCGAGCACAATAAAAGGCGAACGTGGATGGCCAAGATAGCCGTGAAAGACATTCGGCCCGCGAACACAAATCTCTCCATCCTCTCCTTTTTTAAGCAGCTCTTCTGTCTCTGGATGGATCGTTATGCATTCAATATCGGGAAGAATCCGGCCGACCCCTTTTGGGGGGAGATGGGGACGATTGAGCGTCAAGATAGGAGAGCACTCTGTGATGCC
Organism: Chlamydiae bacterium RIFCSPLOWO2_12_FULL_45_20; assembly: GCA_001796285.1. Lineage (GTDB taxonomy): Bacteria > Chlamydiota > Chlamydiia > Chlamydiales > SM23-39 > REEB52. The sequence goes on from MGMD01000008.1 coordinate 55,994, forward strand.
GTATCCTTCGAGCAGTTTAGCTCCGTTATGGAGCTGTGTCACGCGGTGATAGAGTTCAGGCGTTGCCTTCTCAGCACCGGAAACAAAGTAGCGGATCGTCTGGAGCTGCTCCTCCTTGGCCGCATGAAACAATCCCTTCAAAAAGGCAGGGGCGCTACAGAAAAGACCTACTTTCCATCGGTGAACCCCCTCAGCCAACGCAAAGCTGTCTGTAGGATCTGGATAAAAAGCCACTTTCACTCCGCCTAATAACGGGAAGAGCCCTGCCACAGAAAATCCGAAGGAATGAAAGGGCGGTAAAATTCCGTAAATGACATCTGTCGGACGTACATCGATGCATTGCATTGCTGAGCGTTGGTTGGCAATAATGTTTTTGTGAGAAAGGGGTACGCCTTTCGGCGCTGCTTCCGTTCCCGATGTAAAAAGGATGACACAAGGGGTGTTTTCGTCCTGGTCTTGAAGAGGCATGGCATGCATCACTTTTGAGACGGAGCACCTACTGAGAAAAAGTCCTCGGAGTTTCATAGACAAAGTGAGCGAGCTTCGAATATCTTCCAGAAGCACGAGTTTATTTAAACAGTCCCCAAACTGTACGTTAGAAACGCGGTCTAAAAATTTCCAGGACGTGATAATCGTCTCTGCCCCGCTAATTTTCATCATCTCTTCTAGGTAGCGAGAGCCTAACGTCCAATTCAGCATGACAGGGGTTTTTCCAGCCATTTGAAGAGCCAAAATCGCAATATACGCACCGGCAGACGCAGGCAAAAGAACCGCAACGCGGTTTTCTTTATAGGTTTTAAAATGCTGTGCCAACACAAGCACTATTTTTTTTAGTCGGTGGTATGTCAAGACACCGACTGTATCATCCCCGCAGGCGGGATAACGACCCATACGAAGACAAGAGTTTAAAAAAGCCTCTGGGATCGTTTGGCCTAAAGGCAGTGCAGGATCAGGCCGTCCCTTTTCTTCAGACTCTTTGGGCCAAGTATAGGTCGAAGTAAACACTTTGGGTGTTCTACTTTTAGCGCCTCCCTCTGCCAAAGCTAAAACCTTTCCCACTGTTTCTAAATCTTCCGGATGAATCTCTCCAACATCGTAATGTTTCGTTAAAAATGTAATGAATTCTGCAATATTCAAAGAGTCCATTCCCAGATCAAAAGCAAAGCTCATCTCAGACTGAATCTCTCGATTCGGATCATCGAGAATGTCACGAATCGCACCATAAATCTTGCTTCTAATCGCTTTAGAAATAGGAATATCGTAAGCTTTCTCATTGTTTTTCTTACGAACATACACTTCAGGAAGCTCTTTGTTCCACCTGTTATAAGAAACAAGTAAAAGAGGCTCATTTTCTACAACGTTGCCCGATCCATCCGGATAACGATTATACCAGTTTTCCAAGTAGCGGTTGAGATCTGCCCTTTTGACATGCTCTCTTGGAAAGTCTTCCAGATTCGGCTCCAATTCAATGACAATCTTTCTCCGAGGAGTAAAAAAAAAGAGATTTTTCAAAAGAACTTTGAAACCCCGAACAAGCGTTTTATGAAGATCTGGGGATTTTCCTGTCAGAGCGCTGGAAAAACTACTCCCCCAAAGACCTGAGGTTCGGATCAAGACCACATTGGCATCAGGACATTCTTTTAATAGTTCATGAGCGCCCGAGGCGCCTGCCAAAAGCTCTTTTGCTGTGCTTTTGAGCTTTCCCGAAGGATACACAATAAAATGGTCCCCTTTTTTCAAACCCTCTGCAATTTCCCGAATCGATTTTTCTCCCAGACGGATTTTGTATTCATTCACCGAAGCTTCAAAATTAGGAATCGGCAAGGAACGAACCAACTGATGCAGCCGCCTCATGAGAGGCAGCCGATAAATGTATTCGATCACTAAGGGCCGCATCCGAAATCTTGGCCAAAGCAAAAGAAAATTAAATAACGGATCGATATGCGCTGTATGATTGGGAATAAATAACACGCCCCCCTTCCGATTGAGGTTCTCTGGGGTCAGCTTTTCCATTCCCTTGACTTCTATCTGATAGCGAAGGGACAAAAACGATCTCACAACAGCTGCAATAATCGTCCAAAAAATCGTCGACATAGCTTCCATTTAACCCTGTATTCTCTCTTTTCCGCAAGCCTTCGAGGTGAAGAATTTTACAAATATCTAAAAATAATAGACTTATACGATTAATAAATGAATAGTATTGAAAATTAATTATTACTATGTAAAAATACATATAGGTGATGATTTATCTAATCAAAAAATATAGATAAAACAACTGGAGCAAAGAAATTATTAAAATTTTTTTGACTAAATAATCTAAAAAAAATAGAGTAGGAAAAAAATCCTTACCTTCAGGAGGGCAACATGGTACGTATCCCAGAATCTTCATCTTCTTTCCCTAAACCTCATATTACAACTGGACCCTCGCGGACAGAGTTAACGACAAAATTACTGATTGAAATGGCGACAGAAACGATCTTTGACACGGTTCAGTCTTCCCTCGCTCCTCGGGACGACCTCAAAAGGAAAAACACTCTCGCAGGAAGAATCACGGACATTGGACGCGGTGGAGGGAAAAAACACAAAGGGCTTACCCATTCCGCTACTTTGACTGCTAAATATGGCAAACAAATCATCAATGACACCACAAGACGGCAATTCTCACACCATTCGCTTGGCACCCAAGGGAAAAAGAACAAAAGAACACATCAATAGTCGTCGACTTCCATCTTTTGTTCTTCAGGAACAAAAACAGGTGCGGTACAGTATTGGGTCAAGAAACGTTGGGCTATTTCCAAAGACTGGGGCTTTCCGTGTGCAAATAAAAACGCAAGCGAGAAACGCCGCGTAAAGACCGTCTTCACGTACTCCTGAACAGTTTTAGTGAGCGACCGGCCTTTAGATGTTAAGTCCCAACCTTTGTCTACTCTCTGCACAAAATCCCCAATTTGCGAGCTTTCTGCCGGATTTTCTACACCCTGGATGCTAGAGTCCAATAATGCAACGTTAGTTGCGAAAATGTCTTGTTGTACAAAGTGGGAAGGACTGGAATGCATCAACTTATCGATGATGTAAGTATCTGACAAAAAAAGATCCTGTTGCACCATCTTCTTTGGCGGCCAATCTATCTCCTGATACTCTAAATCGCTTTCATTTCCTGACCAAGCCCCAGTGCAGAGATCCTCATCGTTTGTCGAAGGTTTGATGTTGAGAAAGGGCCACCCATGCTTCACCTGTTGACTGATTAACAAAGAGGGTAATAGATGCCGGCACTTCAATAGAAAGGATTCATCCTCGATTCTATCCCCTGAAAGGAGGATCATATATTCGTAAGTATTAGTATAACTGTCATATTGGAAGAAAACCTCCTTTCCATTCAACACGTCAGCCAACGTACTCTCAACGGGAAGTTTCTGATCCCTTGGGAGCTGAAACCCCAATCGCTTCAGTATTTCTGCTGGCGAGGCGTCGATCTGATCCCGCTGTACGCGCTCTTGTGTGCGAGTCACCTGGATAGCACTCAGACCCCCTCCCTCTTTCCACAATGCCTGACACTGCCATCCATTGTAACCTTTGCCGGATAAAATTTTCGCTAAGAGACCACTACAATCCTTAGTAAAACTACTTTCTAGAGGCCGACTTAGCGTATAGCGCGTGCCTGTCTCAACTGGTTGGGAAGAAATGGTCCACCCCTCGAAAATACCCTCGGTCGTACATACTTCGAGCAAAACTTCCTGCAAAGATCTATTATCTATATCTACTGTTTTTACTGAAGAATCAGATTTTTCAATCGTGACGACACGTGCACTCCCCTGGAACTGGAATGTGCAACAATAGCGTTGCGAATAGGCGCCTGCCAAATTTTGTTTTAACGACGCCCAGTCCTGGTCCGTAAGACGATCTGGCTGATCGCTCTTCACCAAATAGCTCCCTTCATTAAGGATCGAAATCTTCCCCGGTTGTTTTAGTGCACCAGATACTCGACAAACCTTACACAATGTGAGTTCGAATTGAGTCAGGGGGCGCTGGAGATCTGCAAGAGGTATCTCCATACTCTCTTGAGAGAGCCGAAGGATAGGCGGAAAGCCCCCAAATACACTACATGATGATGACATCGTAATCCTCGCTAATCATTTTTATGTAAAAGCTGAAAATTCTATCGAATTTATGAATTTATTTCTCGCAAAGGGTATTATATCGCTTCGACTGCAGATGATGCAGCTCTCTCCTGCTGCATTTGGCCAAAATTGTCACGCAGATACGCGGCCGCTGGAGTGAGGTTGTAGCTTGCAATGCAGCGATTGGGTCCTTGGGTCACTTCCATGACGGGGAGCTTTGTGAGCGCGCCTCTCTGCCATTCCAATTGCCCCTCTTTATCCAGTCCGTCGCTTCCATAAAGGGTCCAAACTAAGAACACTTTGATGTCGTCTCTAAATTTTGCAAGAATCGGGGCTAGATCTTCGAAATATTGCCTTTGAGCCTCTCGGTCGAGCTTCATCACTTGTCCCCTAATCTGGCTCTTTGCATCGCATCCCACTTCGGTGATGTGAAGGTTGTGTGTGATCGCGCGCGCTTGCTCCAACACTTTCTCAAAAGTGGACGCATCGATCTCTGGACCAAAACTCGAGATCCGTTTTCCGTCTTCGCAGGTGGCTCCAACGCTAAATCCAAATCTACCCCAGTTGATATTGGTGACCTTGGGTCCTGGATAAGGATTGCCCCCATTCGAGGCAAAAATAAAGCGAGCATCCCCGTAGGCCTGGACGCCTAAAACATCGAGGAATTTGTGGTTTTTCTCAAATTCTTCTTTAGGAATGGAGAAATTGACATTCGCAAGCCCAGGAACTTGGAAGGAAAAGACGCCTGTTTTGAAGAACTCATAGACCGTTTCATGGGCAAGCTTTGACAGGTGTTTGCAGACCATCTCCTCAAGAAAATTGCCAGTCATCGGCCTAAATCCGAGGAATTGGTGTGTGATCCCCACCTCAATACTGTCGCCGAATTCAGCTTTTGCCGCCTGATAGGTCTTGCAGTGGGCCATCAGAATATTGCGGAGGAGTCGTCCTTCCGCTGCATGGTTCAGTTTCACACCATCTGGACTTGGGAAATCCCCCAAGAATGTTTCGAGCCCAAAGCCGCCGATCTCATTGAATGTGTACCAGGTCTTCACCTCAGGGAACAGGCGGATCATCTGCAGAGCGTGATCTTTAAATCTTTCGATATTCTCCGGATTGTGGAAACCACCCATATCCTCGAACCACTGCGGGTGGTCGTAATGGTGGATGGTTACAAGAGGGGTAATTCCGGCACCAATCAGCTTCGTGATCAAGGTGCGGACGAGTCCGATATTCTCCTGATTCATGATTCCAGACGATGTTTCGATGATGGACCACGGAATCGGGAAGCGGTAAGCATTGGAGTTGGTGGCTTTTAGCATTTCAATAAATTGGTCTGGATTGCCGAGGATATCAATCCCAAATTTACTAAAGTCAGGATTCCCTTCGATGTGCTCGCTATTTAGGTTTTTCGCCCAGTAGGAAGTCCCATCAACGGGAATATGGGTGCCCGGCTTACAGGTTGCCGAATAGGGGGTCCCCAAAAGAGAAGATTGGTATAAAGAGTCGGCAAACCCGACAAGAGGCGGCAAAACGGATGCTAAATCCACTTTTTCCTTTGGCGCTGAGGGGGTGGCATCCACTGCTGGCTTGTTAAACCAACTGATGCATCTATTGGTGAGGCTGCGAGCGAGAGAAAACACAGCGACTACCGGGAGAAAAATGAATTTCACTAAAAATTGGAGGGCATTGATAGCATAATATTGAATTTTTTCACTGGTTGAGTGGGCCTCTGGGGTCAATTTGCCTTGATTCCAATTCACAGTATCTGAGTAAGGGAGCAGGTCATCGCTCATGCTATCAGACAAACTAATCATAAAGCCCCCATTTTTTGCCTAGGAGGTTACAGAATTTTGATTTTTCGTCAAAGATAAATCAAAAAGCTCTGCTATTTCCGCTAGAATAATCGAAAGAGTTTGAAGTGTAAAAAAAAATTTTTACTTTTTAAATAACAACAAAATTGTTAAAGTATTTACATCATTTTATGGATTCGTTGTTATTATCTAGAATTACTCAAGATTTTTTGACTCTAGACCATGACCAAGTGTCTCCAAAAGAGAGATTTCGGGCAGGGTGGGGCGGCTCTATCCTCATATCCCACGAAAAAGCCCCTCGTCGGAAGCGAAAAAGACGCTCTGAGGTCGAGTACCTTTTGGGAGAAAGAAAAAGAGCCTCTCGCCTATTTGCCAAAGGCGCTGTCGACCTTTCCACCGCTCCCAAGCTTGCCTCGCCAAAAGCCGCTCCTGAGGGTAGCTTAAGCCCAGCCACCCCTTTTTTCCGTGGTATTCTGGAAATAGACAGGAAGAAAAACCCAGAACCTATCTCTTATCTGTTAACTGAGACCCATGAATTCTCCAGAGCAAGACCCGTTCCTGGAGCTCCGAAACTCCTCCGTTCTCTTTGTAGAGGCAAAGGGGTCTTGAAGAGAAGTTCGCAAGGACTTGTCTACTTAGATCTAGACAACCAATTCATCTCTATAATGCTGCCCTATCTCAAAGCCCACCGACTGATAAGGCCTCCCTATTTTAATCTCTTGATCAAGCCGGAAGGCGCGCATATCCCCGTGATCCCAGCCAGGGAGGCTGCTTTTCAATATTTAGATGCTGTCGAAGAGCTCGAACAGCCATTTGTATTTGAAGTCGATGGGCTTTACTCAATGAAACCATCTACTTGGCCTGAAGTAGAAGAGGCTTGGTTTTTTACAGTTTCCTCTCCCGATCTGGAAAAGCTTCGAAGAAAGTACTTTTTACCTGAACATCCAAACGGACACCCCTTTCACATCGTCATCGCCGTTAAGCCAGGCACGCAAAAGACTCAGCCACATCCGCTCATGCGCATCAATGCATCCATGCTCGTAGCTTGATTTTATCTGAAAGCTTTTGAATAATCTTCCCACATGAATATTGCATCAGTTCTGCCTGCGTGGAGGCCCGCTTGGCCGATCATTTCTCAAGAAACAAGAGATCGTGTATCTGCCGTTGCACTGCAGTGTCTAAAAGAAGTCGGCGTTTCGCTCAGCATGAAGCTCATCGTGTCAGCCTTCGTCGCTACACCAGCGGGATTTACTGTTCTTTGCCTTTCTTTTTGGATCCAATGCGCCGCAAGCGTAGCGCTTCATTCCCTGCGGCAATGGACTCCTTTTCCAGAAACCACTGCCTGGCTCTCTGCTGCCAGTTTCGCCATTCTCAGCGCTTTTGACTTTCAAAATCTCATCCATGAAACAGGGCATGCAGCAGCAGCTTTGATGCTCTATCAAAACCCACGCCCATGGATTGACATTATGCCCCTTTTTGGGGGCAATACAGAGCTTTATAAAAATGGTCTTTCGAAGGTAGGGAAGGCTTTAGGACCCGTCGCCACAACGTTTTTCACAGTGGCTGGAGGTCCTGGACTAGCCATTGCGGTGTCAAGCACTCTTTTTGCCATTGGCATGGCCGCGCGACAAAGCCACCCTATGACCAGTAAGTATCTTCTCACCTCTAGTATGGTAGACTTCCTTCACCACATCTACTATGCCCATTCTGCAATGAACGCAGAACAGTGGAACCTGCAGCACGATTTTGTTCACCTTTCCGTTTTTGGAGTCCCGCCAATAGCTGTAATGATTGGCATTGTCTCCATCCCTATTCTCATCGGGATCGGATTCTATTTCAGAAAATCTCAAAACTCCAACTTGGCAGTGACGGTCAATCCATGAATGTATAGGTTTCCACCGTAGAAGGAGCTAAACCCTGTAGTCACTTGATATTCTCGGAACATATTTTGGTCGAAAAAGATTTGAAACCCGTAACCAGCAGACAAATCCAGATACCATTTGTGACACCTTAGATAAGTGCCCCAACCAAGCCCCATTTCGAGGTCAAGATGCGCTCGCAGCGTATTGGCGCCATGTTGTGTAACATCAAAAGCTCTTTCAACGGATGCATTGGTATCCAATGTCTTCAAGGTAGTGTAACGGGTAAAAAGAACATCCACCTCGGCATTGCCGTAGAGTCTAAGGCCATAACAAAATTGCCATTGCGTATCGATTCCCACTTCTGGGCCCACACCCCAAGAATGGGTTGCTTGGTTAGCCACCAACACGCTGTGCGGATCTAAGATCGTATTCGTATATGTAGTATCCCAATCTTGGTCAATCCACGCAGCTCTTACACCAAAATAAGGGTGAAATGTCAATTTCTTCCCTACATAATGCCAACGGCCCATTCTGCCATCAATCACATCAAGGGAGGTATGCCAACGGGAGTCAAGAGCATTAAATCCATGGCTAGCGCTAACAAAAGGGTTACCTGCCATAGGCAAAAGCACGCCTGGGCTCGGGGCGGTAGCACTTTGTGTAACGGTCGATCGGAACCAGGTATATTCTGCAAACACGTCCCAGCAGTCATAACGAGTTGTGAGGCCTATTCCTACTTTAAAACCAGGTTCGTAACTATAGTCGATCCCAACCACACTGCCGTCTGAAGGTCCATGGGTCAAAATGGTACTAGGATCTCCATTGGCACGAATGGCCAGCTCTAAATTGTCCTCCATCGCCTCAAAGTAAATAAAACTCGTATCCATCCAAACGTTCCATCCACAATCGATGTTAATCGCTGCACACTGATTGAAGGCAGGACTCAAATCCTGACATCTTTGAGGACAAGGAGTTTCACACTGCGACTTCTTGCAGCAGTTTGGCTGAGGCTCGCATTTCGGTGTACAGGGCTCACACTTGGGCGCCGGCTTACACGGCTTGGGTGGACAAGGCTTAGGACAACAATCTGCTTTAGGCGGAGGGCAGAGTGGCGGGGGGCCCCAGTGCTCTCTTCCATCAACACTGCTTCCCAGTAATAGAATACACACAACGCATACACAGCCTTTCATAACCCTTCCCTACAATGATCCTTGAGACCACTCATACAAAAGAAGGATGTATTTTCAAAGAAGTTTTTTTTGAAACTCCTCTTCCGAAAGAATGTCAATGCCCAGTTTTTTTGCTTTATCATATTTAGAGCCAGGGTCTTCTCCAACTACAACAAAATCTGTTTTCTTGCTTATAGAACTTGATACCTTCCCCCCTCTTTCCTTGATCAAAGAAGTGGCTTCCTCTCGCGTATAGTGCGACAAAGACCCAGTCAACACAAAGGTCTTATTCAAAAATGGGTGTCCTTGCATCTTGCGTTGCACCCCAGGCACCACTCCATATTTCAGAAGGAGACGAATCTCTTCTCGGTTTTTTTTATTCTGGAAAAACTCATGGATCGCAAGAGCTGTTTGTTCCCCGATTCCCTCAATGTGATCAAAATCTTCAACGCTCATGTGAAGAAGAGTCATGAGATCGCCTGCCCTTTCTGCGATGAGTTCGGCCGTCTCTTTGCCTACATGTGGGATACCTAACCCCATGATAAGATGGGACAGCAAGCATTCCCGTGACGCATCGATACTTGTCAGAAGATTGTCGATAGACTTTTCCTTAAATCCTTCCACCGCAGACAACTTCTCTTCATTCAATAAATAGATGTCTGAAATGCGAGTGATCAAACCTTTTGAAAAAAGGCTCTCTGCAACTTTCACTCCTAAATGTTCAATATCCATCGCCTGCTTAGAAGCAAAATAGATAATGGCCCTCAGCCGTTGGGCGCTACATTGAACGTTAGGACAGCGAACTGCTACCTCCCCTTTTAGATGTACTACATCCGCCCTGCAAGCGGGGCATTTTTTCGGCATCTGCCAAGGCTTCGCACCAGCATTTCTTTTGTGAAAATCTACCCTCACAACTTGAGGAATGACATCTCCCGCCTTTTCCAGCACAATCGTATCGCCAATCCGTATGTCTTTTCTCCTCACTTCTTCTTGGTTGTGAAGAGTAGCCCTGGAAATCGTACTGCCCGCTAAAAACACCGGTTTAAGTTCTGCCACAGGTGTTAAAACTCCAGTCCTTCCCACTTGAACGGTAATGTCATTCACCCGAGTCAGTGCTTGTTCAGGCGCAAATTTATAGGCAACTGCATAGCGCGGAGCTTTTCCTGTGGCACCCAACAAACTGTGATCTTTAAGCTCATTGACTTTGATAACAATGCCATCAATTTCAAAGGGAAGTTTTTTCCTCATCTTCTCTATTCCATGGGCAAAGGTCATCACCTCTTTTAAACCCTTGCATACGGCAATATGCTGTTCATCCGCTACAGGAAGCCCTAGTCCCTTTAAATAAAAATGGAGCTCTTGTTGCGTTTTTACCAAAAGACGCCCTTCTCCCACCCCATAAGCAACAAGATTCAACCGACGCCTTTTCACCTCTTTAGGATCGAGTAGTTTCAAAGATCCCGCTGCAGCGTTCCTAGGGTTCGCAAAAGACTCCAGCCCCTCTTCTTCCCGTTCTCGATTGATCTCGCAAAACGTCTCTAAAGCCATATAAACCTCGGCGCGCACTTCCAACACGTCTGGAAAAGGGCCGCCTTTTAGCCGCAAAGGAACCGCGTGCATCGTTTTGACGTTGCTCGTGACATCATCGCCCACTCGGCCATTCCCCCGAGTTACTGCATGCGTCAAACGCCCCTGATCATAACGTAACGACAAACTCGTTCCATCCATTTTTAGCTCAGCGCAAAACTCTACATCCGCTTTTTTAAGAAGTTTAGACACCCGTTGGATGAAATGCCCCAACTCCTCTTCGGAATAGGTGTTATTCAAAGACATCATGGGCACTACATGCTCTTTTTGCGAAAAGCCCTCTGTTGGAGCCTCAGAGATTCTTAAAGAAGGGGATTCAGGCAGTACATGCTCAGGGTGTGCCTTCTCATAAGCGACCAATGCACCCATCAGCTGGTCATATTCAAAATCCGTAATGACCGGCTTAGCCTCATCATAATAATGCTTGTCATGCTCAGCGAGCTCTTGGACGAGTTCGATATATTCTTGCTGATTCTTCAGCCTTCTCATAGTAAAGAACTCTACTGAAAAGATTCATTTCCCTCTACTGAGAAATCACTTCTGGAACCCCCCAGACCCCCCCAGAAAAAACAGCAGCTCGAATTTCCGTATCATCGCCAATGACCACATCCCACACCGCAACCGCATTTCCCATCGAATCGATCCCGATTTGTGGATGCGAAGTCACTTCTGTTGGATCGGAAAGCGTCGTGATCGTAGCAGAAGAAAAGAAGGCAGTCTGAACCATATTGTTCGCTTCCCATATGAACACCGCCTCTCCGGAAGCATTGATCGCCACTCGAGGATTTTCTGAAAGCTGCTGCTCTGAAGAAATGGTTTTAGGAACACCCCAGGAGCCATTGACGTACATGGCAGCTTGAATCACCTGCTTGGTGATATCCGATGGAAAGGCACTTTGCCAAACGACAACCGCCGTTCCGTTCTCATTGATTGCAACAATGGGATTAGCAGAGAGGAAACTAGTGGAGGAAAGGACAGAAACCTCTCCAAAATCCCCCCCTTCCCGAACGATCGCTTCAATAAGAAGCGAGGACCCTGCAGCGCGTTCCCATACTACTGCCAAAGTTCCCATGCCATTGACGGCCACTTCTGGATTGTTCGCATTAAACGCCCGGTCTGACACAACAATGGGCCCCTCTTCCTCTAAATCTAAAGAGATCGAAGCGCACTCAATGCCTTGCTTGGCTCCAAAATATTGGCTCCAGACAGAAAATCCCACCGCATTGCTCATCACAGCTACAGGTAGAGGCATCGTCACCGTGGGGGTGTTTAAGGCAGCAGGCTCTCCCCAGCTCTGTAAACTAGCATTGTACAAGGTGGCTTGCGAAATAAAAAAAGTCCCCTCCCTAGCCTGGCACACCGCTATTGCATTCCCGCTCGCATCAACCCCCACATCTGGAAACATATGCTGTCCTGTAGCTTCCCCTATCACTTCGGAAGCATCCCAGCCAGACACAAAAAGGCCTGTTGCCGATTCTAGCACCAAATCACGTCCTACATATGCCTGCCAAACAGCAAACATGTCCCCTGAAGCGTTCAAGGCAACGCTTGGAAATTGGGGAGAAATACGCACCCCGGAAATAGTCACAGGAGCGCTCCAACTTTCGCCTATGGAAAAGGTGGCTCCTTGAACCTTATAATCCTCTGTATCCCTATCATAATTCTGCCAAATAACCACTACTTCCCCATCCGCATTCATTCCCAGAGAAGGGTGGTTATTGACCACAAACGCCGACAAAGTAGTCAAAGAGGCTAAAAGCCAAGGAAGGAACGTCCGCATCATTTCTCCTTTTGGATAAGTAAAGAAAAAATTTTACGTCATCAATCTTTAAAAAGCAACTTTGAATTCTGCGGTAAGAGTCGAGTTCCAATAGTGAGAGCCGTTCTCTCCTTCCCATTCCATGCCTATAAGGCCTCGGTCTTTAAAAATCCTTGCATTCAGTCCCACAGCATAAGACAACAGGCTTCTCGAAGGGTGTAAACCTTGAACCGTCATAACGCAATCGCGAGAAAAGAGAAAACTTGCCTTCGAAAATTCCCCATCAAAACGTTTTTCAAAGATGTAGCTTCCCTTGGCATGTACGAAAAGAATGTTCGAGCGGTCGCTAACTAGCGGAATAATGACATCCAACCCTGTTTCTCCCCGTAACCATTCAGCGTTGTGGGGGTTTAGATAGAGATTCAGAGAATTTGCGCCCCGTTCAATAGCCCGATTGCGGTGCAAAAAAGCAAAATCAAAGATAGCAAAGGCACGGCACTCAAAGAGCTTCTGCTCTAATTGACTTAAAGCAATGAGGTCAAGAGCAGCCTCAGAAGAGCCCAGGATGTTCCATCCCCAGCTCGAGTGCTTGGCCGTGCGGTTGAGAGCAGCAAAGCTTGGGGTTTGTGGAAAGTGGATATTTCTACGAATATTATAGTCACTCACTCCGCTACAAAGTGATCCATTCAGGGATAGTACCCCCCATTTTTTCCCAGCATAGATTCCTCCATAATAGCTATACACGCCGCCCGTTCCCCTGCTTTCATCCCAGTGTATATGATCGTGGCTAAACGCAAGAAGCGCTCCGCCAAAACTATCTTGCACACCACGATAATTGATTCCAGACACAACAGCGTACGTATGCGTTGCAAATCCTGGTTCTTCTTCCATCGAGTTTTGCACAATCCGATCGTAAAAAACGCTATTCCATAACTGCAGTCTTTCTTTACTTGGGGCAATCCTTTGATTCCATTCGCTTTCCCAATGGGTGACCGCACTACGGATACGAACTAGGGTACTTTCTTGGCAAAGATCCAGGCCATTCAAGGCAGATGGCTGGATAGAATTCATGGACTCTGTCATTTGGGAGAGGTTCATAAACTGCAAACGGTTGATCACATCATCCAGGTCACTTCCAATCACTACTGCCGCCCCATCCAAACAGCGGGCCACTTGTGCTGCGTTGCCGCTTAGGACTAACTGACTGAAAGGCAGCGCATTCACAAGCAGCTGCACGAGATTGGCAGTATAGACCGCCTCTGCTGTAAAGGAGGGGAGCGACGTAGTCACTGTAAAACGGGGTGTATCTAAAGGGATGGAACCGGCAGAAATAATCGTGTAGATCGTGTTGGGTGAGTAAGCCCCCGGCTCAGGGATCAGTGACAAGATCGCCCCAGTCTCGATAAATAGGGTTCCTGAAATATTCAAAAGATCTGCTTGCGTCGGGTTAATCTCTATTTCCAAGGTAGAGCCACTGGTTTGCGTGTAATCTCCAATAATGATCAGAGTTCCTATAGAGGCCCCTGGCTGCACTGTGCCCTGATTGACAAACATTCCGCCTAACTGTCCAATCAACCCAGTGCCCCTGAACGTCGCTCCAGGGGACACAGTCACATCCACCGGCAAAATCCCTGGAAAAAGCACCGCTAATGTGCCTGCAGATACTGTAGCATCCCCCGTATTCGCATTCGGCCCATCTAAAGTAAGAACCGCAGAGCCTGTTTTTGTAAAGGTTCCCGAACCACTCATCTGGCCTGAAAAGGTCGAGTCAGCAAGCTGCTCGACAGTGAATGCTTTAGCTCCAAGCAAAATATCTCCGGCTCCGGAAACGGTTTTGACTGTAGCACCCGTTGTAACAGCGCTAATGTCTAAGGTTCCGCTAATGGCAGTAGAAGTGGAAGTCTCGATCGTACCCGCTCCTGATAAAGCAAGCGTACCCGTAGAAATAGTCGTAGCCCCTGTATAGCTATTATTACCACTTAAAGTGAGCTGGGAAGCGCCATTTTTGTTCACCGATCCTGTATTTTGAATGGCTCCAGAAAAAGAATTATTGGCCCCTTGCGTGATGGTTAGCACTTTGGAACCCAGCGCGATCGTCCCTGAACCGGAAAGAGTGTTGATTGTGGAGCCTGTAGTAACGGCGCTGATATCGAGCGTACCATTGACTGCGACGGATGCAGACTGAGCGATAGATCCGCTTCCAGATAAAGCAAGCGTGCCGGCAGAAATAGTCGTGGCCCCTTGATAGGTGTTAGCTCCGCTTAAGGTTAGCTGCGAACCACCATTTTTAGTTACAGTCCCCGTGTTTTGGATCACTCCAGAAAAGAGACCATCCGCCCCTTGAGTAATGGTCAATGCTTTGACGCCGAGTGTAATCGTTCCCGAGCCAGAAAGAGTGTTGATTGTAGAACCTACAGTCACCGCACTGATATCCAGCGTTCCATTGACTGCGACGGATGCAGACTGAGCGATAGATCCGCTTCCAGATAAAGCAAGAGTTCCTGCCGAAAGGGTTGTAGCCCCCTGATAAGTATTGACTCCGCTTAAGGTCAGCTGTGAGCTGCCATTTTTAGTCAGAGTCCCCGTGTTTTGGATCACCCCAGAAAACAGGCCATTAGATCCCTGAGTAATCGTCAAGGCTTTCGCGCCCAGCGTAATAGTCCCCAAACCAGACAGGGTATTGATGGCCGCGCTTGTGGTCACTGCACTGATATCCAATGTACCATTGACAGTCACTGATGAAGACTGATCGATGGCCCCGCTTCCAGATAAAGCGAGAGTCCCAGCGGAAATAGTCGTAGCGCCCCCATAAGTATTGACTCCTTGTAGCGTAAGGGTTCCCGCGCTGATCTTCGTCAAAGCTCCGCTACCGCCAGAGATCACTCCTGAATTCGTCAAGCTAAAGCCATTGGTATCAACGGTGAATATACGGTTGATGGCAATCGGCATCGCTCTTGCCATAGAAGCAATAGATGCCGATAGCTGCAGAGTAGAATCCCCATCTATACTGATCGATGCCGCAGCTCTTCCTAAAGAAGCATTAGAATTAATCTGAATCGTTCCTGCGCTCATGCTGGTACCTTGAGCGTACGTATTCGCTCCATTCAAGATGAGCGTACCTGACCCAATTTGGTTGATCATCAGTCCTCCATCCGCATGACCTGGCGTGTAAGCCACTCCGGCACCCCCTGTTCCGGGGAGGGTATTCGTGGAAGTATCGCCAATGCTGTTATTCATGGTGACAGTACTCGATGTATTGAAGGTCAATGTTCGCGTCTGCCCACTCGTATTGAAAACAAATAGATCGCTCCCCTCGGCAGCAGCGATCACGCCTCCCGCCGATCCAGGAGTGACACTGCTGGATGAAATGGTTAATGCCCCTGTAACATTTAATGTCCCCGTGTTCACGAAAATAGCCCCGCCTAGTGCAGCTCCAGCCCCTCCGCGAGTGCCTGAAGCTCCAGCTGCAGCGCCAATGCCTCCCAGAGAACCATTGCTTCCTCCTCCCCCTCCAAAACCTCCAATCCCACCAAAAGATCCAGCTCCTCCTCCAAATCCTCCTGTGACTGCAAAAGATTGTGCGCCGCACGCAAATCCCGCTCCTCCCCCTCCAAAACCACCAGACCCTCCCGTTCCCCCATTGCAAGCAGTACCTGCTCCACCGCCACCGCCTCCACCCCCATACCCACCCGCCGCGCCAGATCCTGCTAAACCTCCAGAATTCCGCCCGGCACCGCCGCCGCCGCCGCCAAACGTTGGACTTGTAGGGCTGGTGGCAATGCCGTTCACAGCCCCTCCACCGCCACCGCCATCCGCTCCGCCAGCAAGAACTGAAGTACCTCCACCAGTGCCAGCACTTCCTGCCCCCAGGGCCACACCCGTTGACCCTGCAATGGCCCCGCCTCCTACTGAAACAGCACCTGTTCCTCCTGCTGCGATTGTACCTATCCCACCACCGCCACCGCCACCTATACCAGTCCCACCAGCTATGGTAGAACCTCCTGCCCCTCCCATACCGCCACCGCCAGCTCCAGCAGCCTGATTCGTGCTTTGGGTCCCGCCACCCGTTCCTCCATCTCCGCCAAACATCCCGCCGCCGCCGCCATAGCCGCCTACTACCGTAGAAGCGCCCCCTCCAATCGCCTCATTGGAAGTCATCGCGACATTAGATAGGCTGACTGTGGCCGCATCGATAAAAAGGGCAGCCCCCGCCCCCATACCGCCAGCCCCTCCGAAGCTGCCTCCATCTCCTCCTTGCGCTAAAGTGTTTTGGATCGTGATGTTGGCAATACTGACTGTGCCCTGCCTGACAAAAAATCCCGGGAACGTACTGGCTCCATCCACGGCCACTTGGCTTCCTCCATTGTCTCCATCAATACTAACCGTATCTGTCCCCACTAAATTCAAAGGGGGCAACATCCCTTGCAGGGTAATCGTGGGAGTTCCCAAAGCAAACGTAATATCGTAAGGCCCTGCGCCGGGATTTTGGTTCATGAAGTTGAAGCAAAAACGAAGATCTCCTGCAGTGCCAGCACCCACACCTCCTGTGGTAGGAGCCGTGTCATTTGCCGTATCTACAGTCAAAGTCACACAATAAAGAGAAAGGGGCAGCAAGAAAATGCAAAATTTGTTCACAACAACTCACCTTCCCTATCGAGATATCAGGAAAGGAACAATCATTCAATCAATTTCACAAATCAAAGTAGCAAGACCTGCTAGACGGACATAAAACCCTTGTTCTTTGATCTCAATATCGTGATTTAACTGATTTGCACCGCCATATTGAGCAGCATCCGTATTCAAGACTTCTCTGACCCCTTGCACGTTTTCCAATGCGACAAAATAGCGGGCGTGATGGGTGGGAGAAAAGTTATGGATGCAGATCAGCTTCTCTTTCCCATCAGTTCTTACATAAGAAAGCACCCCATTTTGCACTGTAGAATCATCGATCCACTCATACCCTTTCCAAGTATAATCCTTTTCCCAAAGAGCTCTCGACTTTCTATAGAAAAAGTTAAAATCTTTAAAACACTGTTGCAGTCCTTGGTGAAGCGGGTATTTGAGAAGCTCCCAATTTAAAACCCCCTTAATGGACCATTCTCTCCACTGTCCGATTTCAGCTCCCATAAAAATCAGATTTTTTCCAGGATGACATAGCATATAACTGTATAAAAGACGCACATTGGCAAATTTTTCTTCATCCGATCCAGGCATTTTAGCGAGAATGCTTTTTTTCTCATGCACCACCTCGTCGTGTGAGAGAACGCATGCAAAATTTTCAGTAAACGCATAGTGCAGACTGAAGGTCAGCTCTTCTTGATAGAATTTGCGATACTGCGGCTCTTTTGAAAAATAGCGAAGCGTATCGTTCATCCACCCCATGTTCCATTTTAAATCAAATCCAAGCCCATCTGAGTGAGTAACCCCTGAAAAAGTTGTCGACTCTTCGGCAAACATCAACGTTCCGGGAAAACGCTCATGCACCACTTGATTGAGATGCTTGAGAAACTCCACGGCCTCATAATTAATATTCGTCCCATCTGAATTAGGGATCCATTCTCCCTCTTTTCTTCCGTAATCGAGATAGAGGATGGATGCCACCGCATCCACTCGGATGCCATCGATATGGAATTTTTCGTGCCAAAATAAGGCGCTGGCAATCAAAAAATTGGTCACCTCTTTTCTTCCATAATTAAAAACTGCGGTATGCCAATGCGGATGCAAGCTCATCCGGGCATCTTCATACTCATATAAGGGACTTCCATCAAATTGGCTGAGCGAAAACTCGTCCATCGGAAAATGACCAGGCACCCAGTCGAGGATGACGCCAATACCCTCTTGATGCATATGATCGACAAAAAACTGAAAATCTCTCGGCGTTCCGTACCTACTGGTGGAAGAGAAAAAACCCGTGACCTGATACCCCCAAGATTCATCTAGAGGATGCTCCATGATAGGAAGAAGTTCGACATGGGAAAACCCCATCTCCTTGCAATACTTAGCAAGATCTATGGCGATCTCCCGATACTTGGGAAATTCTCCTTCATACCTTCGCCAAGAGCCCAAATGGACTTCGTAAATATTGATCGGCTGTTTCAACCCTCTTCGATTCCATCCCTGATCCCCCCACGTGTAGAGGCCTAGGTCAAAACAAATCGACTCCGTTTTTGGCCTAAGGGCGGAAAAAAAAGCCAAGGGATCGCTCTTTTCACGGATACATCCTTCTTTTGTATGGATGTCAAATTGATATCTTTCTCCTTCGCCCAGTCCTGGGAGAAAGAGCTCCCAAATATCACCCACCCTCCTCATGGGATTTTGAAGGCCGTTCCACCGATTAAAGTCCCCCTTGAGATAGACGCTTTTTGCGTGGGGCGCCCAGACAGCCATTCGCACCCCCGTTGGCTCGACGGTTGCTCCCAAAACCTGATAAATCTCATAATGCAGGCCTTTTTGAAAAAGTTTGCTGTCCTGTTCCGTGACTCTGGCTGCCTCTACATAGGGGTCACGTGCTACAAGCCCTGAGGGATGAAAAATGCGATAATTTTCTGGTTGGAGGGGCTTCTCAAATAACAGTTCAAAAAGCCCTGTATCAGATTTTTTTTGCATCTCATAAACGGTACCCCAAACCTCTACTTTCGCCCTCCCCGATCCAGGGGACCAAAAGCGAATGAGACGCCCTCCCTCATGAAGCCCTAAAAAGGCATGAGGATCGGTCGCTCTTCCCTCTTTAAGACGGATCCATTCTCTATGATCCTTCGCTGTACTCACTTCTGAAATCTGTCCAAATAATAGGTTGTGTGTTTGGTTAACATAAGCGGCTCATTTTTCTCTAGTACTCTCTCCTTGTTGACGCGAAAGGACTGGATCTCCTTTTGGAGTTGAAATCCCACTTCGCCACAAAAATGAGCCTGAATCTGAACACGCCTCAACACTTTCTTGGACCATTCGAAATCCAAAACACCTACGCCAGGTACTTGGATATGGGTCATCCTACCCGCATGAAAAGAGATGGGAAGAAAAGGGAGAAAGGATAAAACTTTCCCTTCTTGTCTAAAAAAGAGCGAGCGTAGGATTTTTGCACTCCTTTGCAGAAGAAAAAAGGGATTGCCGCCAACGACTTCCGTGGAGGTAAAGCCTTGGTACTGATCGTCAAAAAGACGGGGAACTAATAGATCTGCAAACCCCGCTTGAAAAAGAGCTAGAAGGGCTCCTTCTAAATTGTCCCGTTTGTCGGGAAGAGTCAGAAGGGCTGCGGTTCCTTTCCAAGTTTCCTCTGTCACTTGAGGAACCTTTTGGCCTAAGAAAAAAAGCGCCGGCAAAATCTCTGATAAATCAGCCCTTCTTTTAACAAGATCCCAGTCCTGCGCTTTATGACTGCCCAAAGAGAGTCTTTCCATCTCCGCCTCAGGTTGATAACGTGAATTGGGGAACTCTAGGCGTATGACTGGCCCCTTCTCGGAGATGAGCTGAATAGAAGTTTCATTCGCAAGCACTTGGAGTCTAAAATACCCCTCCTTTGCCTTTCCAAATACAAAAATAGAGTCTCTTTCGAGATCTTGCTGAAGAGTAAAATTGCGAACGGGCCCAGTAACAGGAATGGGGATATCGTGAGCATCAATGCGAAGAAGTGTGGGAAAGGCCGTTAGAATGGAATGAGTCCTCGGAATTACACAGGACATGCCGGGCGTGTGCGAAAACGGCCGCAACCTTGCGGCGATGCATATCGTCATCTGGCAATCAATCCTTGGGGTTCATTTCGGATCAGCTCCATTTCTACAAGATCCCCTGCTTGTAAAGCTCTTTGGGGCGCCCACACCCTAAGAAAATTCGTCGTGTGGCCTGTGATATACCCATCTTTCGTCTCATTTTCGATGAGGACGCTCATTTTTCTCCCTACAAAGCGCTCCCTTAATTCAAAGGCGCATTGCTCTACGAGCCGAGAGAGCCGCTGTTTGCGGTCATTGACAACCTCCAAGGGAACTTTGTTGGGGTAGAGGGCCGCGCGAGTCCTCTTCCTCGGGCTGTAGGGGAAGATATGCACTTTTGCAAACGGAACCTTTTTGACAAGTTCTAGAGTCTCTTGAAAATCGCCTTCGCTTTCCCCTGGGAATCCAACAATGACATCTGTTGTCACAGTAAAATCAGGGTTTTGCCACCCCATCTTCTCCACTGTATCGATAAAGATTTGACGAGTATATTTGCGATTCATCCGCTTTAAAACAACATTTGATCCAGCCTGAAGAACAATATGCATACTGGGGCAGGTCGTTTTTCCATTGAGCACTGCATCTATCAAAGCAGCATCGACCTCATCAGGATCAATGGAGGAGATCCGCAATCGTTTTAGCCCCTTGACTTGATCCACTCGGCGCACTAGATCTGAGAGAGTCCCTCCTCCATCAAAATCACCTACATTGATCCCAGTGAGAACGACCTCTTTATAACCATTTTGCACCAGCCCTTCTACTTCTCGAATCACATCGGAGATACTCCTCGATCTCGATCGACCCCGAACGTATGGGATCACACAATATGTGCAAAAAGAATTGCAGCCATCTTGTACTTTGACAAAAGCCCTCGTATGGCCTTCAAAAGCCTCAATCGTAAATTCAGGATAATTTTCTTCCTCCGGGAAAATTTCTTGCACCAACCATTCTTTTTTTTTGTTAGGAACCATCTGAATTCTTTCGCTAATCGAGGAAAGAAGCTCTGAGGCCGTCTCGACCATGCAGCCCGTCACGACCACTTTAGAGCTGGGATTTTTTCTTAAAAGCGAACGGATCTTATGCCGAGATGAGCGGTCAGCCCCTTCAGTCACGGTGCAAGTATTAACAATGCAAAGATCTGCTTCCTCACTTTCTTCCGCTCTTCGGTATCCCATGTGCACTAACTGATCTGCGTACCCCTGAGACTCATACTGATTAGTGCGGCATCCTAAAGTGACAATTTTAAACTTTTTCATCGTGGCATTAATTATGTCATACTAGCTGAGAAAATGGAAGACTTTACGCTCCAAGTGGTGAGGGATTTCCGCCTCGAGTAAAATATCATTTTCTTCATATTCACAGGACAAGATATTTCCAGCCCCCCGTATTTCACTCACTAGCTCATAGTGGCTTTGGGGAATCCTGAGACGCACTTTTTTATGAAGATGAGAAACTTCTTGCATCATCTTCTCTTGCAACTCTTCAAATCCCTCTCGAGTAAGGGTAGATACCTTGACCGTCTTTCGGCATTTGATCCGCAGTTTTTGGAGGATCGTCGGGTCTGAGACCCTGTCTATTTTATTCAGAGCTGTAATCATGGGATGAGCGGCTGCCCCGAGCTCTTTTAGCACTCCCAGTGTGGCGTCGACTTGGGACAGTGCATAAGGAGAACTTGCGTCCACAATATGCAGTAAAATATCTGCTTGCACGGCCTCTTCGAGAGTGCTTTTAAAAGCAGCAACGAGCTGATGCGGGATTTTTCTAATCAATCCGACCGTATCGATCAAAAGAATCGCCTGATTATTCGGAAGGATGAATTTACGGGAGGTCGGGTCGAGTGTGGCAAAGAGTTTATCTTCGACCAGCACTTCTGCGTCGGTAAACGCTTTGAGAAGCGTAGATTTTCCTGCATTTGTGTATCCGATGATGGCAAACGTGGGGATTCTCGTTTTCTCACGAAGGGATCTTTGCGTTTTTCTCTGTCTTTTCACCTTTTCTAGATCTTTTTGGAGGCTTTCGATCCTTCTTCGAAGGATGCGCCGGTCGAGTTCGATTTGCTTTTCCCCTTCTCCTTTCACAAATCCTCCCGTGGCCCCTCCCGATCTTTGTCGATGAAGATGTGTCCATAATCTTCTGAGTCTCGGGAGTTGGTATTGAAAGGAAGCAAGTTCAATTTGAATCTTCGCCTCTTTCGTTTGCGCCCTTTGCGCAAATACCTCCAAAATGAGTTCGGTTCTATCGATGACGGTCACGTTCAGAATTTTTTCTAAATTTCTTTGTTGTTGAGGCAGAATTTCATCATCAAAGACCACTAGATCCAGTCCTTCTTTCTCGATCATCTCATGAATCTCTTCGATCTTGCCGCTGCCTAAGTAAGTACCCGCCTCTTTTTTGCGAAGAGGACAGGACAGTTTCACTATTGTGATCAGTCCATACGTGTCGCCTAAACTCTCGAGCTCCTCCAAATGCTCTAGACAGGTAGATTTAGTCTTGGACTCACTGGAGTAGGTGCCGATTAGGAGGGCTCTTTGTTGGCCCTGCAGCCGACCTTCACGAGGCTTTATTTCTTCCATGTAAACTCTATCTTTAATCCATCAAAACCCACTTTGACATGTAAAGGGAGCAACACATTCATTGCTTCATGGTCGAGAAAGTGGCCCAGATGAGTCAGCCATGCTTGCTCTACTCCTATGCGATCGATGAAATCGACAGCCTCATTAAAAGAGAGGTGAAACGGCGACTCCTCAGGCCTAAGAGCGCTGATGACCAGCTTTTTAACCCCTTTTAATCCCTCAAAAATGGATTCGTCAAATTTCTTAATATCGGAGATGTAAGCAAAATCTCCCCAACGATACCCTGTAATCTTCATCCCATTTTGGGAAAAACTCACATAGCCAATGTCTGTTTGTAAAAACTTCCTGCTTCCATGCTCTTTTTCTAGAATGGTAAAATCAAACTTTGCACTAACCTCTTTTTTAAAGAAATAGTAGTAGCGAAGCTGAATTTCCTCAAAGCTTTCTTGAGAAAGTAAACAAGGAAGAGGCTTTCCTTCTCGAATATTAAAAATACGCGTCTCATCAATTCCCGCAATATGATCAAAATGGGTGTGAGTGAGAAGGAGCCCATCGATCCGATCCACGCCAAACTCCAGCGCCTGAAAACGAAAATCAGGACCAATATCGATTAAAAAAACCCGATTGTTGAGTTCTATGAGTCCTGAAGGGCGATAACGCCTATTTTTGGGGTTTTTAGAGGTACACACTTCGCACTTACATCCAATGACGGGCACCCCGGTCGACCCGCCAGTGCCTAGAAATGTGAATACCCCTTTCATAGTCGCCTCAACTCTTTGACCAACATTTTGGCAAAAAGGGCGTGATAGATCAACCCTCTGGATCCAAGTCCTGCAAAAACCCACGTTGTATCTCCGTACCTTTGCAAAATGGGTTGGTGTCCGACCATGGGAGAACAGCGAACCCCTGTCCGGATATCCAGAACGTCAAATTCTTTAGCCTCCGGATAAACAAAAGCAGCCTGTTCCAACAACGCAAGTGCCTTATGCGGGTGAGGTTGATCAGTGTGTTCATACGTAGAACCGACAAGACAGATCTGAGGTTCTTCCGTCGGTGTAATATGCGCCTTTGCCAAAATAGCGTAGGGAAGTCTTTTTTTACACCGACAGACAAGCATCTGGCCAATGGTTTTTTTCATTGGAAGATCAAAAAAAAGGGCCGTTCCAATCCCTGCAGCGATAACGTGGGCATCAAACCCATGCAGCGCATCGAGACAAGGAATGTTTTTCTGGATGAAAGTGGCTTCAGAACATTCTTTCTTCAGTTCCTCCAGATAAATCCTAGGATAGACGCTAATGCCATCAGGGAGCCAAATCGCATCTCCCTGAAAAGCCTTTTTTTGCTCTTCATTGACCGCAAAGCGCAAAATACCGCTTTTTTCATAGACGGGACGCCGTTTGCTTACAGAGTTTAACAAATCGATCGCGCTTGCCATCCCCTCTTTAGCTCCGTTAGTAGGCAGGGCTTTTTTTCCTGGACATTCGTGCAGAAGCCCCGTGGAGGCCCAAGAGGCACCTCGTCCGCCATCAAATACAGTGACGTCCACCCCTCCTTCTTGTAGAAGGTGCCATGCGCTAGCCAGCCCAGCCAATCCAGCACCAATAATTGCTACCTTCATGAATGCTTGGGTTGCAGGAGTTGATAACTTTCAGCTGCGAAATTAAAAAAGAAAATAACGGCTGGAGTCAAAACAAAAGAAAAAGGGAGCATGACAAAAAACCATTGGATGGCAACGGAAAGAGATTTTTCCTGAACCGTGCTAGACAAAAAGGCGGCAAGAATCAAGAGCCCTGTGGTAAAGAGAATGGGCGTCAATGCGAGAAAAAATAGAGCTATGCTCGTCAATATTTTGCCTTGAAAAAAACCAAAGAGTCTCTTGGTGATGGAGATCCTTTTAGTACCTTGCGCTGCGACAATGGGGGCTACAAAGAAAAGAAGAGCTATATTAAATAAGCAAAGGAGAATGGCTCCGAAAACGAGGAGAAAAGGCCCAAAAGCTAGTACAGAGCTAAAAAACCCTCCTATCCCAGGGATCTCTCCGAGAAGATAAAAGACGCCCAGCGCCATCCATAAAAAAAAATAGGCCAAAATGGGCGGAACGGAAAGGTAAGAGGTTCCCATGAGAAGATCTATCGAACCAGACAGGAGTCTTTTGAAGCTCAAATGAAGCCCCTTGACCTCATGGTAATGAATCCGGATGAGCAACACTCCTAGAGCCAGAAGAACCCCAGAAGAAACCAAGATCGGTAGAAACCCGAGACTCATAGCAACCCAGTCGCTCGCGTCAAAAGCGACAGCTCGGCAAAATACAGCCATCATGCCGCAAAGAGCGAGAGTGGGAAACGTAAGGAGCATCTTTTTTTTTGAAAAAGAAAAAGCGACAGCTCTGGAGAAAGATTGTTCTACATCGGACCAAATCATGGAAGTATTATACCCTCTTACACTTTTGTTTCAAGCCCAGTTCCACCTTGCTTTTTTCTCACCATCATATCCATAATGTCTGTCATTAGACCGCAAAACTTGAGGGATGCAAGAGGTCTATTACTAGCACCATGGAAATTTGGCCTATCACTCCACAGTGGATACACACTTACCTAGCAGAACCTTACCTTCAAGGGGTAGCGTTGATAGATCTTGCCTGGCAGGGGCAGGATCAGTCGCTCATACCCCGTCCATTTTCCCTGAAGGAACGAATCGTCCTTTGGCTCCAAGGAATGGCATTATTGATCCCTTTCATCAATCTCATCCTCTGGGTAGCTTGGCAAACGTTTGGTCAGCCAACACAACTTGTAACCCCCTATGCACCTGAAGGTGCTCCTAACCCTCCATCTTCCATACAGGTCTCAGCCAGGAACATTCCGAAAATCTGTCGAGAAGGACTCCTCGAAGAAGGGGTAATGCTAAATGACTCTCTCGCCTTCTCAGAAAAAAACGGCGACTATCTTTACAAAACACAATGGTCTATTGAATATCTTGCCGATAAGACTGCTATTTGCCAATCCTTCGTAGGTGATCCCAGTTGTAAGACGACTATGCTTTTGGATGGTCAAGATGCAATGCAGAGCTTTCAGTCCATTCGTGGCAGTCAAGTCCTTACCATTCAGCGGATAGAACCCCAACACCTCGAAGTCAATTACCAAGATCCCAATGCGCAGTCTTACAAAAAAATCATTGCGCTTCCGCAAGATTTCCCGTGGATTCAACACCCGCTCACCGCGCTCAGGCCATTTATCCTCTCTGATGTTCAAAAGACCCAGGTATATACAGTACTGCCGATCAACCCGATAGGAAAATATCTCCCTTCATGGGTACTCACAGTATGTCCTAACTACTTCGAACCTCCCACACTCGAAAAAATCATCATCCAAAAAGATGGCATTGAAGAGGTCCCAGGTTTCGGTCCTCTTTACAAAATAAAATCGTTTTCTGCACGGGGCTATCCATTGAATACTTGGGTAGCTAAAGCTTGGTTTGATCCGTCAACGGGATATATGGTGAAATTCGATAATCCAACGGGGGTTACCGGAATTGTCGACCGAAATATTCTGTAGCGCGAAGAAGAGCGTTCATGATGCCGGGCTCGCTGGAAGCATGCCCCGCATCGGGAATCACTTCAAACTGCGCTTTCGGATACGCCTTATGAAGTTCCCAGGCGCTCTCCATCGGGGTAACAAGGTCGTAGCGGCCTTGAATAATCACCGCAGGAATGTCCTGAATTGTATCCACATTTTCTAAAAGCCAGTTATCTGTGGTAAAAAAACCTTTGTGGATGAAGTAATGACACTCTATCCTAGCGATGGCATCAGCATGAACATCCTCTGTAAATTGCTCAAACAGTTTGGGATCAAAGAGCAGTTTTAAAGCCACCCCTTCCCATGCAG
Source organism: Chlamydiae bacterium RIFCSPLOWO2_12_FULL_45_20 (assembly GCA_001796285.1). GTDB lineage: Bacteria > Chlamydiota > Chlamydiia > Chlamydiales > SM23-39 > REEB52. The sequence continues at coordinate 82,460 of MGMD01000008.1, forward strand.
ACCAACAGTGCGCAGCGCGTCTTCTCATAGCGGCATTTTCTGAAGTGAGCTGCCTGTAATAAGCGCCCATCAGATCCCCCCTTTCCGCTTCGGGAATCGGGGCGATATATTTTTCAAACTCATCAGGCAAAATATGATGGGCCCCAAACTGGTACAGCCAATGAAGTTCCTTGGACCTACAAAGAAAGATGCCTCGCAACACAAGCGCAAGACAACTCTGGGGATGAGTTTCTGCATAAGCAAGCGCCAACGTACTTCCCCAAGAACCACCAAAGACCAACCATTTTTTTATGGAAAGGCTCTCCCTCAAACGCTCAATATCTCGAACCAAATGCCATGTTGTATTGTTTTCTAGGCTCGAATGAGGACGACTCCTACCGCACCCTCTCTGATCCATTAAGACTATGCGGTATACTTCTGGGTCAAAGTAACAGCGGGCACTGGGATTGCAGCCACTGCCTGGTCCTCCATGTAAAAAAATGACAGGAAGCCCTTTGGGATTCCCACATTCTTCCCAGTACACTTCGTGATTGTCCCTTTGCAAGTAGCCAGACCGGTGAGGCTCGATGGGTGGATAGGGTGTTCTCATATCTCTCGGGGTTTGTATAAATATTTCGGCCGGACAATCGGAGTCCCCTTGCCTCCTCTTGCTTCACACCGCTCATAAACAATCTGAATAGCTATCCCTACACAGCGAGAAAGGCCAAATAACACCGTGTAGTAATCTGAAAATGGAAATCCCGCCGCTGTCAACATGGAGCCTGTGATGGCATCAATATTTGGGTATGGGTCAGAAATTTTGGGATTCTCCTTTAAAACTTTTGAACCCTCCGTCCGTAAAAGAAGAGCCATCTTCACCAGGGGATGGTTAGGAAAGTATTTTTGGGCATACTCATAGCAAACGGTAGCTCTTGCATCTTCTACTCTTAAAACGGCATGGCCAAAACCTGCAAGCACCTCATGTTTTGCGAGCATCTCTCGGATCCATTGTTCCACGTCTTTCGGCTGTGCATGGGCACCAAGCCGATGCAATACTTTTTGCACAAACTCTAAGCAATCTTGATTAGCTCTCCCGTGTCTGGGGCCTGCTAGCGCCGCCATCGCAGCGGCTAAAGAACCGTACATATGCTCTAACCCCGATGCAACAGCTTTTCCAACAAAAGCCGACAGATTCCCTCCGCTATGATCATAATGGATGGTATTAAAAAGCTTCATTGCATTGAGAAGCTCAGGGGTTTTTTCGACAGGCTGATTCAGCATCTCAACAAAATTTTCAATGTATCCAAGATCTGGCTTTGATGTAGGTGAAGGGCCCCAGCCAGCATGATGATTGATCACTCGAGCTGCAATCTCAGGCAGCTTAGCAATGACGCCGAGACAGTCCTTCTCATAGTCCTCTGTCTTTTCAAACATTCCGGCAATTAGGAGCGCGGCAGAAAAGCTATCCATCGCATGCCCCGCTTGGGGCAAGCGTTCGATCGCTGCAATCGTCTCAGCCTTAAGATGGGCCCGTTCATTTAACTGGCCCTGGAACTTTGCAATCTCCTCTTTAGATCCCATCTCGCCATAATATAGAAGGTAAATCAGTTCGGTAGGCTCTCTATGAGCAATCTCCCCGATCGGAATACCGACATAGGAAAGGCCCTGAATCGGGTCCACAAAAGAGGTGGTGCAATACCCTACGGGAATCCCTCGAAGGCCCGTGTCTAAATGATCCTTAGTGATTTCAAAAAGAACATTATCTCTCACAACATTCCTACAGCAATTCGCGTACTAAATCGCGTTCCTCTAGGAGTTCTTTTTGCGTCATCTGGATCATTTCTTTCAAGTAGGAATCGATGTTCAAACCTTTGACAATATGGGAATCTCCCTGCCCATCTGACCGGCAAGCAAAGGAAAATACTAAATCTTCCCGGATTCCGTAAGGGTTGCCATTCGAGTAAACACCCATAGAGAACCACTCATCGGCTAAGGTGGGCTTGAGAATAGAGCGCATCGCGTCTAAAGCGGCATTCGCAGCAGAGGCAGCAGAGGATTTTCCTCTTGCCTGGATAACCTCAGCTCCCCGTTTTTGAATGAGCGGCACAAAGACATCTTCGAGCCATTTTCGATCACCAATGACTGCCTCAGCGGAAGCCCCGTTAATTTTTGCATTCACAAAGTCGGGAACCTGCGTGGAAGAATGATTCCCCCAAATAGTGACGTGAGAGACACTTTCAATCCCCACTTCTGCTTGTAAGGCAAGTTGGTAAACAGCTCGGTTTTGATCTAGTCTCGTCATGGCATAGAATTGACTCTTCTTTAAGTCAGGAGCATGATGCATAGCAATCAGGCAGTTGGTGTTGCACGGATTTCCCACTACAAGGACTCTCACATTCTTGTCTGCCGCTCGGTTCAAAGCCTTCCCTTGCTCGACAAAGATCTGACCATTTACATGTAAAAGATCTTTTCTTTCCATGCCGGGACCTCTGGGCGTTGCACCCACTAGAAAAGCATAGTGAACTCCCGCAAACACTTCTGCCGCATCAAAACCAATTTTCACTTCTTTCAATAGGGGAAAAACGCAATCGTCCAATTCCATTTTCACGCCTTGAAGCATCCTTTCTGCTACAGGAAGATCCAATAAGTGAAGCGCAATAGGCTGATTAGGACCTAAAAAATCTCCATTCGCAATGCGAAATAGCAAGCTGTACGCAATCTGTCCAGCGCCTCCTGTAACAGCAACCCTCAGAAGTTTTTTCACCCGCCCAAATACCTCTGCATAAGCTCTCCCCTAGAAAAGACCTGAAACACATTTTCTGCGGTTATATGCGCATCCTCTAGCCAAAGCGCAAATCCTGCATGATCTGCTGGCGTTAAATCTCCGAAAGATTGAACAAGCGTCTGTTGAATCAAGGCGGGCTTTCCTTCAAACTGGCCTAAGTTTGCACTAATCGCTAAATTTCCCAGTGGCTTTTCGAGAGCGTAGGCGATGTTCAAACCGACAGCATTGGGCCGATGGTTGAGCCTATTTTTTTCAAAAAGCCCATCATCCATTTCAATCCTGATATGCAATTTATCATGCAAAAAAGAAAGAGGATTTTCTCTTGCAAGATCAAAACGGACGGCATTGACATAGCGTAGTTCTGCTTTCATAAAATTGAGCGGCAAAATTTCGCTTGGGAATAACTCCTCAATGCATCCAATGACCCGTAGCACAAGAGAGGAAAAGCCCTTCCAAGAGTAGCTTTTAGATTCGTTCACTGTGATGATCCCAGGGCCGATCTGCACCAGGGGGTAACTCTCTTTGGCCTTTCTCATGCGGTGTCTGGGAATAAAGCTCGTTGCTTCTGGATGAGCCTGCGTGCTTGGGAGATCTTCGATTAAGGGCAAGTCTTTTTTCAACCTTTCATATAAACTTCCATACATCATCGGATAGGAGGGATCTCTCATCCTTGGGCTGTCGCGATCCGTTTCTATTTCCCACCTTAACTCAAAAATAGTTTCAATGAGAGGAGGATACAAAAGTACCGGTGTCTCCTCCGTATTGATCTTCTCTTGCTTAAATAACGGCATGAATCCTCCAAGATTAGAAACTCCCCTTACGCACACAGGGGGCCTTATGGGCTGTTTCAAAGCGTCGAAAATCGAATCGACCAAAATCGAGATTATACAAAACCGTCGAGAATTTGTCTTCTATACTTTCGCATGAGCTCGACCATGAAATGCAAATTGTGGATGCTAGCTAACGTGTATCCAGTGAGTTCTTTAGACTTGAATAAATGGTGCAAAAATGCCAGCGTGTAATGCTGACAAGTCCAACAAGAGCACTCCCTTTCAATAGGGGCAAAATGATTCGCATTTTCCCTTCTTGTGATTTTAATGTTCCCTTCCTCGGCAAGCAACATCCCGTGTCTTGCCGCTCTTGTCGGATAGGAGCTATCAAAAGTATCGATTCCCAAAGGAATGCACTTCGCGAGGGACTCTAGGTCACCGATTCCGAGAAGATGATTCGGCTTGTTTTCGGGAAGCCTAGGCATGAGCTTTTGTAGCATCTCTAGCATTTCTTCTTTGGTCTTGCCTAAAGACCCTCCAATAGAAAACCCATCGAAAGGCAATTTGCTTAAGATCTCACAGCTTCGAGTCCTTAAATGAGGATTAACACCGCCATGGATTACTGCATACATCGCTTGATCTCCAGGGTTCTTCAAGTGTTCTTGTAAAGAACGTTCCTCCCAACGGTGGGTTCTATCGAAACTGAGTTGCAATGCATTGGGCCCTATGTGATAAGGGGGGAGTTCATCGAGTGGGATGATGATATCTGCGCCAAAGGCTTTTTGAGCGACAATCGAGCCTTCTGGGGTTAACAGCACCTGCCGGCCATCGCGATAGGAGCGAAATTGGACCCCTTCTTCGCTAATTTTTAAGACGAATCCATGAGACTTTTTCGTGCCCTTGCTCTTCAGTTCGTCGGCTACCGATCCATAAGCGAGGGAAAACACCTGGAATCCACCGGAATCCGTGATGATTGGCATCTGGCGATTGATAAATTTGTGAAGACCTCCCGCTCGTTTGACTATCTCAGGCCCAGGTTGTAAAAGCAGGTGATACGTATTGCAAAACATGAGCTGGAGGCCAATCGAATCAACGGCTCGGTTATCAAGAGCTTTTAGCGTACCATTCGTTCCTACTGCAACGAAATTGGGCGTATCGATGATTCCATGCGGCGTATGGATTCTTCCGACGCGAGCTCGAGACCTTCTAGACTGATAGATTAACTCAAACTGGAATTTCATCTTTGACAAACCTTTTCGCAAATGAAACAAGGGGGCTGCTCAAGAGGATAATCGTGCACTTGACGGCAAAACTGACCAAGATGACGTGGATAACGGATTCGACAATGCCATATAGCCCTAGGATACTGAACAGCACTGTATCGAAAAATTGCGAAACACAAAGAGAGATCGCGACCCGAACAGATAGGAAATGATTCCTGTTTTGGAGCCACTCAAAAAACCAAACATCCCAGAGCTGAACAATATAAAAAGTGGCAATCGATGCAGAAACAATCCGGAACGAATGGGAAAAGACTGTCTCAAATGCCCCTTGAGTCAGGTCATGTCCGCTAGGAACATAGAGGAGGTGGATACGGACCAAGAGCACAAAAAACAACAGTCCGAGTAGTGATATTTTTACGGCAAGTTTTGCCTCCTGTTTTCCAAAATATTCCTGCAATAGGTTGAAAGAAAGGATGGCGCCGACAGCGAAGACATCGCTACAAGTCACAGCTAGGCCGAAGAGTCGAATTTCTTTTACAACGAAAAGATTGGCAAAAATCGTCAGCAAGCCGCTCAACGCGATCAGCCCATTTTTTCCAAGCCGTAAAGCCCCAAAAACAAACATAACGACAAAAAAAATGTGGCAGAAAAAAATCAGCCCATTCACAAAATCTCTGAAGCTGCTGACATGAAAAGCCCATCCCAAGAATGGGCTAGTATCTCGAAAAGATGGATTTAAAACAAGAACTACGTTTTCGCATAGACAACCGCGCCGCCGCCAGTCCAAATGTACCAAACCGGACGGAGCGCGGTATAGGGCAAGAGATGCTATTTGCGGCCTTGCGCCCACAATACGATGCGGTAGATCGCAGACAAGCCAATTAATATATAGATAATCCGAGTAATTCCCGACATCATCCCCTGATCCGTATTGAAAATCGACCCAATAAGATCAAATCCCAACGCACCAATCAACCCCCAGCAAATACCGCCAAGAAGTAAGAAGAAGACAGAGCAGTTTTCTAAAAATTTGTTATGTTTCATGAAAGGACCTTCCTTTTTTTGTTCCTAGGAATCTCTCCGACAAACCAATGCAATCATTGTGTAAGATAAGATTCTTAAAAGATGTCTACAAAGTACGACTCAGGCGAGTATATGATTCTTTTTTTGGACGTAGACATCCTCTTAAGTTCCTAATATTAGGAGATTCTAATTTTGTAAACATTTTTTAATGCGAGATCCGTTTCTAAAAAAAAAGCCCCGACAAGAGGACTCTTGTCGGGGCTGGATAAAATCTGGCAGCGACCTACTCTCCCAGTCTCTTGTGACTA
>MGMD01000009.1 GCA_001796285.1 Chlamydiae bacterium RIFCSPLOWO2_12_FULL_45_20
CTCCTCCTCAGTTTTGAGGAATTTACTATGCCATGTTAGCAGATCTGCTATCAAAAAATTTTAGCTAAATCGCCCTGGCTAGACCTGTTATTTTTACGCTTAACAATATTCAGTCATAAATCGAGTCATCGTCAGATGAGGGCCGCCTAGCGGTAGGTTGCTGGGGCGCTCCAAATATAGAAAAGAAAACTGTCTGAACTTTTGCTGCGGTCCTCTCAACTGGGTCGTCTGAATGTCTCGATGGATTGCGAATAACACGACGGATGCTTTGCTGGTACAAATCCCTAGCTTCCAACAAAGGATCTTGAAACTCAAGTCTAGGAGCATACATCGGAACATCTACTTGATTTTGAAACGCAACCCTAGGAGCATTTGTTTGATTTTTTTCCTCAGACTCTGTAGGCTCGCCATTTATTGACGTAATCTTTCTTCTATCTAGAGGGCAAGTATCATGTTGAGCTAACCAAGGCTGTAAGCAAACTTTATGATATTCATGGTCACAATTTAATCTGGATACAGTTTGTGCAGGAAAGATCTCGTCTGTGCAAATCGCACAGATAGGTCCCTCTTTCTCAGATCCTACTATTCTGGTAAGTGAATTCATCTTAATACCTAAGCGTTAGAAGTAAAAGGCTTAAAGTGTATCAAAGATTTAGAATTCGGTCACTCTAAAAATAATCGGGCGCATTCCAATTTTCTGGGTAGCCAGGATACCTGCAAAGTCGCATAAAAATTTGAATTACTGTATACTGCTCGCTGCTTAACTCACTTCAAGGAAGCAGAATGCAGCTTTTCGAATGTCTCCAAAGTATCCCTGATCCACGCAAAAAACGTGGAATTCGTCATCCATTTCAGCCTGTGCTAAAGTTTGTCCTATTGGGATTTACCTGTCGGCTTGTAGCCATTGAACACATGGTCTCCTTCTTCAAGCCTATCTGGGGCCAACTCAAAGTAGCTTTGGGGTTCAATCGTCCCGAGCCACCAGATCCTACCACTATTCGCCGTATGCTCAATGGTCTCAAGCCAGAGCAACTGCAGCAAGCTTTTGAGCAGTGGGTCAGCGAATTAATCGGCAACCAGACATTGATGGCTTCTGTGGACGGGAAGGCGATGAGAAATGTGAAGGGAGAAAACGGATTAGCTCTCATGCTGGTCAATGTTTTTGCTCATGATCTGAAATTGGCCCTTGCTGAATACGCGATCAAAGCGAGGGAAGGGGAGCCAACAGTTTTGAGGGAAGCGTTGGCACAACTCTTTAAACAGTATCCGGGGCTCAAGATTCTTGTTGGAGATGCAGCATTTGCCGGGAGAGAATTGAACGAAGAGATTATCTCATTGGGCCGAGACTACATAGCCCAGATCAAGGAAAACCAGCCAAAGATGAAGAAGTTGTTAGAGGAATGGTTCCAGAACAAGATCCCGAGCGAAGTTCCAGCCGCAGTAGAAGTTAAAAAAAAGCCGGAGAAGAACGATGGGAGCTGTGGATTGACAGTGATCTAGGAGCGATGTTGATAGGACAATTGGCAAAATTCCCTGGTCTCAAGCAAATCGCTTGCGTTCAAACGTATCTACGATAGAGGGCAACTTACGGTAGAAGAGATACGATATCACGTAATTTCGGCTAGCAAACGGAAGTTACCTCCTAAGAAATTCCTACGGGGCATCCGGAGCCACTGGCAAATCGAAAGTGCGCCGCAGGCGCACGAAGGAGTTCTTCATGAACTAATTTGTGCATAGAGCTGCACGAGAGATGAAGGTAGGTCCTTCGGAATCAGCCTCCAAGGGCGGGTTCCAAGCCACTCAAAGCTGCTGCGATTAAGAGTTGTTGGTGGTGAGCATTTGAGGTTAAGTGCCGAGGTAAACCCCGGGCAGGTAAAGATCAGTAAGACGAACAGACTTGAACCTCTGTTGACGCATCGTAATCCAGAGAATTGTTGTCGAAACCAAGGGCGTTTCTATCTCTTGGGATGAATCTGTCGGGAGCTTGGTTATAGGACAGATGGCAACCGGTGTATAGGAGGCGTGAGACTGATCTGGGCTCTCGTACGGAACTGCGGGAACCAGTCGCTTCAATGTTAAGGGAGAAGCACAAGTGGTAGAAACCATAAGGCGAGAGTACCAATGCGAGGAACTGGGACAGACCAACTTGTAGGAGCTGTGAAGGTCAGTAATGCGACTGGAGCAAAGAAGTTGGATTAAGCAGTGGCATTTAAAGAACAACTGGCAACAGGAGGAAGCTATGAATGCGACAAAGACATTTGACATTCCAAAACAACTAGTGATGGATGCCTACAAAGCGGTTAAAGCGAATGCAGGAGCCGCGGGGGTAGACGAACAGTCAATCAAAGACTTTGAAAAGGATTTGAAAGACAACCTGTATAAAATCTGGAATCGGATGAGTTCGGGAAGCTACTTCCCTCCACCGGTAAAAGCCGTTGCAATCCCAAAGAAGAATGGGGGAGAACGGATACTTGGAATCCCTACCGTTGCAGATCGAGTGGCACAAACAGTAGTCAAGAAGGCCTTTGAGCCGAATGTAGAGCCTGAATTTCTTCCAGACTCATACGGATATAGACCTGGGAAATCAGCCCTGGATGCCATAGGAGTAACGCGTGAGCGCTGCTGGAAGTATGACTGGGTATTAGAATTCGATATCAAAGGAATGTTTGACAACATTGACCATGAACTGCTGATGAAAGCGGAACGCAAGCACACAAGCTGCAAATGGGTCATATTGTACATTGAACGATGGCTAAAAGCTCCAATGAAGATGAAGGATGGAACCATCGTGGAACGCCACATGGGGACGCCTCAGGGAGGAGTGATCAGTCCAGTTCTTGCCAATTTATTCATGCATTATGTGTTTGATGTGTGGATGGCTCGAAAGTTTCCAGATCATCCATGGTGTCGCTATGCAGACGATGGACTCGTGCATTGCAAAACTGAGCAACAGGCACAGGCAATCAAGGTCGCCCTGGGGCGCAGATTTGAGGAATGCAAACTCAAGATGCACCCAGAAAAGACCAGAATAGTGTACTGCAAAGATGGGAGTAGGAAAGGGAAATATCCGACGACAAAACTGGATTTTCTAGGATACACATTTAGAACGCGAACGGTAAAGAATACCAAGCGGAACAGCATGTTTGTGAGCTTCACTGCGGCAGTGTCAGTAAAGGCGCTAAAAGCAATGAGGCAAACAACACGAAAATGGAATCTGCGCAATCGGACGGATCTTGAACTGATCGATTTATCGAAAATGTTCAATCCGATTCTGAGAGGGTGGATGGAGTATTATGGGAAGTACAGTCCATCGGGGATGTTGCCTGTATTTAAGCATTTTAACAGTACGCTGAGAGCCTGGGCTATGCGAAAGTACAAACGACTGAAAGGGCATAAAACACGAGCAGCTCTTCTCATTGAAAAGAATGCGAAAGAGAGGCCGGATTTATTCGTACACTGGAAGAAAGGAATGTTAGGGTTTGCTTGATGGGAGCGGTGTGAGTCGAGAGGCTCCCGCACCGTTCTGAGAGGGGCCGGAAGTGAGATTCTTCCGGTCTACTCGCTACACGTTGCATCATGTGAAGGATCGAAGTTGGAGCGAAGACAAGATGTATAGCAAGGTTCCCGAGCAGGGGTGGGTGTTGGGGAAGTTGAGGAATCAGGCCCTAAACATAGTAAGAACGTTGGCCAAGAAACTGAAGTGAAAAGAAGAAAGTATGCCGAAATGGAGCGCTCAATTGCTGAGTAGACCTAAGGCGAACCCTGGCGCTGATGAGAGGTTTATGAGGCGACTTTGCAGGTGTCCTGGGCTGTTTCCTCATTATCAATAAATTTTTAAACCACTATAATGGGATAATTATACTTCCGACTTAGGATAAAAAATAACTTGAACTTTGTTTGCATATTCAATAAAATGTAGATATAACCAACGTTAATATATTATATAATGCTTAAACACCTAGACACCATGATTATTAGCTTAATGTTAGTGGAGATAATCCACGTGAAGCCGAGGTGTCGGGCTGTGTGCTGATTTTTAAAAAAAATTGGTTGCAAAAACCCGCCCCTCGAAAGGGGGCGGGTTTTTTTTTGGCCTCATGGAGTGCCTAGAGAGAGAATGGATATGACAAGTTCTATAATACAAGATGCATTGGCGTCGCCGCATATGGAAGTCCAAACGGCGAACCAGAAGTATTTTGATGAATTCAGCGCCCCGGATGCTTTGGTTATTGCAAGCTTAACTGCAGAGGCGGCGGGAGTCACCCGAAACGGTCTTTCAATCCCAGCTGCTTGCGTCAGGACAACCAGTTCAGCTGCCGTTGGGCTCAGTTGGGCTATGGCCCCATGCTATTGTCTTGCGGGGGTCATCATGGCAGTCGCTGGAGGTATCCTGCTCTCAAATTGTTACACAGATTTTAAAAACGCATTCGCAAACCATTCTTTAGAAGAAAAATGGCGTAGCAGTTTGAATTTATTTGATAAGTGCCTCTTGATCGCTCTTGGTGTTGCATTGTGCGTGATCGGGACATTTAAATTAGCCGCTTTAATCGCAAAGAAAACAGCTGTGACAGCGCTCGCTATTTCTGTCATTGCCACTGCATCCATCGTATTTGCAACTGTTGTAACACTGCGCGGAATAGAAATGATCGCAAGAGGCGGATATGGGCTGTGGAAAGCCAATCAATTCCAAAAAACTTTTCAGGACTGCTGTGCTAAAGGCTGTGCAGCACAGTGGTTATCCGAGGAACACCGAAAAGATCCTAGTGCACTGAAAAATCGGATCGGCCAAGCGGCCTTTGACCTGCTGCACAGTGCTCCAATGGACCCACTGTTTGCGAACGCGCAAAACTATGAGCAGCTCATGAAACGAATCCATGAGGGGATTTGTGAGGAAAGAGTCAAGCAACAACTGTTTCTATCTATTGGAACAGCCATGGTCGTTGGGGGAGTACTTTTCTTGGCTGCCGTCGGCTTAAGTCACGGCGCTGCAGCTCCAGCCGTTGTCACAACGCTTGGCATTGCTGGAAGCGGCTTTTCGTTGTCTATGGAGGCTCTATGGATGCCTTACGATCATCCCAAATGGTTTAAAAATCTGGCCCTCTGGCGCTATCGCAAGCAAGAACAGCAACATCCGCTACAGTTTGGGAGTTACAAACAGGCTCGGGTGGACGCGAGCTCGTAAGATTTTCTGAATAGCACTCAAGGTGGAGCCAGTAGACGCATGACAACTGGTACACGCACCTTGATAGGAAATGATTAACTCCCCTGTCTCCTTTAAATCAATCAGCATCACTCCCCCTGCATCCAGTTCAATATAAGGCCGAATTTCTTTATCCATCACTTCTTGGATGAGGGCTATTTTTTTTTCTAAAGCGAATTGATCCCAGCCGGGCAACCCACCTGGAATTTCACTAAAATCAATCTCGATGGGCGTCGTATCGTAGACGTCGTTAAAGGGAATATCTGAGCATTGCTCTACAGCCTGATCGACCGCTGAGAGAGCCTGGTTGAGGAAACGATCGCACTCTTTAGGAAAAGCGGGCACCTCTTTGCGGTCACGAACATGTTGGTCGATCAGTTCCGCCGTGATACGAGAGGCCTGGTTGTAGTTTTTTCGAAGAACCAACTCACTCACCACTTCACAGGCAGCAATCAGTCCGACAGGCCCAAATGCTTGAAATTTAACATCCGCAATGATGCCATCTGTTTCATCAACGAGCCAGTCCAGGCGTACGCCTCCTGCTTTCCCCGACACAAAGCGCATGCCCCTTTCAGAAGCCAGATCTGCGGTAAAGGATCCGACAAAAAGCAGGCGATCCAATCGGAGGCGTAATTTTTTACTCAAAAACTCCCAGTAAAAAGGTTTCATACTCTTCCTCCAATCTCTTGGAGTTCTTGAACCGTTTCATTGATCATCTTCGCAGCCTTGCGAATCTCCGCTTCGGTGCTCATACGGCTCAAAGAAAAGCTCATCGCGGTCTCATCGATCAAAGAAAGATGAGAAGAATACCCACCCCCTATATTTGCATACACCCCTTTTCGGTTGAGATAGTACAGAAGGGCCTCCTGATGCACTTTTTTAAAAGCGACAAGAGAAACATTCGGCAGGCGCATCTCTTCCTGATAAAGCACGGTTCCACAGACCAAAGACTCAAAAAGGTTGCGAAGCCGGACAATTTCGAGCACCATCATATCCAGATACAAAAAACACTGCTGTAAAGCTGCGCTAAGAGCCATCAAAGAGGGAACGTCTAACACCCCTTCCCGCCCGCCTAAAATAAGAGGCGCTAGAGGAGCCCCTTTTTTTACTAAAAGCCCACCAGAACCCTTCACTGAATGAATCCGGTCTCCTGAAAAAGTCAGGTAATCTGAATCGAAAGAAAAAGGAATTTTCCCGACCGCATAGGTAGCTTCCCAATGAAGAAGCACTTGCCGTTCTTTGGCCAACTGGAGAATCTCTTCGTAAGGCTGAATCACTCCAGTTAAACCATGAGCCATCGTGACAGAAATCAGCGCCGTACGCGGAGTAATGAGCGATTTTAGGCATTCAAGATCGATGCGTCCGCTCTCATTTTTAGGAGCAATCTTGATCGTACAGCCCAAATCTTCGAGTCTTTTTGCATACTGCATCGTGGGAGCGTCTTCCAACTCTGAAACAATGAAGTGGCTCTTTCCCTCTTTTCTCGCTACCTCTAAAAATACAGACCATAAAACTTGATTGACCGCCTCTTTTCCAGAGGAAGTAAATACAAAGGAATCCTCCACACTAGCACCTAAATATTCACGAATCATCTGCTCCTGGCTCTCTAAAGGAGCGATCAGCTCAGAACCCATCCTGTGGGGGGCAAAAGACGCCCCCCAATACTTATCAAAGTAAGGAGCCATCCTCTCCAGTGCACTCGAACAAGGCTGTGTCGAAGAAGAGTTATCGAGATAGATCATAGGAACCATGCTGGTAAGTGTAGATAAGAGGTGCCCCTGTAGGAATCTCCAATTGCACCACCTCATCTTTACTTAACTGTTTGATGTTCATTACAATAGAGCGTAAAGAGTTACCGTGGGCCGCAATGAGAACAGTTTTTCCCTCCTTTAAGTAGGGAACGATCTTCCGTTCAAAATAGGGTAAAGTCCGTGCTGCTGTCATTTCCAAACTCTCTCCACTGGGCGGCCTTACATCAAAACTGCGGCGCCACAGCTGGACCTGCTGCTCACCAAATTTTTTTCGCATCTCATCCTTATTCAGTCCCTGAAGCTCGCCATACATCCGCTCATTAAGCTCCCACGCCCGGTAAACGGGGATGAGTTCTTTTTCAGCCTCTTGGCTGTATACCTGAGACCACGTATCTAATTGACCCTCTCCAGGATGCAAAAAAACGGGGATTTTTCCACTCTTGTGCTTCATCAAAGCAAGGGGGACCGTCATTTGAGCGCGCACTAACGTAGAGGTAAAAATTACATCAATCGGGATGTCGCATAGTTTTTCCCCCGCCCGGTAGGCTTCTTCCACTCCCTCTTGACTCATGGGAATATCGACCCATCCGGTAAAGAAATTTTTTTTATTCCAGACGGACTGCCCATGTCTTAGAAGAATTAATCGCACCATCGCACTCGTCCTTTCTTTGGAGTTTAACATGAATTGCCGTTTCCTTTATACTCCGCTGTCGCTAGCGCATTTTAAAATGAGAAAACATGGAAAGGAAAAGATTAAGTAAAGCTCTTGCTGCAGCTGGGATAGCCTCTCGAAGGGCTTCAGAAGAACTGATCTTCGAAGGCCGAGTTCAGGTCAATGGCGAAACGATCAGGCTGCCCCAATACCACATCGACTGGAAAAGCGATCAGATCACCGTCGACGGTCAGGCAGTCAAAAAAGAGGAAAAAAAAGTTTATTATATCCTGAACAAGCCAGCCGGAGTCCTCTGTACAAGCGCACGAATCGGTAAACAATCTATCGTGCTCGATTTTTTCCCCGAAGACCAACGTCTTTTTACTGTGGGACGACTCGACCGGGAAACAACAGGGCTTCTTCTTGTGACAAATGATGGTATTTTTGCGAACAAAGTCATTCACCCTTCCTCCAACATTCTCAAAGAATATATTGTGAAGTGCCGGCAGGAGATCGTTGCTGAACATCTTGAAACTTTATCGCAAGGAGCAAGAGTCGATGACAAGTGGATCCGTCCTGTTTCTGTCCAAAAACTCCGCAAGGGCACCTTTAAAATTCGAGTTAAGGAGGGGAAAAAGCACGAGGTGCGCATCATCGCAGAAAGAGCGGGTCTGAAAATCGTCGAGCTTTCTCGCGTCCGGATAGGATCTCTCGCTTTAGGAGACCTTGCGCCTGGTGAATTCCGCCTTTTAAGTGAAAAAGACAAAGAACTTTTGTTCACAAAGTGAACGGATATTGTTATACTTTGCCCATTAGACCTCTTGTATAACGGTCTATTTAAAGGGGAGAACAAAAAGTCTTGGATGCACTTTCTCTTATTCAGGCGATAACCCTCTGTTTAGGGTTTTACATGGCCTGGAATATAGGGGCTAATGATGTAGCCAACGCCATGGGCACATCGGTTGGTTCTAGGGCACTATCGCTCAAGCGCGCAGTGTTTCTCGCTGCTTGTTTAGAATTCTCTGGAGCTTTTTTCATTGGCTCCGATGTCTCAAAAACCATTCAAAATGGGATCATCGAGCCGACGGTTTTTGTAGGGGAGCCTATGGTTTTCATTTTGGGAATGATGGGAGCTCTTTTGGCTACAGGAGTGCTCTTGCAGTTGGCCTCCTATTACGGCCTTCCAGTATCCACCACGCATGCCATTGTAGGCTCTGTGTTGGGTTTCGGAGTTTGTCTTGGGGGTGTGCAAGCAGTGTACTGGGGAGAACTGGGATGGATTATCGCTAGCTGGATTCTTTCTCCTGTTTTAAGCGGGCTCATCTCTTTTGCCATTTTTAGCCTGATCCAAACAAAGATCCTTTATGCATTAGATCCTTTTCGAGCCACGCAAAAATGGGCCCCCTATTTCGTGTTTCTTTGTCTTAGCATCGTTACGCTGGCACTCGTCTATAATGGCCTCAATCTCAGCTTGTCCTTCTTTTCTTACTCGCTTCCTCTGGCGCTCCTTGTAGGAGCAGCAGCCTTCCTTTCTAGCCGGTTTTTGATTCAGAAACAACTGGAGCCCCACCTAGCCAATATGGCTTTCCAAGACCTGAGAAAAGGCGAACAGGAAGAGATATCCGATGTAAGAAATCGCGAAGAGGCTCATGTTGGTGTGGAAAAAATCTTTATTTCCCTCCAAATTCTCAGCGCCTGTCTTGTCGCTTTTGCGCATGGAGCCAACGATGTCGCTAACGCCATCGGCCCTGTTTCTGCAGTACTGAATGCAATCCAGACGAACACGATCTTGGAATGTACTGTAGTGCCTTTGTGGCTCCTCGCTTTTGGGGGGTGCGGCATCGTCCTTGGCCTAGCCACATGGGGGTGGCGCGTGATTGAAACGATCGGGAAGAAAATTACAGAGCTGACTCCGACCCGCGGGTTTTCTGCAGAATTTGGCGCTGCAACGACCATTCTTTTCGCATCTAAGGCAGGTCTTCCCATTTCAACAACACACGCTCTTATAGGAGCTGTATTAGGCGTGGGGATGGTGCGAGGGCTTAAAACACTGAATCTTCAAATAATTCAAGAGATCGCCATCTCTTGGATTGTGACTATTCCCCTATGCGCGCTTTTGAGTATTGGGGCTTTTTACCTACTGAAATTTTGTCTTTTGTGATAGCTTGCAGATATGAGCGATCTCAACGAGTATGTCGATTTACTCATCCCCAAAATTAAGCACTTGATTATCACAACAAGCGGCCACACAGTCTCTGCCTGCTCTATTGAAGAGTTTTATTACGCATTTTGCTTAGCTTTTCGAGAGCAGATTATGGTCAACATGACCGCAACCATTAAAACCATGGAAGAAAAAAAGCCCCGTACTGTCAATTTTATTTCCATGGAGTACCTTCCTGGGAGATTCATTGGGAATAACATTTCCAATCTCAAAGCGAATGATCTCGTTAGAGCGGTCTTAAAAACACTCGATCGGAATTTTGAAGATGTTTTGAACTGTGAAACCGACCCTGGTCTTGGCAATGGAGGGCTCGGCAGACTCTCTTCTTGTTTTTTAGACTCTTTAGCAACACAGGGGTATCCAGCACGGGCCTACGGACTTCGTTATCAATATGGGATTTTTGAGCAGGAAATTTGGAACGGAGTGCAGATTGAAAAACCTGATTGTTGGCTTTTAAACATCGATCCATGGGAATCAAGGCATGATATTTTTTCGGCCAACATCCATTTCCGCGGCCAGCCCATCCATGCAACCAACAAGCACGGGGATGATGTCTACCACCTGGAAAATTTTGAGGAAGTAAGGGCCCTACCCTTTGATGTGCCGATCGTCGGTTATGCAGCGAACCCCAACTATTCCGTACTGATTTTAAGGCTCTGGTCTACTAAAGAATCTCCGAGAAATTTCGCACTCCAAAGATATAATGCAGGATTTCTCGATCAAGCTTCTGAAAACACCTCTTTAACAGATATCCTCTATCCCAACGACAATAATGAATTGGGTAAAAGGGTACGTCTAAAGCAAGAATTTCTCTTGGTCAGCGCCTCGGTCCAAGACATTATCCGAAGACATCTTAGAGTCTATGGAGATCTGAGCTCTTTTCGAGATAAAGTCAGAATCCAAATCAACGACACCCACCCGACGCTAATCATTGCTGAATTGCCTCGCATTTTAATGAAAAACTTCAATTACTCGTGGAAAGATGCCTGGGAAACCACACAGGAAGTGTGCAGCTATACAAATCACACTATTTTACGAGAAGCTTTAGAGGAGTGGAACGAGCACCGTATCGCTGAGCTTCTTCCAAGGCAACACCTCATGATTCAAAGGCTCAATCAACATTTTTGCGATGAGGTGCGGAAAAGCTTCCCTGGCGATGAAGAGCGCGTAAGAAGGCTTTCCATTATAGAAGGTGGACAAATTCGGATGGCTCATTTGAGCGCCTATGGTTGTCATACAGTCAATGGCGTAGCAGAGCTTCATACAAAAATCCTCAAGGAAACGATTTTCAAGGATTTTCATGATTTATACCCAGATAAATTTGTCAATGTAACCAATGGAGTGACCCAAAGGCGCTGGCTGTTCCATGCAAACCCCCTTCTTCAAGAGTTTGTCACGAAAAAAATAGGCAATCAGTGGATCACCGACTTTTCAACTCTTTCAAAGCTTCATGCATTTGCCTCAGACAAAAGCTCCCAAGAGGAATTTCTCCTCATTAAAAAGAAAAATAAAGAAAACCTCATTCATCTTCTTACCCACGACAACCCTTTAAGGGACTCTCATGGGAAAATCCTCGAGCATTCCCACACACTGGAGCCATCTTCGCTGTTTGATGTGCATATTAAAAGATTTCATGAATACAAAAGACAGCTGATGAATGTCCTGCATCTCATCATGATTCATCAAGAAGCTCAACCGAGAAAGGTTCACCGCCTCGCTATCTTTGGCGGGAAAGCTGCTCCCGGATATGAGAGGGCCAAAGAGATCATTCAGCTCATCAATGCAGTGGCCCGATCTTTTCACTCTGATGAAACAGCAAGATCGCGACTCTGTATTGCGTTTGTAGAAAATTACAATGTCACTCGTGCAGAAACGATTATTCCCGCAGCCGATCTTTCTCAGCAGATTTCTACAGCTGGTTGGGAAGCCTCAGGAACAGGAAACATGAAGCTCGCAATCAATGGCGCTCTGACCATCGGCACGAATGATGGCGCCAATATTGAAATGAGAAAGGCTGTGGGCGATCCATGGTGGCCCTTTGCCTTTGGAAGCTCTGCAGATGAAAATCAAGAAGCCTATGTGCCTCGAGAGATCTATCATCGAGACCCCCAGATTCGAGCGGTTTTGGACACTTTAAAAGATGGAATCTTTGCCGCTACTCCAGAAGAAAAAAATGTGTTTGCAAAAATCTTTCACGGGTTGATCGAACAAGACCCTTTTCGAGTTTTAAAAGATCTTCGCGCATACTATGAGATGCAAAAAAAGGTGGAAACCCTTTTTTTACAACCCAACCTCTGGGCGGAAACAGCCCTCCACAACATTGCATCGATGGGACCCTTTTCCACCGATGTATCGATCCACAATTATGCGGCAAAAATTTGGGGAGTGGAACCTTGTCCAGTAGATTTAGACATCTTGGCAAAAGTCAAAGAAGAGTACCAAGACCACAGTCACTGCAATAGACCCATTACATAACTATCTTGCGTAACCTAAAGAAATCTTCAGGTTACGCAAGATGTCTATTTTGTGCGGGCTTTTGTCGGCGTTGCGAAATGGAAGACGGGATTATCTGGGTCCTCTCTTTTTGCATGGTAGTATGCCGAGCGATGATCGCCCTCTTTTAACGGATTGTGCGTAAAAAACATTGCCCTTCTTGGCTTATCACTACGGTTAGGTTGAGAGTAATGGGGTAAGAAAGAATCAAAGAACAGGAGATCTCCCGGTTCTGCTTCGATGGGAATCCACGTCAATTGATCGCATACACTTTGTTCAATCGACCCGTGAGCGGGCCCCCCTTCCTGATAGGGAAGTACCCACCCCTGAAGAGACGCATCTTTTGCTAAACTCTGTTTCCAATCCTTAGCCACATAAAGGCACCCATTTTCAATTGTCGCCGCATCGATCGCGACCATCGCGGTAATATGCTCTTGGCTAAAATGGGCATAGGCTGGAAAATCTTGGTGCGGCAAAAAGGCGCCGCCTCCTGGCCATTTGAAATTGATCTTATCCTTAAAGAGTGTATAGGGCGTTTCTACGAGGGCATTTAAGTAGCCAGTGATCGTTCCATAAATGAAATGGTGGAGCATAGGAAAACAGCTCAACATGTCCTCTGCTCTACAAATTTGGTTTGGGTTTTCTGCTTCTGGAACCACGATCAAGGCGCCGGGGAATATTTTGGCAAGGTGCTGCAAACTTTGCCCTGAATGTTGCGATAAAAAAGAGAGACTTTGCGCCGAATCATGAACTTCATCCGCCCACTTTTGTAACAGTCGTACCTGCTCCGGCGAATAAAAATGTTTAATCCAAACATATCCATCGCGCTCTAGTTGATCCCTTTTTTCTTGAAAAGCATGCGCGCATACCTGAAGACTGAAAACAAAGAAGAGCAGCCATTTCATTGGAACACTCTTCCTTTCGTGCGGTCTATAATCCTTTGGATAATTTCTGAAGTGGAGATCCCCGATGTATAAGGGACTAGGCGCAAAATGCCAAGCTGAAGCGCTGGCCCATAGTGTTCGTGTAAAAGCTGATCCCCGATATCATCGCCATGGATGATATATTGAATATCCAGTTCCTTGATCCTTTCCTGGGTTAGCTGCGGAGGCGGAGCAATCATAACCTCATCGACGTATCGACAGGCCTCAATCACCGCGACCCGATCCGCAAGATTCATGACAGGCTTTCTTTTATACCCTTCCACAATATCGTCTGCTAGGACTCCAACAATTAAATAATCTCCAAAAGACCTCGCCTTTTTTAAAAACTCAACATGCCCCGCATGAAAAAGGTCTCCCACGATGTCCACATAAACCCTTGTTGCCGCTTCGATATGCGCACAAAAAAGAAACACTAAGACCCAAAAGATATTTCGGTACTTCATCATCCACTCGGTTAAATGTCAGGAAAAATTTTACTAAAGAAAAACGATTTAAATCAAGCGGAGAGCTGCCATTTTTCAAGAAGCTTGCGGATAACGTTTTTTTTCTTGAGTGTTTTGAAGTTCTGATCGAACATTTCTACCGCCCCTAAACAGCCAACCATATGAAGTCCTTGATCATTCATCGACTGAGAAGCGATTTTCAATACGCCAGCGTAAAGATCCCCCACATACTGAGCTGCTGGAATCTGATCCAGCACTGCAGCGCGGATTTCCCCCTTTGCAACAGCGTCCAATAGATTCGGGATTGAGGAGTATTCTCGAATGAGAATCGTTGGATACTTGTCCAGAATATAGACGGCTGGATCACCAGCCAAAATTCCTACCATTTCTTCAGCCAAATGAGCAAGATCCATCTTTTGAGAGTCAAAAGAAACGATTAAAACAGGTCCGATTTCTAAATAGTTGTTCGAAAAGGCATATTTTGCCCGATTGTAATCGTAAGGGGGGAGAGAAGAGAGAATCGCTTCGTAGCGGTTTTGGTTGAGACCTTCAATTAAGGTATCCATATTTGCAGCAATGACTTCAAATGCGAGTCCGCTATGCTTGGACATTTCTAAAAGAAGCTCTTCTGTATAGCCATTAACATATGCTGTTTGTTCTCCAAAATCCACAGGATACCAACCCTTATCAATTCCCACACGAAGGACACGGGCGCCATTGTTAGAGCAGCTACAGCCCGCGACAAACAAAAGGATCAGCAACCGACATACCGAACGGGATCCAAAGAGGGGTCGCCGAGTTGTGCCGAAGCGCTGAGAAGAAGGGGAGCGATAAAACCACATGAAAACCTTCTGGCGATGATAAAAGAAATGGCTTATCCTAGCAACATGGAAGCTACCAAAAAACCGATTTACTTACTTGTAAACTTTGGTGGACCGAGAAGCCTCGAGGAAATTCCTGAATTTCTCACATGCCTTCTTTCAGACCGGGATGTCATTCGCACCCGCTTTCCCGCTTTTTTTCACAATTGGTTCTTTGGTCGCGTGGCTAAAAAAAGAGCCTTCACTCTGGCTAAAGATTACGAGCTGATTGGTGGAAAGTCCCCCATTTACTTTGATACAGAGACGCTTGCGAAGCTATTAGAAACACAGCTTCAAACCCCTGTCTATACCTTCCATCGCTATCTCCCAGCTACGCATAGAGAATCGCTTCGTCGAATCGGCCAAGCAAAAAGCCTCACAGTGCTTCCCTTATTTCCTCAATTTTGCTACGCAACCACAGGAAGCGTTGCTCGGTTTTTAGCTCCCTATTTTCCCAAAGAGCTCCAATGGGTTCCATCCTACGCAACGCATCCTTGTTTCATTGCTTCGTATCAAAAGCGCATTTCGCAATTTCTTTGGGAACATCATCTCCTGGAAAGCGAGACTCTCCTTTTCTTTTCTGCCCATGGAGTTCCCCAGCGATTCGTCGATGAAGGGGACCCTTATGAACAAGAATGCTGCGCCACCTATGAGGCCATCATGAAAGGTTTTCTGAAAGCCGCCTCCATTCTTGCTTACCAGTCAAAATTTGGAAAAGGGGAATGGTTGAAACCGTATACCGATGAGACTTGTCACAACATTCTCCTCTGGAACAAAGGGAGGAAAAATGTTGTCATGGTTCCTATGAGTTTTACTTCTGATCATATTGAAACGCTTTTTGAAGTGGAAAAGCTTTACCTTCCCATCCTTGCATCAAAGGGGCTCCGAGCGTTTCGCTGCCCTGCCCTTAACCTGGAACCTTATTGGATTGATGCTCTTTTAGAAATCCTTCAGACACAAGAACTTGTCCCCACGGCAATGCTCATCCGAAAGGCGGTTCCATGAAAAACGCCTGTCTCAAAAAACTGATCTGCCTGGCCCGGCCCTGGATTCCGCTCCATGCGTCTACAAATCGCTTTCTCATCGTCGCCACCACTGCTCTTGGGGATACTCTTTGGGCCACTGCTGCTATTGAAAGCATCAAAAAAGAGCGTCCCGATTGTCACTTAGCCGTTTTGACTAGCCCCATTGGGATGGAAATCCTTCGGTATAACCCCTACGTGAATCAACTCTTTATCATGAAAGAGCCTCTTTCCAAATACTTCTTTTCCTTACGAAAAAAGCTTTTTCAAGAGCGGTTCGATACCGTTCTTCTCTTTCACGCTTCTCAACGATTGGCGCTTCCTTTGTGTTCATTAATCGGGGCCAAAAAAATCATTGGGACATGTGGGATTAATAAAGGGCTCGATGACCTTCTCACCCATCCTCTTCCGAATCATTTTCAGCATGAAATCACGCGAAGACTTGCGCTCATCCAAGCGGTTGGCATTGTCCCGAGCGTTGAAACGCTTTCCATCCACCTCTTGCCCCATGAGACGCTGCCTCCTCGAGGAAAGGGTCCGTGGATCGCTTTGCATCCAGGCTCAAAAGACGCCTTTAAACGGTGGCCCAAAGAACACTTCATTGAACTGGGAAGACGTCTAAAAAAAACAAGAGACTGTGAGATCCTCATTACTGGCTCTACTCAAGAACTCGCCTTAACAAAAGCGGTGGCTGCGGCGATCCCTGGAGCCCATCTGGATCCTCCAGACCGCCCTCTTCGCGAATTTGCAGCGCTCCTCAGCCAAATGGATCTACTTATTTCCAATGACACAGGACCTGTCCACCTCGCCTGCGCTCTCAACCGTCCCGTTATTGCCCTCTATGCCTCCACAGATCCTGCTTTATGCGGACCTCATAAAGCTAAGCTTGCCCATGTCATTGCAAGAAGAGCTACGTGTGATCCCTGTTTGAAACGCAAATGCCGCCTCCCCTTTTGCTTGATGCAAATCGGCCCCGAAGAAGTACTCCAGGCCGTCAATCTGTTTGTTCCTGGAGAGGGGACCAAGTCGGAGTGCTAAAAGACCATTCCGCATCTATTTTCCTAAGCTCCAGGGAAAATACCCCCCGATATTGTTCTTGTGAATGGGGCGTTTTATGAGGATTTAGAACTCGAAGAGTATAGGTATGTTGAATTCGAATCGCTCCATCGTTTTGTCGTACGACGGCTATGTGCTCTTTCTTCCAGGTGCAAGCTAGTAAACTCTGTATCTGGCTGTTTTGAAAATCGTGTTTCAAACGGTTCTCGAACCAACAATCTGTTAGAAGTTTCTCCATATTTTGACACACAGCTTCTTGAAGGAATGTAAACAATGGAACATCGAGTGTTTGTCCCGTGAGTGCCAAAGATTTAAGGCGATTCAAAAGAAACGGTTTAGCATTCTCCCGTGTCGTCCATTGCCCAGGAAACTGCGTCTCGTCTTGAGAATCCCTTATAAGGATTTCCTTATAGCGATGTCCATCTTTCCGAAACTGTTCGGTTTCATGCGTATTTGGACCCTTAATCCTTATAGAGTGTTGAAGCTCTTTACCTAAGTCTTGAATGTAATGGAGATTCGCTGTCTCTGTAACATAGCCCTTAATCACATCCTCTAGAAGGCTCGCTGCCTTCTGAATATACTGATCCTGTCTCTTTATCATCTGTTGTTGGAGGTGAGGTACCTGAAGAAACTGAAAAGTGTTCTCGTCCGAACTTACAAATTGAGGCCAAGCGTTCAAGCGTTCTCCTAAGATGATCTGCTTGTTTGTATTTTGCAAGTCCTGTTCTAAATGTTGCGGGTCAAACCCATCAAAAACTTGATCCAAATTCTCTTGCGCTTCAAGGGCCCTCAAAATAAACTCCTCTGAAACACCCTGCTCCTGTGCTCGAGTAAACAACGAGGCGTCCTTTTTCACCGCCCCATAAACGCGCCTTAAATCGTTGAGCGCTTGCTTAGCCTTTGAAGGCAACTTCACCAAAGAGTGAGCATCTTGTTGCGGATAACTCTTTAAAACCTTTGCCCATTGTTCCAAATTTAAAGAGCGATATTTTGGAATAGCCTGAATGTATTGGAGGCAAAAGGGTAGCACTGTACCTAATGGTTGAACAAGTTGAGATGCATACTTAAACATCTCCCACTGAAGAGCTGGCGACTTTTGCTGATCAACTAAGTATGCATATTTTAAAAATATCTCAGGATTTGAGCCTGGACAGAATTTTTTCCAGTTCTGATACTTCTCTTGAAATAAGTCCCCAGGCAGATCTAAATGCGCCTTAATCACCTGTAAGTTCGTTTCAAAATCATCCACCGATGATAACCCAAAACAGATGTTAAACAGTGTAGCCACTCGATCATAGTGTGTATACTTGTGATGATAGTAGTCAATCATGGTGGCTTCCTGAACAATACGATTAGCTACTTGAGTGGCTTCGGTATTATTACCACACTCGGCAGAATTCTGAAGGAGACGAATCGCCATCCGTTTCACATTGTATTTTTCGTGATTAGTAATTTTTTGTTCTATATCACATACCAACTGGTTCAATTTTTTGAGTTCTTGCGGTTGAAACCATTGTGTCCATTCTAGCTCCATTGAGTGGTATACTTGGTGCTTCTTCTCGCTAAATAGATCCATATACCGATCGTCAAAACATAACTCTAGATAAATAGACAACCGTTTTTTAAGCTCTTCAGAACCCCAGTCTTGTGTAAAACTCTGCTGTAATATTTTAGCATAGTTCTTTTGGAGCGCTACCTTGTTGTTACCGAAGCACTGATCAATGCACAAATCTGTATCATCTTGGCTAAACAAAGAAGGGGCTGGTGTACTCTTTTTCGCACGATCTCTTCGCAGCTTGGCTCTATACTGTTCTGAGATTTTATCTGAGATTTTATGTATTTCTTTTTGCTTTTGGGCCTCCGCGT
The DNA here is from genome assembly GCA_001796285.1 of Chlamydiae bacterium RIFCSPLOWO2_12_FULL_45_20. Taxonomy (GTDB): domain Bacteria; phylum Chlamydiota; class Chlamydiia; order Chlamydiales; family SM23-39; genus REEB52. Next base: position 18,509 of record MGMD01000009.1, read on the forward strand.
CGTATGCTGAAAACCCGTGCTCTGAAAGAAGCAGAACTGCCTTTTTTCGTAGACTACGGTCTATTGGCTGATTCTTCATGAGGTTGTTTAATTGCTCTAATTGAGGGGTAAGATAGCAGTGTTGAATAAACCAATACAACCACCCAATGATAGGAACATATTTAAATACGCTCCTGACCGTATGATCTTCTACCCTCTGCACCGTATCCTGAACAGTTTTATCATATGGCTCAGGGCTTTGAATCGATATTTCAGACATATATACGCATCAATGATTAATTAATAAATATTTTATCATAATTTTGTTTAATTATAAATTATTTATTACTAATATATTAACAAGATATTTAATGCCTTAAACAAAACAACTTAGAAAGTGTGAGGAATTATCGGGATACGTTGAAATCTATAGAGACAAGTCCAAAGATTAATGAGATAACGAAAAGAACCAAAAAAATGAAGAAAAGGATCTTGGCCATGGTCGTGGCTGCACCTTGCACCCTCTTAAAACCAAAGAGGCCAGCCAGAATAGCGACGATAAAAAAAATAACAGCCCACGTTAACATAGGATCCTTCCTTTTTCTTATCTCATACAAAATGGGGGAGTTTCTGGAAAGCTTTTTAGGAACTGTTTCTTATGGCCTTAAAAATACCATAACGCATGCTCTTGGTTCGATAAGCGAGTAAAATCCGAAACACAGTTTTGGCAAAAACGCGATCCTCCAGCCTAGTTTTGAAAAGAAAATGTCGGAATTCTTTGTTTTTTAGTTCAGAAAGCATTCGGTAGCCAGAGATGGCCCAGGTCTTTTTTACTTGAGACGTAAGATCTTCATAGGAGATCCTTTCAAAACCGGCCTGCATCATGAGCGTTTTATAATCGCTTACGCTTCCCAGGCTGGGCAGTCTTCCTTCTCGGCAGATGGGCTCGAGAAGATACTTAATTTCCCACGGTTTCGGTGTCTCTTTCGAGAGCCAGGCACAAACAACAAGCCTGCCTTGTGGCTTTAGCACTCGGTACGCCTCTTGAAAAAACTTCGCCTTATCCACCATGTGCTCAGAGCTTTCTATCGAAAGGGCAAGATCGAAGTGTTTAGAGGGAAGAGTATTGTGCAGCCAATCAGCGAGAATAAAATGGGAATGAGGATCTTTCTTCCGGGCGATTTCTAACTGTTTTTTGGATAAAGAAAGGCCGGTGACTTTGGCTAGAGAGAGTTCATGCAGCCTTTTGGCCGTAGCCCCATAACCGCATCCGATATCACAGACTTCGTCGCCGGGCTGGACGGCTCCCTCTTCTCGAATGAGATCGACCAGCGCTTCAACGGCTTCTTTGGGAGTTTCTTTGCCTGTTTTCCAAAAACCATGATGGAGGTGATCTCCCCAAAGCTTTCGATACCAGGGATCGAGGGAGTCATAGTGTTTGGCTACAGATTCGCTATCTTGGGTTTCGTTAGGAACGATCATGTTTTCTATTTCACTCGGCTTTGTACATTGTTGGGACGAAGCTACTGAGGGAGACAAAATTCAGCTTAAAAAATTTCACTAAGAGGGTATCCTTTGTCTTTCGGAAGAAGGATACGAAAGCGAGTATAACAGTTTTTTGGTTTTCCTTTAAGAAATATTGTATACATGGACTATGCTGCACAAACAAACACCCATTCACAAGCAGTGGACAGAAGAAAACCTTCCTCCTTTTAACGAGCTCATGATCTCTTGGAACGCGGCGCGGCCTTTGGCAGGCAAATTTTTGTTTTATGTCCGCGTAAAAATAGACCAATGGTCCCCTCTACTACTTTATGCCTCCTGGGGCAGCAATGGACAGTCGAGCTTTCAAAACGCGACTGATACGGCGCCTGTTCGTATCTATCAAGATGCTTTAGAAATCACACAAGAAGCGCAAGCCACCGCATTCCAAATCGAGATTGTCACAGAAGGGGATGCTCAGTTGGATCAAATCCATGGACTGCATGTCTATATTGGACAGGATGCAAAAATCAAGCTAGAACAGGCGATTCCCCCATCCCATTCTATCCACCTAAAAGTTCCCGGTATTTCACAAATGTGTCTCCATCACAGCCGTCATAAAGATCTCTGCTCCCCAACTGCTACAACAGCTGTCACTCGTTATCTCTCCGACGATGATGTACTGGACCCCGTACAATTTGCAAGTCAAGCATGGGATTCTGAATTTGACATGTTTGGAAACTGGGTACTAAACGTTGCCGAAGCCTCCGTCCACTTGGGCCCTGAATGGAACTGTTGGGTCGATAGGCTTTGTGGATTTGATGCCATTTACCGGCGCTTACAAAGCTACACTCCCGTGATTGTCAGTGTCAGGGGGCCGCTACCCGGGAGTGCCCAGCCTTACGCCCACGGCCATTTGATCGCGGTGACGGGATATGATGCGACGCATCAAAGAGTACTATGCATGGATCCAGCCTTTCCAGTAGATAACAGTACGCATGTTTCTTATAGCCTTTTAGACTTTACCCAGGCTTGGAAACGCAGAGGAAATATGACTTACGTTTTCGCACGGGCAAAACCAAGCAGTCCTAATGGCAATGCTTCAGGGCAGATGTAATCACCTTTCCTAGATCGATTTCGTCTTTGTTAGCTGCTAGCGCCGCTTGGGCTGCTTTTTGCGCAGCCAGCGGATGGTAGCCTAAGTTAATAAGCGCGCTCATTGCATCGCCTAACAGGCCTTTTTCTTGGAGAGGCATGTGTTTGAGATCGGGCTTTACTCCCTTATATTTATCTCGCATCTCGATGATGAGCCTTTCTGCAGTTTTTTTGCCAATCCCGGGAACCTTTGATAGAAGTTTGACATCTCCTGTGTGAACCGCTCTTTCCAAAACATCGAGCTCTAGATGGCCAATGAGACTTAAGCCCGTTTTCGGGCCAATCCCAGAGATCGTGATGAGGAGTTCAAAAAGATCGCGCTCAGCCTTCGAAAAAAAGGCATAGAGCGTATGGGAATCTTCCCTGACAATTTGCGAAAGAAACAATGTGACCTCTTCTTTCAGATTGGGGAGCTTCGTATAGGTGCTTAACGGAAGCATCAGCCGATAGCCGAGGCCGCAACTTTCAACAACGGCTTTCGTCGGGGTTTTATCCACTAGCTTGCCGTGAATGTATTCGTACATGGGTTCCTCAAGTGGTTGTAGCAGCAAATCGCAAGAGCCAAGGCGTCCGCTGCATCTGCCGGTTCAGGCAAGATGGGTAGCCGGAGTAACGCCTGAATCATTTTTTGCACTTGGATTTTACTCGCGCCGCCTTTTCCAACAACAGCGAGTTTTGCTTGTTTTGGAGCAAATTCATACACAGGAATCTGTCTTTTTGCAGCGGCAAGAAACGCCATGCCTTTGGCCATCCCGAGTTTGATTGCGCTTTGTGCATTTTTTAAAACAAATTGACTTTCTACAGCAACCGCTTGGGGCTGGTAGCGATCGATGAGCGCCTCTAGGCTTGTAAATAATACGTGATAGCGCGCCTCGAGGGATAGTTTGGGAGGCGGTTTGATGCAGCCATAATCTAAGGGATTGCGTTCGCCGTCAATCACCCCGTATCCTGTAACACGTGTTCCAGGGTCTATGCCGAGTATGATCTTTGGTTTCGATCCCATAGGTCAATTTTTAGCCGATTTATGATTGTTTGAAAAGACAATCCTTGTCCAATCTGTGGGTGTTCGATATGATATCCTAGTATGGAAACACCTCAACGTATCCTCATCAGGATGCCTAATTGGGTCGGCGATGTAGTTATGGCAACCCCCGTCCTCGAAGATGTACGGGGAGCATTTCCCAATGCATCGATTACCGCCATGTGCCGAAGGCCCCTCTCAGAATTGCTAGAACAAGATGAAGCTATTGATGAACTATTTTCTTTTGAGAAAGGGAGTCACGAGTTTTCAAGAAGAGATTATTCACGAGATATTATTGCAAAAATTGAAGCGGGAAAGTACGATCTTGGGATTTTACTGACCCATTCTTTTTCTTCCGCCTGGTGGTTTTGGCAGAGCAAGATCAAACGGCGTATTGGGTATCGAGGGCATTTTCGAAGCCTCCTATTGACAGATCCTCTCACGCCTTCTCGAGAAAAAATCCATCAAGTCCTCCGATACAAAAGACTGTTGGAGCCGTTGGGGATTCCTATTTCAGGCACCTTGCCTAGGTTGTATCTGAGGGAAAACGAACTCCGAGAGTCTAAAGAACTTCTGTACCAAAGGGGGTATCAAAGGGGCGCTAAGCTCATTGGCATTAATCCAGGAGCGGCTTATGGATCTGCAAAATGCTGGCCTCCTGAGCGGTTTCGTGCGCTTGCCATGGAGTTGCTTCTACAAACAGATGCCGCTATTGTTTTTTTTGGCGATGCCAACACTGCATCTCTTGTCAAGGAAATCTCTCAGGGGCTTCCTGAACGGGTCATCGATCTTGCTGGAGTGACGAGCTTAAGAGAATTAGCTTCTATCATTCAAGCCTGCACGGTTTTAGTGAGCAATGACAGCGGTCCTATGCACATTGGCGCGGCTCTCAGGATCCCTCTTGTGGCTCTTTTCGGATCGACGGATGATGAAGTCACGGGCCCATATGGCCAACCGAATAGCGTGGTGAATAAACGGGTGGCGTGCGCCCCTTGTATGAAGCGCGTCTGTCCCATCGATTTTCGGTGCATGAAGCAAATTGAGGTCAATGAAGTGGTAGAGCGGGTGTTAGCGTATGTTTAGGACATTTTCCAGACTCTTTTTGCCCAATCGATTTGATTGGCTCCTCAAAAAGACCGCGGAAAGAGGAGGAAAGAAAGTTCTTCTTGGGTGGAATCGGGGGTTAGGCGACATCCCCTTAGGCCTTTTTGCCATGGTACATCGCATTCGGGAACGGATCCCAAACGCAGATATTACCTTTATGACTCGCGAAAACCTCAAAGAAGGTTTCTCCCTGTTAGATGGCGTCAAGGTGATCACCGACCCTGCGTGGCAACGGGGCCAAGAGATGTTCATTCCCGCTTCTTTGCAAAAATCCTATGATCTGGTCATCGAAAAGCCAAATCCTACCGATTGGGTCTACTGGCAAAGAGGAAAGATCACTCCACGTTTAAAATGGAATCCAGAAAACGAGTCGCTTTTTGAAAAATTTTCCCTTCCTAAAGAGGGGCCGATGATTGGGGTCCAAGTTGCGGCGGAGACAAATTATGGTCTTTGGAGAAACTGGCCGCTCAGCCACTGGCAGGAACTCATCCGGCAGCTCGAACAAATGGACGTTACAGTCCTCCTTTTTGGCTTTGACCAAAAAGAGCAGTTGAAGGGGTCAAATGTGATCGACCTTAGAGGGAAGACCTCTCTTTTTGAACTTCTTTCGATCATTAAAAATAGGGTCTATGGGTTGGTGCTTCCAGACTCTGGAATCTCTTCGACCGTTTACTATCTCGATGAGAGGTTTCCACTCAGACATGTGACGCTTTGGGCTCATCCGAATCATGGTATTTTAAAGCAAAATGTGCCCTCCCCTAATCCACTTTTAGAGCACATTCCTCTGATTGGTCAGCATAAAGATCTTTCCAGTGTAAAAGTAGAAAAGGTGATTGAGGCGCTTTTTCCTATTGAAAAAGCAGCGGCCATTTTGCTTGCAGGAGGAGACGGTACTCGTTTAGGATTTGATGGGCCCAAGGGGCTTTTTGAAGTAGCAGGGAAAACTCTTTTTCAGTGGAAGTGTGAAAAAATTCCCAAACACCTTCCTTTAGCTGTCATGACCTCTCCTGTGAATCACGATGCGATTGTCCGCTATTTTGAAAAAAACAACTATTTTGGCCTAAACGTGCACTTCTTTCCGCAAGAAATGCAACGCTATTTGGATGAAAACCAAAGGCCGATAGAGTTGAAAGGTCCCAATGGCAATGGAAGTGTATTCGCCTCCTTTGTCAAAGCAGGCTTGGATCGTCTATTCATAAGGATGGGAATGGAAAGCCTTGTGGTGAGCAATATTGAAAATCCCTTAGGCCATCCGCTGGATCCTGCCTTGGTTTATCTTGCCAAACACCATGACGCTGCTGTGCTGTGCATTGAAAAAGAAAAGCACGATCATCCGATGGGGATGGTTGTTCAAGAAGGCGGGCGTGCTAAGGTGGTTGAATATATCCACCTGGATGCAAATAAAGAGTATAGATTGGCCTATAGCGGCCAAATGTCTTTTAGTTTGTCATTTTTTTGTAAAATGGCGAAAAAAGATTTGCCCATCCATTGGATTCAAAAAAAAATGGGGGGGCGCCTGCTCTACAAGGGGGAAAAATTCCTCTTTGATGCTTTAGACGAAGCAAAGAGCGTCAAAGTCTTTTGCCGTGAGAAGAAAACCTGCTATGCTCCTATCAAAACTATAGAGAATATTTCCTCTGTAGAAACAATTTTGAGGTAGCCGGTGAAGATCGCATATCTGGGAGCGGGGACGTGGGGTTTTGCCCTTGCGTGGGTGTTGGCGAATAATGGCCATACAGTCACTGTATGGGCTCGCGATGAGGAGAATGCGAGACAGCTACAAAAAGTGCGCGTGCATCCTAAGCTGAAAAACACCCAAGCTCCTGACAGTATTGTATTTACAAGCAATTTACAAGAGGCTTTAGCGGGCGCTGAGGTCATTGTGGAGAGTGTGACTTCTTCAGGGCTCCGCTCTGTTTTTCAAGAGGTGGGCCCGGTGAGTGTTCCGGTGATTGTGACGTCCAAAGGGATTGAACAAAAAACAGGTTTGTTGCTTCCAGAAGTGATTTCTTCACTGCAGCAAGAGGTCGAAAGCCCTTTCGTCGGTGTGCTCAGCGGGCCGAGTCACGCGGAAGATATCGTGGCTAATATGCCTACATCAGTGGTCTCTTCAGCGTACAGTCCAGAAGTGATGAGACTGATCCAAGAGCTTTTTTCGACGCCGACATTTCGGATTTACCCCAACTCTGACATTCTAGGGGTTTGTTTTGGCGGAGCGATGAAAAATATCATTGCGATTGCCTGTGGAATTTCAGATGGCCTAGGTTGCGGAGATAACACGAAAGCCGCTCTTATGACACGTGGACTCCATGAAATCAGAAAGCTGAGCACTGTTAAACAATGCAAACCTGAAACGTTATATGGTCTTTCTGGCATGGGAGATCTTTGTGTCACGTGCCTGTCTATTTTAAGTCGTAACTACCGTTTTGGGAAACTCGTTGCTGAAGGTTTTTCCCCGGAAGGAGCCAGGCAAAAGATAGGGATGGCTGTCGAAGGGATTTATACATGCGTCTCTGCCCGCGAACTCGGGCAAAAGTACAAAATTCCTGTCCCGATTACCGAAGTGACCTATCAGATTATTTATGGTGGTCTAGACCCAAGAGAGGCGGTTCGGCTGCTTTTGCAAAGAGCCATTAAGGAAGAACATCTCTAGCTCGAGTTCCAGTCAAACAAAATTTTTCTTCGGTTGGGGGCTTGATCGGAAGGCCCTCTACTGATATCCTCTTTGATATGTCGATCCTTTTTGTTATTTTGATGTATGCCGGGTGGTCTAGCATGTTTTCCTTGGGGAAAATGGCCCTGGAGCACTCGCCTCCTCTTTTTTTGACTGCTTCCAGGATGATTTTAGCCGGAGTCCTACTCTTAAGCTTTATGCTCATCAAAAATCGAAAAGCTTTTAAGCTCTCTATTAAAGAATTTTCTTTAATTGCTCTTCTGGGAGTCTTTAGCATTTATTTAACAAATGCCTTTGAATTTTATAGTTTACAGCACTTGACTGCTGCAAAGACCTGCTTCATTTACAGCCTTTCTCCCTTTTTTTCTTGTCTCTTCTCATATTTTCAGTTTGGGGAAAAATTAAATCGGAAAAAAATTCTGGGAATGTTCATCGGGTTTATTGGGATTACTCCTGTACTGGCCATTCAAAAGGGGTCGGAAAAACTTTTTTCAGTGACTAGTTATCTGTCGCTCCCAGAGCTAGCGATGGTCGGAGCCTCCATTTGCACTGTGTACGGCTGGGTGTTGTTGAGATTTATTTTGAAAAACTTCTCTATTACCCCCTTTATGGCTAATGGCCTGAGTATGCTCATAGGGGGAATAATCGCCTTGATCCACTCCTATTTTATAGACCATTGGTCGCCAATCCCTGTTGCTTCCTCTGCTTTGTCTCCATTCATAGGCGGGCTCCTTCTGATGACATTTATTTCAAATATTATCTGTTATAACATCTACGGAGTAATGCTCAAGCGGTACACCGCAACTTTTCTTTCTTTTATGGGAGTCCTCAGCCCAATCTTTGCCTCACTCATCAGTTGGCTAACTCTTGGAGAGCCACTTTCTCCAGTGATTTTTCTTTCAACAGGTGTGGTTTCCATCGGTCTCTGGCTCATCTATAGCGCAGAACTGCGCCAGGGGTATTTGCAAAAAAAACAGCAGCCAGCGTGATTTAGGGATGAACAGTTCCTTAGGAGAGAGAGGTTCAAGGTTTGTGTCTACAATCATAATCAATGACGCCGATCTGGAGCGGCTGGTCGGCTAAGAATCCGGCATTGTGTGGACCTTCGAGGTCCAAATCACATAGCCGAGACTCAAATTGAAACTGGTTGAATTGCTCTATCACGTTTTGTTTTTCAGTACTATCAGGCACATCACTTGCAGCAACTAGAGTCAATTTCTCTGTAATGATTATTGGGCCTTGTTGCGTTTTCCATAAAGTATATTGAGGGAGAGTGATGTTCCCATATTTGCGGGCAATACTCTCTATTGCCAGGCGGTTTTCAGAATCCAGTTTGAGATCATCGTCCGTACGATAGCCACAGTCACTGGCGGGGATTTTGACTAGCATTCCAGGAAATTCTGGGTGTTCGAGGGCTATTTTTGAGAGACCCCGTCCTTGTTGCCTCCATTTTCCACAGGGGGCTTTCTTGTCATACATCTGGTCAATTTCTGCATGGTGAGCTTTTAGAAAGGCCATCTGCTCTTTTGATAAGTCGCTCTTATGGGCTATTGGCAAAGCGGGGAAGCATGTGTTATAAACGTAATACGCGGCGCAGGCGATCCCTCCTATGCCCAATAGTAATTTGCATAATCCTGACCCATAACAGCCTTTTACGAGATCCCCTATGCCGAACTTTGCCACGTACGCGCTAGCTAGAGCGAGATGTGCTCCCTCATGAGCTGTGTTTATAACGCTTGCATTCAAGCTATGAATGAAAGCGGTTCCCGCTACACCAGCTGCAGCTTGGAGACCTCCTTTAATCACTTCCATCACGCTCGTTTGCACTCCCTTTGCTAAACGTAAAGCGCCTTGGACTCCGTACACTGCCATGCTTGCTCCGAGAGTGTATTTCATAAACTCTGCTCGAGTATTGAGATCCAAGCTTGAACAATTAGTCTCGAGGTTTGCGAGAGTCACTTCGGTAAATAAATTTATGAAGTTTGTCACAATCTCCTCTATTCCTTAATTAGAGACGTTTTATTAAAAACAGTTTTCAAATATTATAATTTATTGTATTAATAAATATCAAAATAATTATTTTTTTAATCCGGAAGTATAATGGTACATATTGACCCCCTGACGCTTGTGGACTGGCGGGTGTAATTAAAAGTTTTAGGTGATCAGTTTGAGATTGCCTGAATCAGGCAATCTCA
>MGMD01000010.1 GCA_001796285.1 Chlamydiae bacterium RIFCSPLOWO2_12_FULL_45_20
GACAACTGTAGATCTTGTTTTTGTCTTCCCGATTTTGCAGAAGCAGTTTAGCGCCGATTATCATGTCGCGCAGTAAGGGTTGCGGGTAGTTTCCCAGTGAAATGTCAGATCTTTTGTCAGGATTTGCATGAAAAAAATTTCTATATGCCAAATTTTCGCCAACACCGATATGGCAACAGTTGTTAAAATTTTTAAGGGTTGTATGGTTTTTGCAATGCAGATATAATCTTTGCCGGAAAACCTAAAAATCTGGAGCACCCCAATGGGTCTTTTTTTGAATACAAAGATAGAGGGATCTGGTGCTTTAGCCTGGATTGGCGATAAAGGCTTGGCTCCTTTTCGCTACCTATTCAATGGACGGACGGTTCGCATTGAACCAAGAGATGGATCTCCAGAACTTGAAATTCACCACGTTGCGTCTTTTCACAAAAACGGAGATTGGAATCGATCCAATACCAAGAGGGATCTGCGCTCATCTTCGACAGGCGAAATTCAAGCTCTTGTGTCAGTAGTACTTCTCATTCCTGGGCTTGTTTTATCAGTTTTCAAACTCTTAGCTTATTTCTTCACTGATGTGAGAGAGCGCCATAGCCTAGCAAAAGAACATTTTACTCCTGTCAATAGAGAAATAGGCAGCGCTGCTAATCCAATTACAACCATCGAAGCATTGCGAGAAGCGCTTACTGCCGAAAGAAACAAACCTAAGCATCAACCTACAAATGCCTTAATTATCCATGGCGACGGCAATCTTGCAATTAATGAAGATCCAGGGATTCTAGGCCTGAACCCGATGAAATTAATATTGGAAGGGGCTCGAATTGTTCATAAACCTTCAGCTGCAGTCCGTCTGGATGATGCAATGTGGAGAACTGGCAAATGGCAAGTCGCAGCCGTTCGAGTAGTAACATCGGCAAATGTTGACGCCTCGGCGGTTAATGATCATGGAGTTTCTTCTACAGAAGAAGCGCTGGCAGTGACGGCTCCTCGCAGAGATTGGACCTCTTGCAAGCGATATCATATGATCTTTAGCATTGCTAGCCCCCAACAAGTAGCCGCAGCAATTTAATCAAGAGGGCCTTTTGGTCCTCTCTTTCTTCTTCGTGTTTCACTGGTCTCTTAGAGCTTAGTCTAATACCATTTACGAGAAATAAATTCATAAATTAGGGCCGTATAACATGTCATCTTTGAACGATCCTTTCTTGCTCATGTTTAAAAACATGAGCTGCAAAACGACCATTCAAATCTGCCACGTTACCCAGCCCTAATTTATGAATTTATTTCTCGCAAATGGTATAAGCTCGAGTTTGCTTTCTTGATGCTGCCAAAACTGACATCCAAATTTTCATAGCTATTCACATACTCCATCCGTATAATCCTGACATTTTTCTGACAGAAGAAGTGCAAAGAGGAGGGATACGAACTGTAAGTGATTGAAAGAAAAGATGCCTGCAACAGGAGTCTAACCTGCGACCTTCGCATTTGAAGGCGTCGCGATCCAGTGTACTAGAATGGACATTGAAAATCGCCTATTTTTTCTCCCCCTGTATGAAAAAAGAAAATGTGGGCTTGCTACTCAAAAAAAGCTAACAAAGATGATAAGCGATTCATACGATTTTGTAGTTGTTGACTCCTCATTTTGCTGTAGTCTTGAACAAAGCAATTCCATTTATGCATGCGAGGTCCCCAGCTCAGAATATTCTCGCTTGTTTCAGGGTTCTTTGTTATTTGATTAAGAATCAAGATCCCACTTTGCTTATGGAAGTGTCTTCGTCCGTAAGGCCGGGTCACCCACGAGTATACCCTCTTGAAAGCTTTCTGATGCGTCAGTGCACCCTCGACAAGGCTATCCTCAGGTTCAGGAATCCATGCAAAATCCCCCGGCTCTGGCAAGCACTGTCCTTTTGCAAGGGAAGTCCAGTACTGGAGCTCTTCCTGAAGGAGTTGTCTCTCCCTTTCACTCTGCAAATAGATAGCCTGGCTGGTGCTGCACTTGTTCTTTAGAATACGGAGCTTTTTTAGCGCATATTCAGAGATACTATTTGCTGAGAAAAACTCCTGAAGATCGGCCCAAAATTTTGTGTCATCAATCTCCTCTATCTGACAAGTTTGCACAACGTTTTCAGCAATCGTCTCCCACGCCAAGTCTTTCTCTAGAATGTGTTTAGCGGTGGAGGACAAAAGCGTTCTATATGCTGTATATTGTCGCTGGTTGGGCAACGGGTCAGTGTTTGTCGACCAGTACAGGTAATTCGACAGTTGCGCACCCACACATCTTGGAAGCTTCTGGCTCGGCTCGGCTCTTAATCTATTTTCTTCCTGTTCGAGCATCTGTAATGCACTATCGTATGGAGTTACTCTAAACATGCTGTCCTCTTTAAAAGGATTAATGTGCATTATAGCATTAAATAAAAATAAAATAAAAGACAATTCGTAAATGCAAAAACAATTGGAGAAAATTTGATTTGAACCTAGGGAGTAGAGGGGGCAATGGCTCGCCTCCCTAAGGATCATGTGGCGTTATACCATTTGCGAGAAATAAATTCATAAATTAGGGCTGGGTAACGTGGCAGATTTGAATGGTCGTTTTGCAGCTCATGTTTTTAAACATGAGCAAGAAAGGATCGTTCAAAGATGACATGTTATACGGCCCTAATTTATGAATTTATTTCTCGCAAATGGTATTACAAGTGCTTCAGGCCATTCGTTGTATACATAAGAACTGGGTTTTCTTTCGTCCTTCAGATACAATGGCGACATGAAGGAAAAAGCTCTCATTGTAATTCCCGCTCGGATGGCCTCGACGAGATTCCCGGGAAAGCCTCTTGCCAAAATTGCCGGCATCGCAATGATCGAGCGTGTATGGTCCATTGCGCGCATGCTTCCTTACGACATCGTGATTGCCACAGACGACTCAAGAATTTACGATTTTACCACCCGCTTTGGAGCTCATGCCATTCACACCTCTTCTAGTTGTCGGACAGGTACAGACAGAGTCGCTGAAGCCTCTCGGGCTTTTCCTGAGTACAACATTGTTTTTAGCCTGCAAGGAGATGCGGTTTTAACTCCTCCGTGGGTCATTGAAAAGGTTCTTTCATGCATGCTAGCAGATGTCAGTTTTCAGATGGCTACGCCCGCCGTAAAGCTGACAGGAAAGACTCTGACAGATTTTGCCGATACGAAACAAAAAGGCTCCTCTACGGGAACCTGCGTTGTATTCGATGAAAAAAAACGGGCCCTTTATTTTTCAAAAGCTCTGATTCCCTCAAGACGAGACGAATGTACGGCAGTGTTTCGGCACATTGGGCTTTATGCCTATCGATTTGAGGTGCTGCAGCAAGTAAGCCATCTGCCCCAAGGTTCTCTGGAACGGGCGGAAGGGCTAGAGCAATTGAGAGCGTTAGAAAACGGGATTCCCATTCAAGTGGTGGAAGTAGATTATCAGGGGCGTACGCATGGCTCCGTCGACAGGCCCGAAGACATTGCCTGGGTCGAATCCATTATCGCTCAAGAAGGAGATCTTGTGTGCGTCTAATCTTGATGAGGCATGGCAATACATTTGAAAGCGGGCAAATACCCATACAAATTGGCGCGCGTACCGATCTTCCTTTGACCGAATTTGGCAAAGAACAGGCAAGAAATGTGCTGAGACACCTCATTGATCAAAAAATTACCCCTCACGCTATTTTTTCTGGCCCTTTGAAAAGGCAAGCTCAATCGGCCGTTCTCATTGCTGATTATTTTGGCTTGGAAGTAAAGCCGGCGCCTCTTACAGAAATTGACTACGGTCCTTGGGAAGGACTTAGCTCAGAAAAAATCTGGGCCTCGTGGCCCAGTGAATATGAAGCGTGGGACAAAGAGGCCGACTGGCCTCTTGGCATTTTCCAGACCTCTTTTCTGGATTTAAAAAGAACATTAGAGAAGTGGCTACGATGGTTGACAGCAAACGTCCCAGAAGATGCAGTTGTATTTGCTGTTACCAGTAATGGCCTTCTTCGCTCCATTCACAAAGAAAAAGTAAAGACAGGAAATCTTTGCATACTCAATCTTACGGAAGAAGGATTTCAGCTTCAATCCTGGAATGTGCCTCCTTAGGGAAGGGATTTTCTCAGTTCCCCTTCTCGAAGGCCGAGGTTTCCGTAACGGTGATAGTCTTGGCTGATCGAAACTTCTCTTAGATAGTGAAGAAGTTCCAATCTGCCATTGGCAAGAACGGGGGCCTTGGCAATGTATGTTGCATGTTCTTGAGCTGCTTTATAGATTGAATCAGGAGCGGGACCAGTGAGACGGATTCTGTCAAAGGGCGTCTTTTTGACCCGCTCTAAAAATCGCTCTTCCTTCTCTTCCACAAGAGAAAGAAGCGGAATCTTCTGAAGCCAGCTGAAGGCTTCTGCACAGCTGATTTCCATTTGGGCGCTGCACGTAAGCGCGGCCGCACAAACACGGAGTATATCGAGGGGCTGAGAGGTGTTCAGGATCCGAAAGACCATATTTTTTCTAGGTACATAACGGAAAAAATTGTCTTGCCCCAGGATTTTAGAGGGGTCTCGATCCTGCTTTAAGCGCTGCCACCAGTAGGCGTAATTGGCGCAGCTCGCAGTCCACGTCCCCAACTCTTCAGCGCTCATATTGAACTGATCGAGGATATTGGTCAGGCTGTTAACCCACTCATTGACGGAGTGCTTCTCCTGAGGAATATGCGTCTGAGTGGGGATCATGAACTGCTGCACGTAGTTCGGTCCTCCTGCCTTAGCGCCGGCGCCTATGCTAGAGGCCTTATAACCGCCAAAGGGTTGGCGGCGAACGACGGCCCCGGTAGTCCCTCGGTTGATGTAGAGATTGCCGGCTTGAATGTGCTCCATCCAATAGTTTTGTTCTCTGTCATCGAGGCTGTGAAGACCTGCAGTCAATCCGTAAGGGACCCTGTTGGCAAGCTCAATGGCGTGATCCAAGTTGCTGGCCCTTAAAATCCCAAGAACAGGACCAAAAAGTTCGGTCATGTGGGTAAATCCACCGGGAGGAATGGTTTTAATGCCGGGGCTCCAAAGGCACGGATTGTCTAGGTCTTGTTGGGGCTCCAACAGCCAAACCTCTCCTTCCTCAAGTGTTGTCAAACCGCGTAAAAGATCTTCTTTCGGAGGGAAGATGAGCGGCCCGATTTTGGTCGACAAGTCCCAGCTAGGACCTACTGTTAAGCTAGCCACCGCTTCTTTCAGTGATTTTAAGAAGAAGGGATCATCGTAGACTTCCGCCTCAAGGATCGCGAGCGAGGCGGCCGAGCATTTTTGCCCAGAATTTCCAAAGGCCGATTGGATTAGGTCTTTGATGGCAAGATCTCGGTCGGAAAGAGCTGTGATAATCATGGCATTTTTCCCGCCCGTCTCAGCATAAAGGTTCAGATGAGGACGCATTGCTAAGAATTTTCTTGCTGTAGCCGTTCCGCCGGTTAAGATAATTGCATTGACCCGTTCATCCTCAATGAGAAGATTGGCTACCCCATCTCCTGAACAAGGGAGAAATTGCAGCGCTTTTTTGGGAATGCCAGCATCCCAAAAGGCTCTTGCCACATGCCAACCAACTAAAATGGTATGTGAAGAAGGTTTGAAGAGGACGCAATTGCCTGCCGCTAAGGCCGCAGAAATACCGCCAATCGGGATGGCACAGGGAAAATTCCAAGGCGAGATGACCACAACGGTTCCTCTCGCTTGCCATGCAATATCCTTCATCTGGGTCATTTTTTCGATTTGCCGTCGATAATATTCTGTAAAATCGATAGCCTCGGAAACTTCTGGGTCTCCTTCAGAAAGGATCTTTGCCCCGTCAATCAACATGGACCCGAGAAGCTCACCCCTTCTCTCTCGTAACTTTTGAGCGACTTTTGCTAGGAGTTCTCCTCGGTGTTGGGGAGAGGTTTTTCCCCATGTTTTTTCTTCGGCTTTAGCACTCTCTAGGGCACGTTCTATGTGGCTGGCGTCCGCTTTCATATAGGTGTAAAGCGGCTTTACACCCCCGTTCGGGTCAAACGCTTTGCCCTCTTCATTGTCCCATAGCTCTTGGCCGTCCACTACAAGAGGAATCGAAGGTTCTTTGTGGACTTTCCAATGATTGGCTATATGCCGTGCCCAGCTACGGTTTTGTGGCAAAGAGAAGTCGGTATCGGGCTCATTATCAAATGGTTCATAGGAGTGATGAAGAGCGGGATGGATCTGTCGGTTTTGTGTGCGGCGCGGTTGATGGTTGACGCTGTCGAGTAAGCGGCAACTTTCAGAAAAGATGGCTGTTTGGAGATCCCAGGCTTCCGTTCCTGGTTTGAGTCCAAAGACGTAGCGGAGGAAGTTTTCCATTCCTGTATTTTCGTCGAGTCTTCGGATCAGGTAGGCGACTGCGTGTTTAAAATCGGCTTTTGTCGCCACCGGGCAATAGAGGAGCATGTTCCCGGAAAGATGTTGCACTACGCGGCGGATATGATCGGCCATTCCCTCGAGCATCTCAAAACCGGTATAGGGCTCAACCCGATTTTCACGCCTTAAGAGCATAGCGAAGGCAATATCAAAGAGGTTGTGGCTGGCAATTCCTAGGCGGACCGCTCTTGCATGTTCTGGATAGCAGCCGTACATGAGCATGCGTTTATAATTGGCGTCGACATCGACCTTGGTGGTGTAGGGGGCTTGGGGCCAGCCTTTTAATGAGGCTTCCCATTGTTCCATGGCGAGGTTTGCGCCTTTGACAATGCGGATTTTAATGGGGGCGCCGCCTTGCTGTACTCGCTTTATGGCCCATTCCGTGAGTTGTTTTTGAATGGCAAAAGCGTCTGGTAAATAGGCTTGGAGAACGATTCCAGCAGGATAGGATTGAAACTCAGACTCATCTAGGACTTGTTTAAAGACCGCTACTGTCAAATCGAGATCGCGGTATTCTTCCATATCCAAGTTGACAAACTTGGGTTCTTGATGTTTTAAGGCGGCACGATAAAGTATCTGGAGCTTTTCTCCGATTTTTTGCACTGTCTCTTCGAAGGCGAGCAAATTGATTTGGCTGTAGATTGTCGAGATTTTAATGGATACATAGTCGATTTCAGGATTCTTCAAGTCTTCTAAATAGAGGTGAAGACGCTTTTTGGCTTCAGATTCGCTTAAAATAGCCTCTCCCAAATGGTTGATATTTTGGCGAACCCCCTCGCTTTTTCTCATTTTTAAATGCTTCATGAGCTCGGCCTGCTCTCCAGGCAAAATGACCCTTTCCGTCTCCTTTCTTAGCGCTTTTGTCGCAAAGGGAACGAGGAATTGGGAAATGCGGGGACCAAAACACTTAAAAGCGAAGAGCTTGAGTTTTTTGAACCCACTCAAATACTCGGGAATCCCGAGGTAGGTCATCAAATGGATCATCTGATTGGCGATTCTCAAGTGAGAGTCGCTTCGAAAGCACTCATCAGTGAGCGCTGAGGCGAAGACTTTGCCGATGGGGTCTGACATCAGCCTGGAGAGTTCCTGATAGAGTTTTTTTTCAGAAAAGGTCATCCCTTTTCCTGCCTCGTAGAGCATCAAGGCGGCAAGCTCAATCGAGAGCCTTTCCCTTTCCGCAAGAGTTTGAGGATTGCCAGACACTTTTTCTAAAAGCTCGAGCGCTTCTTCCAAGTAGCTCATGCTGTTGTTATATCATAAGCAAAGAATTGCACAAAAGATTTTGCTCTTTCTGCTAAGCTTGATTTATGAGACTGCTTTTTTTGTGTTTCTATTGTGTTTCTCTTTGGGCGAGTTCTGTCTTGCCGGGCATCGATGTTCTTTTAGAAGATCCCTCACAAATCAAGGGTAAAAGGGTGGCGCTGATCACCAATCAGACGGGTGTGAATAAAGACATGTGCTCCACCTTCGAGCTGCTTTCTAAAGTAGCCACGGTGTCCGTTCTTTTTGCCCCGGAACATGGTCTTCACGGGCTTCAGCATGCGGCAGAATCTATTCAGCATGGGGTTCATAACCAAATACCTATTTACAGTCTCCATGGCAGCTCGCGTCGTCCACAGCCGGAAATGTTGAAAAACATCGACCTCATTATTTATGACATCCAGTGCACTGGCGTGAGGGCTTACACCTACCCAACGACCCTGTTTTACGCGATGGAAGAAGCGGCCAAGTTAGGAATCGAAGTGATCGTTTTGGACCGGCCGAACCCTATCAATGGACTGATTGTCGATGGACCGATGTTGGAGGAGAAATGGCGCTCTTTTATTGGCTATATTAACGTCCCCTACTGCCACGGGATGACGATTGGTGAGCTTGCGACTTTTTTTAATGAGGAGTACAAAATTGGCTGCAAACTTCAAGTGATCCCCATGCGTGGGTGGAGCCGTTCTATGAGCTATCGCGACACGGGGCTTGCCTGGATTCCCCCGAGTCCCAACATTCCCGAGCCGGATACCCCGCTTTTTTTTCCTTCGACAGGGATTTTAGGAGAATTGAGCCTTCTCAATATTGGAATTGGTTTTACGTTGCCTTTCAAAGTCGTCGGGGCGCCATGGATTCGTGCGGAGGAATTTGCTTCTGAGCTAAATAAGCAAAAGCTGCCAGGTGTGCACTTTCAGCCTTTTTATTTTAAACCTTTCTGGGGTCTTTACAAAGGGCTTGACTGTCAGGGTGTGCTCATTCAGGTGCGTGATTCTAGCATCTATAAACCGCTTTCTGTCCAGTTTATGCTTTTGGGGATGCTCAAGAGCTTATACCCTCAGGAGTTTAACCTTCGTCTTGCCAAGCTCGGTAGTGTAGATCTTTTTTCTAAAGCGAATGGAACGGACGCTGTCTACCGCATTCTTCTTAACGAAAAATATCCCGCCTGGAAACTCATCGAACTCCACAAAAAAGAGCGTAACGTTTTTTTGGAAAAGCGCAAGCAGTATCTCCTCTATTGATAATCAGCCCTTTGTTATTGCAAAAAAAAACTAACTCATAGTAAAATCTTTGCTTTAACTTTTTTTGGAGTCATAAAAATGAGTTTTATTTTCGATCTTTTTGCCTGTGGTGCCACACGACCGAAATTCACTGTCTCTCCGTCTGTAGATAAGTTCGATGACGATACAAGTCTTGTGGTAGAGATAGACCCAGTAGCAACTGTAGCACAAGTGCCGCAGCTCATGACCAGACAGGACGAAGGGGAAGTGAGTCAGAATAGCCAACTTGTAGTATTAGAGGCCTCCCCACACTTCCCCAAGGAAGATCTAGATTTGGGCGGCTTATCTTCGGTGTCTCAGTCAAACATTGTACAACCAAAAAAGAAAGCTGAGACCCATCTGACTGTAGTAGGTCAGGACAGCAATCCTATCAACTTGCCTTACAATGCGACTATTGAGTCATTGACTATAAAGAATGCGTATATAGATATTGGTTTGATTCCTCGTATTTTACAGAATCTGCCATGTTTAAAGCGGCTTAAATTTCTCTACTGTCATTACAGTAAAGATGTCTTGATCAATATATTTCGGCTCGCCATCCAGGCATTAACCATTCGAGACGAACTGATACCAGAGGAAGTATATGCAGCAGCTTTTCGTACTAATCGTTTCTTACCGAAGATTTTAGTGATTGCTTCCAATGCAATCAGGGATGAACATGTGCAGAAGCTCTTGCAGTGTGCTCAGAATTTGCAAGGTCTTACTCTGGCTTCTTGTCCATGGCTCACTGCTGCAGCCCTCCCTCCAGAAACAATAAGCTGTCCCTTAGAAATCCTAAGGATTTCGTGTCCAAATATCAGTGCAGTGACTGCAGAGTTGTTTGCAATAAAGAATCCAAACATTCAGGTTGTTTCTACTGCAGTACGAAAACTAATAGAGTCGTGCATGCTTGATGAAAACCCTATACGGATATCTTCTACGATAACTGCCATTGCAGAAAAGCGGGGAAAACAGTTTGATGCATGGGTTCGTGCATTGGATCCCTCCTTAGCAGCCATTCCTTTAGCATCTACTCATGCAGCTCTTTTGCAATATGCGCAAAAAACCTACAGTTTACTCCAGTGGCGGGCTAGGATAGCCCAGGCATTGTATCGAGCAACAAAGGAGCCCCGATGGCTGATCGCCTCCTTGCGAGATCTTTTAGACGCTCTAAAAGAAAGTTTGGTTCCTATTAAGGTAGTTTTCCCTCCATCGGATGAGGTAGCTATTCCCCACTGGATAAGTATGTGGGGTCCAAAGATGCAACAGGTAGTAGTCACAAAAGATAAGGCAATGACAATCACATTTGCCTCCGAGGAAGTGCCGAAACGCGCGCCAATGAAACCGCTGTCGTGGTGGCAGAGCTTGAAAACGAAGATTCACGTTTAGATTGTGATGGGGACAAAAGATGAGTATTGAATTACATAGTCCCGTCCCGCTGCCAAAAGAAGAAGACGGTGGATGGGTTGTTGATAGTCAGACATGGACCTTGCATAACAGCAAGCTTGATTGGCAAACAGTCAGGGAACCTCTCGGACATTTACAAGACACGCGTGTTGTGCTTATAAATTGCAGCTATGTGCCAGAAGTATTGCGGTATCTTTTTATTATGAGCAACAATATAGAGATCCAAGATGCAACGAGTTCAGCAGAGTTTTGGGAGCAAGTATTTCAATCGCATGTTTGGTTCTCATCTCAAAAGGTGATTCTTTCTTGCTTAATGGACGATGGTGGTTTGATCAAGATGCTGGAGCGGCTTCGAATCATCAGAGAGCTGTTCTTGAAATCGTGTCCTTTTTTGACGGGTAGAGTGTTTCGGGCCAAGCCAACGGCGAGCAGATTTCCTTCAAAGATCACGGTGGAGCGTTGTCCAAATATTACGCCTGTCGCGCTCTTAACTTTGCAGAGTACGCGTAGAGACATCAGAGTGTGCTCTATACGACAAGAAGGATTACTCGAAGAAATCCCTCTTAGCCAAGAAAAGCGACCTGTATATCAGCCATTGAAACGAATATGCGAGCAGGTGCAGAACTTTCCCGAATGGCTTAGGAGTTCTGGGGCTCCAGAAGAAGTGATAATAGGGAGCTTTTGCCAGCAAATGTATTGGTTACAGAATTATACAGATGGGGCTGAAATCAGAACCGTGTTGGCGAGCAAGCTTTTTGAGAAAACAGGGGAGTCGAGCTGGATGAACCAAAAAGAGACAGAAATTTTATCCTATGTCCAACGAAATCCTAGCTACATTGTAGGGGAGCTAACCTTTCCTCCGGGGGTAAATCCATTTGCTTCGACCCTTTTGGATGAGGTCGAGTTGACAGAGGTACAGAGATTATCCACTGGAGAAACAAAGGTTTGTTGTCGGGGACAGAAGAGCTATCCGTTCACCTCAGTTTAGCACTTGGTGATTTGTTTTGCTAAAAAGGTTGACGAAATCGTTTCTCTATTTTATGATGGGGACTCAAAAATAAAGGAGGCTAAGATATGTCTAAGCAGATTAAGCCGCTCGGCAATCGACTGGTGGTAAAAAGATTAATGGCTCAAGCAACAAAGGGGGGCATTCTTCTCCCTGAAACAGCGCAGGAGAAGCCAAAGCAGGGCATTGTCGTCGCTACGGGTCCAGGCAAGACAGACGATCGGGGAAACCTTCATCCTCTCGGCGTGAAGGTGGGCGATGAGGTTCTATTTTCATCCTATTCTGGAACAGAATACACGGCAGGGGAAGCAGAGTATTTGATTTTATCTGAAGACGATGTTCTCGGCGTATTAGGAGGGTAATATGGCAAAGATGTTGCAATTTAATGAACGGGCTCTCAAAGCCCTTTTGAAGGGAGTCAAGACTCTTGCTAAGGCAGTCATTGTGACGTTGGGGCCTAAGGGACGAAATGTGGTGATCGCAAAGCAGCATGGCTCTCCTTCTTCGACAAAAGACGGAGTGACGGTTGCAAAGGAAGTGGTTCTGAAAGATCCGTATGAGAATATGGGCGCTCAGCTTGTGAAAGAAGCGGCATCCAAGGCTTCTGACTCTTCAGGAGATGGCACAACGACGGCCATTGTTTTAGCGGAAGCGATTTTTAGCGAGGGCGTGAAAAACGTCAGCGCGGGAGCCAATCCCATGGATCTCAAGCGAGGCATTGACAAGGCTGTTCGAGCCATTGAGCAGTCGCTAGATTTGCTTGCAAAACCGATCCATACGCCTGAAGAGATTCAGCAAATTGCTTCTATTTCTGCAAATAATGATCCGGCGATTGGCGCGATCATTGGCGAGGCGATGCAGAAGGTGGGTAAAGATGGGATTGTGACCATCGGAGAAGCCAAAGGCATTGATACAGTCTTGGAAGTTGTTGAAGGGATGCAGTTCGATAAAGGATTCATTTCCCCTTACTTTGTCACGAATGCGGAGAAAATGGTGGTGGAATTTGACCATCCTCTGATTTTAATTACGGACAAAAAACTCTCCAATGCTAAAGAGCTTGTTCCCATCCTTGAAAAGGTCACGGGAAAAGGAAACCGCCCCTTTTTGATTATTGCTGACGATGTGGACTCTGAGGCGCTTGCTACTTTGGTCATCAATAAAGTCAAGGGAGGTCTTTCTCTTTGTGCGGTGAAAGCACCCGCTTTTGGCGATCGCCGTAAGGCAATGCTTGAAGATCTTGCGATTTTGACAGGAGCAAAGGTTGTCAGTGACGAACTGGGTTATAATTTGGAAGAGGTGGGTCTTGACATTCTTGGCTCTGCAAAGAAAGTCAAGATCGCGAAGGATATCACCACGATTGTCGACGGCCTGGGCCACGCGAAAGAGATCCAGAACCGTACCCGGCAAATTAAAGCTGAGCTCAGCCAGCCCAATATTTCCGATTACGATCGGGAAAAGCTGGAAGAACGTTTGGCTAAATTTGCGGGAGGGGTCGCTGTTGTCAACGTGGGAGCTGCGACGGAAGTAGAGGCCAACGAGAAAAAAGATCGCATTGAAGATGCACTTCACGCTACCCGTGCGGCGGTTGCCCAAGGGATTGTTCCAGGCGGAGGCGTCGCCTTGATCCGGGCCACTAAAGCTTTGGATCGTTTACAGCTCTCAGGTGATGAAGCCATTGGTGTGGAAATTGTTCGGAAAGCCTGCTTTGCTCCGGCGGTGGCTATTGCGAATAATTGCGGGAGGAACGGGAGTCTTATTGCCGAAAAAATTTCGGAAAAAGAGAGGTCGATCGGCTACAATGGCCTGACAGATGCTTTTTCAGATCTTGTCAAAGATGGCGTCATTGATCCTGTTCTGGTGACAAAAAATGCACTTCTTTACGCGTCTTCAGTGTCCAGCATGTTATTGACTATTGCAGTGATGATCACTGATAAACCGGAGCCCAAAAAAGAGATGGCGTCTCCTGGAATGGGTGACATGATGGGCGGCATGGGAGGTATGGGCGGTATGGGTGGCATGATGTAGTCATCTTGTCGTCAGATATGAGACTATGGAACATCACCCTATTGCGACCATTGTTAACTTTTCTTCTAACGAAAGCCGCTTCATTCAGGCGACTTTGAGCCAGGTGCTTTTATTTTCTCGGCAAGTGATCGTGCCTGTGTGCGATCACTTCTTTGATGGAACTCTGGAGAACCGTGTGCTTTTAAAGAGGGTATATGAAGCATTCCCAGAGTGTCAATTCATTGAATATCCATTTGAACCTGCAAAAATTCCGAAAGCAGTGTTTAAAAAGATCAATCCTGCGCATTTTTGGCATAGTTTATCTAGGCTTATTGGGGTGAGCCATTTGGATGAGGAGATCGAGACGGTACTTTTTTTAGATGCAGACGAAGTCCCTGACGGCCATCGCTTTGGTGAGTGGCTGCGCGCCAGTGATTACAGGGGGCATACTGCCATTAAATTTTCCAACTATTGGTATTTTCGAGACCCTGTCAATCAGGCGATTGAGACGGAGGATTCGGTTGTCTTGGCTCAAAGAGGAGCACTTGAGCTGGAGATTGTTTTGCACCAGGATGAGAGGGATGCGATTTATCA
Organism: Chlamydiae bacterium RIFCSPLOWO2_12_FULL_45_20; assembly: GCA_001796285.1. Lineage (GTDB taxonomy): Bacteria > Chlamydiota > Chlamydiia > Chlamydiales > SM23-39 > REEB52. The sequence continues at coordinate 13,929 of MGMD01000010.1, forward strand.
TTTGTTGCCCTGGCCAAAGCGGCGCGGAGTGAAAGATTTTTGCGGCAATCCTATGTTTCACCACTATAGCTGGGTAAGAACGAAGGAAGAGATGCTAAAAAAAGTAGGGAGTTGGGGTCATAAGAAGGATCGAGATTGGGTCCGATTGGTTCATGAAGAATTTGCGGGTCCGTTTAGCGGGAGGGATTTTATTCACAACTATCATTATCGTCAGATTGCTCCTCTCTTTGACATCCGCCTGGAAGAGCCTGCGTTCGTCGCTATGGGAAAGCCTCAAGTCAAACAATTGAAAAGCCGCGAGGTATTGTCTTTACTGCCTAAAAAAAAATTTTGGGGTTTTGTTTCTTCTTGAGCTCGACTGCTTGATTTTAAGCTCTTTTTAAGAGATCATAGAAGCCAGTTGTTTTGAGCACTGGTAGCTCAGTTGGATAGAGTACCTGGCTACGAACCAGGGGGTCAGAGGTTCGAATCCTCTCCAGTGCAATGTTGGTTGTTGTTAAATTTTCTTTTGGTCCTTTAGAGACGAATACTATTTGTATTGGCTGTTCTTTGATGAAAAAGGCGGTCGTTATTGATCCGGCGCAAGGGTCTTTGCAGGCAGTTTTGGCCAATGCTCGAGAACAGGAGTTTGTGATAGAGAAAATTTTTCTCACCCATTCGCACTGGGATCATTTTGCTGACGCTTACGAGCTCAAAAGCAAAACGGGGGCGTCTCTTTATGTGCATCCTTTAGATGCCAAAAATTTGGAACATCCAGGATCTGATGGGATTCCTCTATTGATTCCGGTTCACCCTGTAACTCCTGACCATTTCTTGAGTGAAGGAGATCTTTTAGAGGTGGGGGCTTTGCAGTTTGAAGTAATTCACAGCCCAGGGCATTCTCCTGGCGGGGTCTGTTTCTACTCTTGTAAGGAGCGTTTGCTGATTTCCGGGGATACATTATTTCGCGGCAGCATTGGCAACCTGCAGCTTCCGACGGCGAATGCGGAAGAGATGTGGAGAAGCTTAGCGAAGCTTTCCAAACTGCCTTCAGAGACCCGTGTAATACCTGGTCATGGTGGGGAAACGTCCATTGGGAAGGAACCTTGGCTCTCGAGGGCCAGGCAAATTTTTTCGGAGTAAAGTTTTATGTCCTTAGTTGGTAAAAAAGCGCCTTCTTTTAAAGTGCAAGCTGTTGTGGCAAACGATCAAAGGATCGATATTGAACTCTCTCAGTATGAGGGAAAATATGTTGTGCTTTTCTTTTATCCTTTGGACTTTACTTTTGTTTGTCCGACAGAACTTCATGCATTTCAAGAAAAGCTCGAAGAATTCGAGAAGAGAAATGCAGTTGTGTTGGGATGCTCCATCGATAGTTGTTTTGCTCACATCGCCTGGCTAAATACTCCTAAGGTAAAAGGGGGAATAGAAGGCATTAAATATCCTCTTCTTTCAGACATTCATAAGTCGATTGCCGAAAGCTACGGTGTTTTGAAGAGCGACGAGGGGATTGCCTACCGGGGTCTGTTTCTGATGGATAAACACGGTGTGATTCGGCATCAGCTCGTCAATGATCTGCCACTTGGACGATCTGTCGATGAGGTGATTCGTACTCTCGATGCACTGATATTCCATGAAAAGCATGGAGAAGTTTGCCCTGCCAATTGGCAGGTAGGTAAAAGAGGTATGCAGCCTAACGAACTGGGCCTTGTAGAATATTTTCAGTCTTAAAGTCGCTTTTGTGTATACAGCGATGTATGGACCCATTTCGAGAGGAGACCGATTCTTTAGGAGCTGTTGCAGTTCCCCGAGATATGTACTATGGTGCGCAAACAGCACGTTCTTTGGAGCATTTTCGGATCGGCCGAGATCAAATGCCGAGAGAAATGGTTCTTGCGTTCGGCCTTTTGAAAAAGGCCTGTGCTTTGGTCAATCAAAAGCTGGGAAAACTGGACGCCAAGCGGGCGAGCCTCATCGTACAGGCTGCAGATGAGGTCATTGCGGGCAAGCTCGATCAGCATTTTCCCTTAAGCATTTGGCAAACAGGGAGCGGCACACAAACGAACATGAACTTCAACGAAGTTCTTTCGAACCGCGCGATTGAACTGGCTGGAGGAAAGCTTGGCTCCAAAGACCCGGTTCATCCGAATGATCATGTCAACATGTCCCAATCCTCCAATGATACGTTTCCTGCTGCGATGTATATTGCCGCTGCAATGGAAATGATGGAGTTGCTTGGGAATCTCCGGAGCCTTAAGGGGGCTTTGAAGCGGAAGCAGAAAGCCTTTGAGGACATTGTTAAAATCGGGAGAACGCATCTTCAAGATGCAACGCCTTTAACGTTGGGCCAAGAGTTTTCTGGCTATGTTTCTCTTATTGAGAGAAATGAAAAGAGGATCGAGCTGACCTTAGATGGTCTTTACGATCTTGCTATCGGAGGGACGGCTGTGGGAACGGGGATGAATGCACCGCCAGGCTATGGTGAATTAGTTGCTAACAAAGTCCGGGAGTTAACCTCCCTTCCTTTTCGTTCGCATCCCAACAAATTTGCAGCCATTTCCTCGCATGATGAGTTGGTGTTTGCGAGTAGTTCTTTGCGGGTTACCGCCTGTGCCTTGATGAAAATAGCCAATGATATCCGTTGGCTTGGATCAGGGCCTCGTTGCGGACTTTACGAGTTGATTTTGCCTGTCAATGAGCCTGGCTCTTCGATTATGCCTGGCAAGGTGAATCCTACCCAGTGTGAAGCTTTGACGATGGCATGTGTCCAGGTGATGGGCAATGACACTACGATCGGTTTGGCTGGTTCTCAGGGCAATTTTGAGCTGAATGTCTATAAACCTGTGATGATTTTTGACTTTATTCACTCTACTACGATCTTAAAAGACTCGATCAGAAGTTTTGAAAAATACTGTATAGAAGGGCTGAAAGCCAACCACAAGAAAATCCGACACTATGTCCATGATTCTTTGATGCTCGTTACGGCTTTAACTCCCAAGATAGGATATGACAAAAGCGCAAAGATCGCAAAACTTGCCTTTGACGAAGGATTAACGCTAAAAGAAGCGGCGATTCGGCTTCAGTTTTTGTCTGCCGAAGAGTTTGACGAAATCATGATCCCCGAGAAAATGGTGGGTAGTAAAAACGTTTGATACGCAGAGGGAGTTGTAAAACTCTCTCTGCGGGCATCTCAAGTGGAACGAGCGTAGCTCTCCCGTCAATGTCAGAAAGAAGATGGTACCTAATGCCTTGTATCCCTCCTTTTACCTTGATAAGCGCTATTTGATGCGCGCCAAGTAAGTGGCTAAAGAAGTATTCTTATCGTCACGTATGTCTTTTGTGCTGTATACGCACTGGGCAGGTTGGATACCATGAAAAATGTCGATTAGTTTTTGGTCGACAGGATTGGAACCGTTGTTCGACAGAGAGTAAATCTTCTTAAGAGCGTTGTCTTCCTGTTGGCTCAGCGGACAGCAAAGACCCAATCCATTGGAGTTAATAAAGCGGACCTCTGCTTTTTGAGTTGTTTGATCGTATTGAATGCATAGACGGACAAACATGGGCTTCTCTGCGGCTTTGGCTTCTGTTTCTTCAAAAGACCTCTGCGTTGATTTGGTGCCAGTTAGTGTTACGTATTTGCTATCTGTTGAGTATAATGTGTATGTCTGATCGTTTAGATTTAAAGATATTGTCATAGTTTTTTTTCTCCGTTATTTTTTTGTAGCTTTCGATGCGAGAAGTATGCAATATTTTAACAAATTCGTGCAATAAAAAATCAAATTTACACCGAAAATCGTTCAAGAATCGGCTTTTTCGAGTTCCAATTCTCCCCTTTACGCTGATCTCTGGAAGCAACGTGGGTTCGCTGCACGTTACGAGATTGTCACTAATACCATTTGCGAGGAATAAATTCATAAATTAGGGCCGTATAACATGTCCTCTTTGAACGATCCTTTCTTGCTCATGTTTAAAAACATGAGCTGCAAAACGACCATTCAAATCGGCCACGTTACCCAGCCCTAATTTATGAATTTATTCCTCGCAAATGGTATAACAATATTATTGGGAAGTCAAAAAATCGTAGAGATCTCTTTGATTGGTGATGAGAAGGCTTTTATGAATGTAACAGATCCCCTCTGAGGCTTTTAGAATATTAGGATCGCCGACCCCGGGCAAGCAAAGAGCGTTGATCTCGGAGACTCTTTCCTTATTTTCAAGATACCTCAAGCCATTATAATAGTCGGCTGGGCTGTAGCCTTCTTCCTCGACTCGAAAAAAGATAACGTTGCGATTGTACAAAATTGCTTGGATCGCAAAGAAAAGGCCTTCACTGTCTCCAGGAGGATTACCGAGAGCATCGACTAGCTGTGGTAGTTTTTGGAAGCGATGCGGTGTGCTAAAAGCCCCTTTCTCTGCTTCTCCAAATAGCGCAATGATCCGCGTCATAACTTTTCAGATAAGCAAGATGGCAATTAATTTCAAATGGCATGATTTTTCCTAAAACTCGAGAGGCACTTATTAGTGTCTCTCATCTGATGATCTTATGGAGAGAAAGTCTCGAATCTCTAGAGTTTGATCCTCAAAACCCCAACGATGGGCCTGATATGCAAGCAATTCTAGAATAGCGCATACTGTGTCGTGATAAGAATCCTGAGGTGGTGGCAGTAAGTGATGGGAGGTTAGCAGATGCATAGCCAACTCTATCTCTTCTAAGTGTGCATACATTGCGGCAGTCTCCAGAACTAGATCGATAGTTTGGAATGGTTCTTTTTGTAGGCTGCTTAATAGGATTGCTTTCAGAGCAAACGGAAAACCGGGGACATCCCTGGTTTGATCACGAAAATTCTGGTACAATACTCGGAAGATTCGCGCATCATTTACGTCTGCTAGCACCTTAGAGGAGATGTTATCTCTTATCTCCAAAAGAGAGTGGAGGGCATCCGTAATGTTCTGCTGTGAGGAATCCTCCTGAAGGTTTGCTAGTACTTGCCTACATTTTGCTTGAGGCTCTTCTATCAACAGAACCACAGTAAGGCCTTGGAGATAGAGACTTCTATCGAAGGTTGAGTGGTACAAAGAAGAGAGCAATTCTAACAGGCTAGTACACTTCTCCTTCGTCTTGACCAAGGTAGGATTGCGTATATCGTCTAATTCCCCGCATCGGGTTAGGGATCTGTAATGGTCAAACATGTCTGTGGAAACCGCTATGGTTCGGCTGAAATCAACACGATTCATCAATGAAACTCTATTTATTTTTAAAGAATGGGAATATGGTAGAGGCAGTGAGGGATAAATGTCAAGTTTTTACAGGTGGGCTTTCGGATGGAATGCCGCACTTTTGCCTAGCTCATGTTCAATCTGTAGAAGTCGATTGTATTTGGCGATGCGCTCAGAGCGACATAAGGAACCTGTTTTGATTTGGCCGCACTCAAATGCTACTGCCAGATCTGCAATGGTTGTATCCTCTGTCTCTCCAGAGCGGTGCGATAGGATGCATCGGTAGTTGTGCGCTTTGGCAAGGCGGATCGTTTCTTCTGTTTCAGTCAAGGTCCCAATTTGATTGACTTTGATCAGGATGGCATTCGCGGCCCCCTGATCTATCGCTTGTTGTAAAAAACGGGTATTTGTAACAAAAATATCATCACCAACCAGTTGGATTTTATCACCAAGCTCTCGGGTCAAAGCGACCCAGCCTTCCCAATCGTTTTGATCCAGCCCATCTTCCATTGAATCGATCGGATAGTTTTTTAGGAGAGTCGCCAGATAGGCAATCTGTTCTTCGGTAGTCCTTCCGCTATATTTCCCCCCTTTGTAAAACTCAGAGGCTGCAAGATCCAACGCGATGGAAATATCCCTCTTGGGCTTAAAGCCCGCTTGTTCAATGGCTTTTAGGATCAAATCTAGCGCCCGTTCGTCCGATGAGATTTGCGGGGCGAAGCCCCCCTCGTCTCCGACGGCGGTGGATAGTCCTTGCGACTGTAGCAATTTTTTCAGCGCGTAAAAAGTTTCTACTCCCCATCGAAGGGCTTCGTGAAAGGAAGGTGCGCCGATCGGACGAATCATAAATTCTTGACAATCGAGTCCATTATCCGCATGAACTCCCCCATTGATCACGTTCATCATGGGACAGGGAAGAAGATGCGCTCGAGAGTGACTCAAATAGCGATAGAGAGGAAGGCGCTTTGCGTGAGCTGCGCATCGGACGCAGGCAAGGGAAACGCCTAGGATGGCGTTAGCGCCTAAATGGGACTTATTTTGGGTTCCATCCAGCGCAATCATTGATTGATCGATAGAACGCTGCTCAAACACGGACATTCCTTTTAAGCGGCGATGGATAGGGCCGTTCACATTGTTCACTGCGTGGCGGACGCCTTGCCCTCTGTAGCGCTTTGGATCGTGGTCTCTTAGCTCCACTGCCTCATTCTCCCCGGTCGATGCACCGGATGGAACAGAGGCGGTCCCAGCATGTCCATCCTGCGTTCGTACCGTCACCTGTAGGGTGGGGTTTCCCCGAGAATCGAGAATTTCTATGGCATCGCAAGATTCAATAAGACTCATGAAGGTTCCTTGTTTTTGGTTCGGTTGTCTAGCCCGCCAGTCGCTTCGTCTAGAAGGGAGCGATAGGATTGATAGCGTAAGGAAGAAAGGGTTTGTGTTTCTAGCGCCCGTAACGCTCCGCATTCTGGCTCATTGATGTGTAGGCAGTCGGGATACTTGCAGCCATGTCCCCGTAGATCATAAAAGTGCGCGAACACTTCCTCTTTAGTCAGTTTCCAAACGCCAAAACTCCGCACTCCAGGAGTATCAACGCAATAGCCTCCCGTAGGTAACTTAAGAAGTTCCGCATTGGTAGTGGTATGGGTCCCTTTGGCTGTTTTTTGGGTAAGCCCCCCTGTTTTGAGATCAAACCCAAAGCAAGCATTGAGTAAAGAAGACTTCCCAACGCCCGATTGACCTGCGAAAACGCTGACCTTGTCCTTGAGAAGCTCTCTTAATGCTTCTAGGCCAATTCCTTTTTCAGAACTGATGGAGACAATCGGAATCCCCAGTTTTTCATAACAAACAAGAAATTCCCGATACTCTCTTTCTTCCGCCTCCTTTCCCTCTAAAAGATCGATTTTATTCACGACAATGATCGGATGAATATTCCCCTTTTCAGCCGCAATGAGATAGCGGTCGACTAAAGCGGGTTTGAGTGTTGGGTTCACCACAGAAACCACAATGATTGCAAGATCGATATTTACCGCAATCAGTTGCTCTTTTTTCCCCGAAATATCGGTCCGTGCAAGAAAAGAGTGTCTCTCGTCGATGTGGGCAATCGAAAGGTCTTTGGTAAAGCGGACAAAATCGCCTACCGCTATGAGGCTTTTCACCTGTTTTTTGTCTTTTTTTAAAAAGCCTTTAATCGAAGCTAAAAAACGCTCCTCGCCTGCATCTACCCACACTCCCTCTTTGGCCATCGCAACGACTCTCCCTCTCGGTAAGAGGGAGTCTTGCGGTTTAGGAGAGCTTCGTACGTCCGTTTTTTTAAATTTGGAACGGTCTAATGCCCCTTTTTGCTTCCGCAATCTTTTCCATGCCTTGGGGTCTTTGGCGTGAAATTCTTCTTCCATGTCAAATTCTCGGGTCATAGAGGCCTCATATGATAGAGAATAATGGCGCCAGAAATCGCTACGTTTAAAGATTCTGTATCCGGGTTCATGGGGATCGTCACTTTTTGCGCCATAAGATCAGACCAAAGATCCGCTCCACGCGCTTCATGACTCAAAATCACAGCCCTCGGCTTTTGAAACACAATCTCATCGAGATCTTCTCCTTCTAGGTCGGCCATGTAAAAATGGAGGTTCATTTGCGCCACTTCATCCCTCGTCATGCGGGCATAAGGAAGGAAAAAATGGGCTCCCTTTGCAGCACGAAGCGCCTTATCGTTAAAGAGGTCCACTGTTCCTGGCGTGACGATCACTCCATCCCAGTTCAGTGCTAAGACGGTGCGGAGAAGAGTCCCCAAATTACCAGGATCTTGAATCTGATCTAAAACGACAAGAAACTGTTTTTGGCTTACATCTTGTGGTAAAGGAAGGGGTAAAAGAGCGGCGTATCCGTCGGGATGGCTCAAGCCTGTTATTTTTTTGAGTACAGCCTCAGATACGAAATAGGAATTTTTTGCATCAAACTCAGGGCATTCCTCCGTGGTAATGAGGGTATCAATAGCCACTTCCTGAACCATCCTTTGACCCACAACGAGGACGAGACCCTTCTTTTCACGATAGTGATGGTCTTCCCGCAGTCGGACGCACTCGAGGACAAGAGGGTGTTGTAAGCTTGTAATCTTTTTTGCTACCATCAAAAACAGTATGGCCGATTGTCACATTACAAAAAAGTCTCGAAGTTCTTTTTCCATTACGCTCCGGATGGTGAGCGTAAGCATCCTTTTGCTTGTGATTCCTCTTTTTTTACACAATCTCTTTCTCTATCGACAGGAATATCAAGAACGCCTTTCCGATGTAAAGACCGATTTGCAACTGCTCGCCGAAGAGAGAGCGCACCTGGTATCAGAAATGGTTCGCATGGACTGGGAGCTTCTCGACTCTTGGGATGCAAGCTTGGGTGCGAGGGGAAGGTTCGTGGAAAGAATCCCCACGCCTCAGGGCGTCACCGATCATTTTCTCCTTCTAAGCCAAAGCCGAGAAGCCCTTCTGGTAGGAGTCAAGGAAGGGTACAGCTCTTTTGTGATCCCTGTGCCATTGGCATTCATAGGCCGAGACATGCCAAGAGCCTATCCAGTTCATATTGCTCTTGTGAATCAGCAAGGGAAAACCCTTTGGGGAAATCAAGCTTTCCCGAGTACGGGAGATTTCCTACAGGCCCAACACCCCATTTTGGGAACGGACCTGAGTATCCACTTGAAGGTTCGCCAATCTGCTATTCGCGGATTGCATCTTGCATCCTACTATTGGCGTTTTGCTTCCTTGGTATTTTTTGTGGGTGTTATCGGGGGCTTGTTCGTCTATTTGTTGACAAGAAGAATCAGCCGTCCCTTACAGGAGCTTATCAAAACCATGCAAAGAGTCTCTGAGGGAGCCGTTCACGCAAGGTACACTCCAGATAAAATGGGGTTTGAAATCAATCAGCTAGGCGTTCAATTCAATGAGACTTTAGACGCCTTGCTCAAACAAGCAAGGATGGCGGAAGAAGAGCGGATCCGGCGAGAGAGGCTTGCAAGAGAATTTCATATCGGCCATGAAATCCAAGCCAATCTATTGCCGAAACATGTTCCAGGCCTCGCTGGGGTCGATATCGCTACCTACTATTCTGCTTCTACGGAAGTAAACGGTGATTTTTACGATCTTTTTTTGCTAAAAAATGGCCATCTTTTCATCGCAATGAGCGATGTTGCAGGCAAAGGGATTCAGGCTTGCTTATTTTCTCTTGGGTTGAGGAGTATTCTCCGTTCCATTGCCAGCATGACGACAGATCTTGCTGAAATAGTCCTTAGAGCCAATGACCTCTATTTAATGGATGCGCATGATCTAGCCATGTTTGCAACGCTTTGGGTCGGCCTTTATGACCCCAAAAAAAAGATATTATCCTACTCTTCTCAAGGACATCCTCCCGCCATTCTCCTTCGGAAGGGGGGTCATGAAGAGCTTTGGACAGAAGGGATTGCTATGGGTGCGCAAACCATGGATGGTGCTGTTGTCGATACGGTCAAGCTACAGGTGGGAGACTCTTTGATTCTTTATACCGATGGAATGATAGAAGCACACAACATGCACAATGAGTTGTTTGGAAAAAAGCGATTCCAGGAGTGCCTAGTACAAGAGGCGGTTGCTACAGCTCAACAAGTCGTGGATCGTACTGTGGAAACTGTCCATCTTTTTGCTAAGGGGGTGCCTCAGCACGATGACATGACTCTTTTAGCCATGCGGCTGTTTCGAAGCGCACGAGATTGACGGGTAGGATATGACAGTAGGCCATCCATTTCTGAAAGAGGGGTGTTCTTGGATGAAAATTTTTGAGAAAAAGGTCTCCGTTTTCCCAGTGCGTTACAGGGGGAAGCTCCCTTTTGGGCATTGAAGAGGGCTGGTAGATTACATGGGCTCCAATGGATGCCAGTTTGTGCAGTCTTTCTGCATCAAGCGGTGGCGTGCGGCGTGTCACCCCATACAAGGGCTGTTGCTGCAAAAAAAGCGAAAAGAGGAGAAGAAAACGCAAGAAGCGGTTATCTATTTTGGCCATAAAAAGAGGCTTTGTAGACGTTCTAAAATTTGTGTAGGTTCATAGAGTTCCTCATTAATAGCGATTCGCTCCGCTTCCCGAAGAAGCTGCCCCATTTGGGGGCCTGGCTTGATGCCGAGGCTTTTTAAGTCATCGGATGTTACAATGGGGTTTTCTTCCTGAATTCTTTGTATGAATCGGTCTAAAAGCGCCCTTTTCTCTTGATGCTCTTTTAGGAAAGCTGTGCGCTTGCTGATCTCCAAGGGAGCGCTTAAAATCTGGAGGGCAAGAGAGGAAAAGGCATGGGCGTAAAAATGGGCCCACTCACAGCGTTCGATAGGGCGGCTGATGGTGATCAGCAGTTTTGTATGATAAAGAAAAGAAACAAAGCGTAAGTCCACATTGGAGAGTTTTAAAAATTTGCAAAGCTGAAGCTCTTCATCGAGAGTGGAACGGGGGAAGAGGAGCAGGAGGAAAGCAATGACTGGGGCCTCCAGCGGATAGTATTGGGTGGGAGAGAGTCGATGGGAGATCTCTTCCAGGGAGATCTTTTTTAGTGCGGGAAAAATCTCTTGAAGAAGCCCAAATTCATGGAGGCAGATCAGCATGGGTCTTAAATGCCCAAAATCATGAGATTTTTTAAACTCTTGTGCAATCCTCTCTATCGCAACTGCAGGAAAAAGCTCTTTGGCATGGGCGCGGATTGCTTTTGCGGTCTCTTCTTCAATCGTAAAATGGAACCGGCACGCAAGACGGACCGCTCGAATCATCCGTAATCTATCCTCGTGAATTCTTTGATGGGGATTGCCTATCGCGCGGATGAGTTTTTTCTCTAAATCGTCTCTACCTCTGACAAAATCGAGAATTTCCTCTTTCAGGGGATCAAAAAACATCCCGTTGATTGTAAAATCCCTCCGTTTGGCATCTTCAATAGCCGTTGCAAAAGCGATCTTTGTGGGTCTTCTTCCATCTTTGTAGGCAAGGTCTTGGCGAAAGGTCGCTACTTCATACTGCTTCCCATCGATGATGACAAGGATGATTCCAAAAGCTAGGCCAATCGGAACTGTATGGGGAAAGAGGGCTTGGATGGTTTCTGGAGGTGCATTGGTCGCGATATCGATGTCGTCAGAGGGGTGGCGGAGAATGAGATCCCTCACCCATCCGCCAGCATAATAGGCAACAAACCCGGCATTGGCTAAGGTGTCAACGATGAAGCGGGCTTCTTTGTGCTCTTCCATTAAAACACCATTATTCCAGAGAACGTATAGGCTGACTCATCGCGCAACCTTCGCTCAAAGTTTGCATGAAGTCGTCCCGTTAAAGAAAGCGTTACACCATAAAAATAGCCCCAAGGATATTGGTTATGATAGGTCTTGTCTGCATGAAGACGGGAGTGGAGATAGATCCCTCCGACGTAGGGAGTGAGAAAGAAAAACCTCGAGGCCAGCCCAAGACTCCCTTGCCATTCATTGAGAGACAATGTTTGCTTCTCATCCGTATTCAACGGGAGGTTGAGTCGGTTGAGATACTGGAAAAAAGACTTGTGAGAAGAGGGGATCTCGAAAGCGTTAAAGTCCAGACCCAAATAGGTTTGGCCCCACTGAAAAAGAATCACCTTTCCACCCAGCGAATAGGAAAAATGGTAGTGGGTGTGCGTATCGAAAATCATCTCGTAAATCGGTTGTTCTTGAAGGATCTCTTTGGAACCACCAAAACTCCCATACAGTTGGAGCCGTTCAACGAAAATTAAAGAAACATTGGCCAGTTGGGAGTGTAAGCCTAGCCGCTTAATCATTTGATCCGGAGCTTCATATTTTTTATCAGGAGTGTAGTCGTAAATATAGGCGGAAGTAAATTTAAAAAACGGGTAACCTGCAGAGAAGAAGCCGGTGTTCATGATCGCAGGATCCGCCGGGTTCCCAATCATTGATGCAAGAAGAGGAAAGGCTAGGAAGAAGCACAACCATCGCATATTCGAATGCAGTATACTCGAGGGCTTGTTATATTGTGAGCGTGAAAAGAAAGATTCTGAAGTTAGATCCTACTCTTGTTAACCAAATAGCCGCTGGGGAAGTCGTTGAAAACCCCTCTTCCATCGTCAAAGAGCTCATGGAAAACAGCATCGATGCTGGTTCCAAGGTGATCACAATCGACATCCTGCAGGGAGGACTGGAACTGATTCGAGTAGAAGATGATGGTTTTGGGATGGGTCCAGAAGATGCTCTACTGTCGATCGAAAGGCACGCAACATCTAAAATCCGTTCTCTTGAAGACTTTCATGCATTGACGAGTCTGGGGTTTCGGGGAGAAGCTCTGGCGGCGATCTCTTCTGTCAGCCGTTTTGAACTGAAAACTTCCGATGGCCAGGAGGCAACAAGGGTCACTTTGACTCACAGCGAACCTTGCGCCCGGAATCAGGGAACTACGATCGAAGTGCGCAACCTTTTTTATAACGTACCAGCCAGAAAAAAGTTTCAAAAGTCGCCTGCCGCTTGCGCTTCTCAGGTAAGAAAGGTAGTGGAAACGGTTGCTATGGCCCATCCAGATATTGCTTTTTCATTGAATGGACAAGTCTATCTTCCAACGGATTTGAAAAGACGGATTGAAGAGATTTTAGGAGAGCACGAGCATGAGCTCAAAGCAAAAAATCTCTATGGACTTTTTGCCTCTCCATCGAAAGCAGGCCCTACTCGAGGAGGGCAAACCATATACCTCAATCGGCGCCCCATTTACTCCCCGCTCCTTTCCAGGGCGGTCAAAGAGGCGTTTGCTACGCGGATTGGAGTGCACGAACATCCCCGATTTATTCTTTTTTTAGAGCTGCCTCCCAGTGAGGTCGATGTCAACGTCCATCCTCAAAAAAAAGAGGTTCGCTTCCGGGATGAGGGGAACGTATTTCGAATGGTACGAAATGCTATTCAGGCGATTTTCGCAGGCAGGGGTGACACTGCTACTCCCCTTTCGTTTACTGAGCCTGTTTACAACTTTTCTGAAACTTTCCCAACTCCCCATTTTAAAGTAGAAGAGACGGGATTTGAATTTGTCTACAGCGATCGGGGCCTGGCTGTGATTTTGGGCCGGTTTTTGCTAGTAGAGAGGGAAAAACCCCTTTTTATCGATCTGAAAGCCGCACATGCTCGATTGTTTTTCGAATCTCTTATCATGCAAAGCCCAGCTTCCCAAGTTCTGATGGTTCCCATTGAAATCGAGCTGAAAAAAGAAGAAGAAGAGCTTGCGGAACAACTGGGTGAGTTGGGGATAGAATGCCGCCTTCTCAAACGGAGACTCGTTGTTGATGCGCTGCCTCCGTTTTTAGAGGAGAAGCATTTTTTCGAATTTTTTCAGAAATTCCTCGAAGGAAAACCAATCGAAGAAATCACGACCCGCTTGATTCAAGCGTCTCCTAAACGTTACTCTTTCGAGGAGGGTATGCAGATTTGGCAAAAAGTCAAAGAGTGTAAAGACTTTTACTATGATCCCAAGGGGAATCCGATTTTTGTGAAAATCTGTGAGATAGATATGGAACGATTCATGGAAAATCATGGCAAAATCCCGCCTTCAAAGGCTGCAGATAGAGAGCGACATTAGTCTTCTCATCGAAAAACCGATCGATCTTCTGTACTTCACGGGGCTTCACCTCTCACGGGGCCGTCTTTTTGTTGAAAAGGAACGTGTCCGACTTTTTGTAGATGGGCGTTACTTTCACTGGGCAGCGGATCGCGCTCCTTGTGAAGTACTAGAGTGGGATGCTTTTTTAAAAGTAGACGCTAAGAAAGTCCAGTTTGACAGCACTTATTTAAGTTATGATGGATTTGTCCATTATCAAAAACTCTGTCCAGGGATCGAGTGGATTCCAGAGCCCCATCTCACTAGCCCTTTTCGCAAGATCAAAGAGGCTAAAGAAATCCATGCTTTAAGAAAAGCGGCCAGGCTCACTCTTTTGGGCATTGAGCATGTTGCCCAGATGCTTAAGGTGGGAGTCACGGAAAAAGAACTGGTTTTAGAATTTGAGCTCTTCATCTTGAAACATGGGGCTGAAAAACTCTCCTTTGAACCGATCATCGCTTTTGGCAAAAATAGTGCCTTCCCTCACCACCGCAGCGGATATACCCCACTGTCTGAAAATGCGGTGGTTTTAATCGATGCAGGAGCGGTAGTGGATGAATATGCAGGGGATTTGACTCGCGTCTATTACTTTCAAAAGCCAGATCCTAACATTGTGAGGCTCGAGAAGATTGTAGAAGAGGCTCAAGCCAAAGCCCTTTCTCTCATTCGCCCAGGGATTCTTCTGAAAGAGTTGGATCGGGCGGTACGTGAGATTTTTTCTCGGGAGAATGTAAAGCAGTTTTACATGCACAGTTTAGGTCATGGAATCGGATTAGAGGTTCATGAATTTCCTCTTATTCGGGAAACGGCAGGTAGTGAAGGAAAGATCGAAGAGGGGATGGTTTTTACGATTGAGCCTGGGCTCTATGAACCAGGACGGGGAGGAGTTAGGCTTGAAGAAATGGTGGAAGTGACTGAAACAGGTTCCCGCTTGCTTGTTGAAAGGGGGGTAGACACTGTCCAAGGAATGTGATGCCTAGTCTTAGAAAAAAGATCATCCTTAGGGATATTTTTATTACATGTGTTCTCATGGTTGTCCTGATTCCTGTGGGCAATTTTATGATAGATGTTATGTTTGCACGCTCTTTTGTAGAGTCTACAATAGGGTTGAAAAACGAGTGTAAGGTCGTTTCTTTGCTACTGTGTCTCGGTTGTATTTTCATTCATCGAGGGGTGGGAACGTACATGGTGTCTGGAATTTTAAAACCGATCCAGCAAATCTTAAGTGCCCTTCGCCGTTTCGAGGAGGGAAAAGAGGAGTTGCTTCCGCAAATTGTGTTACATGCGGCTGCGGATGTGGAGGAATTTCGAAAGCTCGCTTCGATTTTAAATGCTCAGACGAATAGAATTCAAAAACAGATTGAACATTTGACGAAGCAAAAAGAAGAAACCAAGCAAATTTTGGAATCCTTGGGGGAAGGGATTGTTGCTTTAGATCCGAGCGCAAAAGTCACATTTGCAAATGCCAAGGCGTGCCAGATGTTGCACATTCCTCCGGTGGAGATTTTAGGGAAACGACTAGATTCTACAAAAACGAAAGAACTGACAGAAAAATGCCATGATCTCATCGTTTATGCTTTACAGACGACAGAACCTGCCTCTTATCTCTGGAATGAAAGAGGAGATCGGTCCCTTTATTTAGAATTGAGTGCAGCGCCTTTAGCATATCAAGATGGTGCGCTTCTTGTTCTTCAAGACAAAACTTCAGATTATCAAATCATAGGAATGGGGAAAGATTTTATTGCAAACGCTTCCCATGAGCTGCGTACGCCTATCACAATTATTCGGGGGTTTGCGGAGACGCTGCAAGATGTTCCCGATCTGTCTTCCACTATGAAAGAGGAAATCATAGAAAAGATTGTAAGGACCTGTATTCGGCTCGATAAACTTGTACGGAGTCTTTTGATTTTGACCGATGTGGAAAATTTACCGAAAGACCGACTTAAAACAACGGATCTTATTCCTCTTGTTGACAACTGTATTCATCTCATGAAAACAGCAAATCCCACAGTTCTCATTACAAGTGACTCTGCAGTTGAAGAGGTCTTCATTACTGCTGATGCTGACCTTTTAGAGCTTGCGATCTTGAATATTTTGGAAAATGGGATTAAGTATGCAAAAGGCCCTCCTCAACTTGAAATTTCTATTCAAAAGGAAGAACGTGCAGTCCAACTAAAAATTCGAGATAACGGCATTGGGATTCCTGAAAGCGATTTGGCCCGTATTTTTGACCGTTTTTACACTGTGAATAAAGCAAGATCAAGAAAATCTGGTGGGGCGGGACTAGGACTTTCGATTGTGAAAACCATTGTGGAAAAGCATAGCGGCGCAGTGCATGCGGAGTCTATAGCGGATTTTGGGAGTGTATTCACCCTCACATTCCCGATCAAGAGGTCTATTCTTTAAGTGGTTTTAAAAAGAGGTTTTTCCGAAGAGACACGCCATTTGCCTCACTGGCGGCAAATATTTTCTTGTTTTCATTGTGATACGGGTAGCCAAACTCGAGGAGAGTCAAAAGAGCTTCGTCCAGCTTAAAGGTGCGAGTTTCATTGCAAAGCCTTTCCACATATTCCTTGGTGAGCGGAGGGCGATCTTTTTTATGGATCTCTTTGTGGAGTTTTTGAGCCATTTGCGGATTAAAGAGGAGGGTTAACATGTCTAAATGGGCATGATATAAGCAGACCTTCGGATCGATGGCAGGCTCTATTTTCAAGTAGTCTAAAAGAGGAGGTATTCCTGTGTGTGTCGACAAATCCCATGTTTTCGTTCCCTTCAACATGCGGTAGTAGATTGTTTGCATTGCAGGGTTTTTTAAAGGGAGTTTTTCTAAGGCACTGAGTGGCTTTTCTTGTATTTGACTTATGAGCAGGTCCAGCATGTGATATTCAAACCGTTTTTCAGAAGAAAGCGGGCCATAAAATTCGCGGATGAGATGAGCAATGCGTTCATAGAGGAAAGGATGGGAGTCTTTTCCCTCCTGAACAAGGGGCCATAAGTTGAGGCGGGCGCATTCTCGATTGGGAAAAAGAGGACTGTCTTCAGCCGAAAGATCTTCCCCTTCTTCAGAGGAACTTCGGTGGGAAGAGGCTTGGGTAGTCTTCCCTTTTATATTTTTGTACACTGCACTTTGATAGCTGTTTAAAATGTTTCGGTTGGCTTTCAAATGGGCGACGTAGGTAGATCTTAAACGGCTATTGATCACTTGTTTGTCGAAAGAAAGATAGGTGCTGATAGAAAGCATGAGAAGAACGGAAAATACGAGTCCTAGGAGATTCATATTCTTGCCTCATATTCTACCATCGGATAAGACGAGGGTATGCTGAAAGCAAAGCGTAGCAGTGTTTTGTTTTGGTATGCTTTAAGCCGAATCATAGAAGGAAGGGCCCGGTCTAGCTTGGGCCATTCTTTTTTCCAAGTGAAAAGGTCGTTTTTTTTTCCAAAAAACCCAAACGCAAATTCCTCTACCTCGGAAAGGAGAATTTCCTGCCTAGGAGGTATTCCTCCGTCTCCGAGGGGTTGCACTTGCAGACATAAATTGTGCTCTTCATCCAGAAAGATCAATCCTTGCACGGCTCCGCTAAACTCTGGGTCGGGGTCGATGCCATTATCGAAGATGAGGTGGAGGTGAAAAGAAGGGGTTGAGTCCGTAAAGAAAAAGGGGTTTATGGAATCTTGAACGAGGCTAGAAAAAATCATTTGAAGCCTTGTTTGGAGATATCCGGTTGTTGAAACGGCTTGTCTTGCCTCGTCTATCTTTTTTTCCACCTTCATGTTTTGGACAAAAAAGGCAAAAAGAAGAGAAAGGAAGATAGCGGTTAGACTAAGAGCGATTAAGAGTTCGAAAAGAATTATTGTTTTTTTCTGAGTGTGAAAAAGCCAAGGCCGGCCCCGAGTAAGATATACATGAGCAGGGAAACCCAGTCGGGCAGGATGCCTGCTCTGGAGACGGGAATGACGTGAGTTAAGGCTCCAAAAGCCAAAAGGATTCCTAGGCATGCGTCGCCTCCGATAAGGCCTGATGCGATAAGAATTCCCCTTTCATGGGGAAACGCGCTGCTTGTTTTTTTGTTGACATAGGCCCTCACTACACCCCCAACCATTGTAGCAGCGGAGAGGGAAAGAGGCAAATAAACCCCTAAAGCAAAGGGAAGGACTGGAATACCTAAAAGGATCATCACAAAGCCCAAAATCACTCCAATACCTACGAGGGAGTAGGGAAGATTGCCGCTAATCACCCCTTCGACGATCATGGACATGAGGGTAGCTTGCGGCGCTGGCATCACTGTTGAGCCGATGCCATAAGCTTGGTTGAGGATGTAAACGATATAGCCGAGGGCTAAAGAGGGGATGATGACCCCGATGATTTCAGCCACTTGCTGATAGAAGGGGGTTGAGCCCAAGAGATGCCCAGTTTTCAGGTCTTGAGAAGTAGTTCCCGCCATGCAGATCGCGCAGTTAGCGACGGCTCCCATCGTCATGGCAGAAATGAGATACATTCTTTCTGTCCATCCAAGAATGACAAAAATAATACAGGTGATGAGTAGAGTTGTAATGGTCATTCCAGAAACGGGATTGGAGCTAGAACCGACGAGGCCTACGGTGATGGACGTGACGGCGACAAAGAAAAATCCGAGTACAACGAGTAATACTACGGTCAATAAATTCATGGGGAGTGTGGGAAACAGCCATAAAAAGAGGATAATGGCCAAAGACCCGAGAATCAGCCAGGCTAGAGAGATGTCTTTTTCTGTTCTCGGCAGATGTCTTCTTTCTTTAAAGCCCCCTACAAGCTCTTTGATACTGACATGGATGGTTTTAAAAAGGAGGGGAAAAATTTTGATCAGGCTAAATAGGCCACCTATGCCTAAGCATCCTGCTCCGATGTAGCGGACATATTTATCCCAAATGTCATCAGGAGACATGAGCTCAATAGGGGCTGTTGAGGGGTAGATGGTGCCGGGGCCTATGCCAAATTCCACAATGAGCGGGATGATGACCCACCAAGCGATCACGCTTCCTGCAAACATATATCCTGAAATGGTCGGTCCAATGATGTAACCAACTCCCAAAAGAGCTGGAGTGGCATCGATGGAAAACTCTGCTTTTTTGAGCTTGGAAAATGTCCAGGACACTTGTTCTTGCCAGAGAAAAATCGCATTGGAGCAAACCTTATAAACTCCAGAGGCGAGAACTCCCCACAGGGCCCAGAGGGCTGTGCGGTGGCTTTTTTCACCTGCTTTAATGATTTCAGCACAGGCAGTACCTTCGGGAAAGGGAAGTTTTTTGTGTTCTTGTACGATGATATAGCGGCGCATAGGGATCATGAACAAAATGCCTAAAATTCCTCCCGTAGCGCTTAAAATAAAAATTCTTCCAATCGAAGGGGGGGCCCCTAATAAAATCAGTGCTGGAATCGTGAAGATCACGCCTGCTGCGAGACCTTCTCCTACAGTTGCAATGGTTTGGACGATGTTGTTTTCTAACACGGTTGAGTTACGAAAAAGCATCTTCAGGATGGCCATCGACATAATGGCGGCGGGGATGGAGGCGGAGATGGTTCCTCCGATTTTCAGCGCTAAATATCCATTTGCGATCGCAAAAAAGAGGCCAAAAAAGAGGCCTAGAAGGACGGCTCTTGGAGAAAACTCTTTGACGATTTTTTCTGAAGGGATATGCGGTTTAAATGTAGATTCGTGGGACATAGGTGGTCTTTTCCCCTTAGAAATAAGCTATAGCGCTTTTTCAAATTTTTTGTCGAGATTTCTTCGTGACGGGCAGCCGGAATGCATATCGTTTGGAGTCTAAAAGTACGTAAATACCCAGTTGCCTTACGATCTCCTCTTGTTTTTCAGTTTTGTTGATTTTCTCTCCCCTTCCTGTAAGGACAAACGCACGGGAGATGGTTTTGGCTTGGCAGTTCGGGACGTGAAGGATCGCTGGCGATAGCGAAAAAGGCAGCGACGACTCCCCTTTAGCTGGGATTTTTTCCCAAGGGATCTCTTGATTGAAGAGCATTTCTTTAATTTCGCAAAACGTCCAGTCTGCAAGCCTTTCTTTTTCCATATCGATGAAATGAGCGGTTTGCTGGCGGTATAGTTTGAGAGGGCCTGTGACAAGAGGAATCGCGCACAGGCATACCAAAAAAAATGCCATTAACACTTCGAGAAGTAGGAAAGTTTTTTTTTCTCTCACGCATGAAGAATACATCTTTTCCCCCTATTATGGGAAAGAGTCGTTTTGGTCTGATCTATCAGACTGAATTTTGGCCATTTCTGCAGAACCTGAGTTATGCAAGAGGTCTAGTGAGGCGAGTGCTTCAAGCGGTTCGAGCTAGGCTGCTAAAAGTGGCAAAGTCGAGTGCGCTTGATTTTTGCCACTGTTTAACCTATCATATTCTCCATGATTTACTAGGGGAAATCCGAAGTGGATGATAGCGACTGGATAGATTTGCCAGATGACAATTATTTAGTCGTTTTAGGCTATGAAACGAAAAATACAATCGCTCTCGATGCATTAATCAGAGAATATAACGAAATACTCAAAGATCAAGTTGCCACTCTGCCCTGCAGAATAAGGAAACTCAATACAATCATTCGTTTTATCCAAGATTGGACGGACAATCGTCTTGAAGAGATCGATAAAAAAAAACATCTTTTGTGGATTTCTGACATAGCTGCCAAAAAAAGAAACTACCTGACCGAACTCCAGAACATTTATGAAAACAAACATCACGAAGAAGAGGTGCAAAATGCTTACCACTCCGACATTTCACTCCTGCGGGACTTGGCAAAAATACCGATTCTTCTTAATAACCATCGTTTTTTCTCGCTAAAGATGCGCGAATACTGGGGCGATTTTTGGTTTGAGACCCTTGACCCTTGCCACAGAAGAGTAACGCCATTTTTAGATCGATGGAATGAGCTTAGAAAACTCAATCCACAGACACCTCATTTTTTTTTGTGGCTCGAAACGCAGCATATTCCCAAGTACGTTCCTCGAGTAACGTATTTAAAAGGGGAAGAACTCGAAAAAAAAAGGCTCATCGTCAAAGATGGCCTTTTTTGGAAAAAAACCGATTCCGAGTGGGCTTTAGCAAATTTCAATACTCCTTCTAAACGCTATCTTTTTTCCATTGATTTGACGGGTGAAATATATGCTGCAGAAGAGGAAGAAGGTGTTTCTCATTCCAGTTTCACCTGCGGAAAACCAGTCCTAGGAGGTGGCCTTTTTCAGATACATCAAGGGCAGCTTACGTCGCTGGCTTTAGAGAGCGGCCATTACATGCCATCAATGGAGACAGGGCATCAAATCTTGAAAATTTTTGAAGAAAAAGGGGCTCTTCTCCCGGGTAACTTAGAAGTTATATTTTTCTATGATCGCAATAAATACAAGATAGAACTTGTGACGAATCCGCTTCCATCCTTAGAACAATTTAAGGAAGTTCTCGAGTCCGCCTATGCCCGTAAGTTAAGGGGGGTGTCATGAATCAAAGGCAGTGTAAAGCACGGGTGAATCCTTTTACGAATCCCGATCCCTATCGGAGATTGATGCTAAAGTACCACTTGGTTACCTACAACACGCAAGAATATGCTGCCAAATCGTTCATGTGTGTTTTCTTCACCCGCTTTTGTGGCGTCGGATGCCCTTTTTGTTTTTTTAAGTCGGCGCCGGTAAGAAACGCGATTACGGTAGCGGACCAATTCAATGAAGATGGGATTAATCGATTTGTCGAATTTTGTAATCAAGCGAATTTAGGCTATATATTAATATCGGGCGGAGGAGAACCCTTAACGCAAAAACGTGCGGTTCTTCGTACTATTGCTGAGGTTGAAACAAATCGTATCGTTCTAGTAACCAGCGGAAATTGGGCGTTAAATAAAGACGCAGCACGCCGTTATTTAGCCGAAATCGATTCTGCGATAAAAGTAAGAAAAACTCCTTGTAAAGTCACTGTAAGGGTTAGCGTGAGCACCGGCCATGCGATTAAGCTGGGAATAATCCCTGCATGTAATCTAATCCAACTGTTTGAAAGCGAATACTCAGACCATCCCTATCTGAAGTTCCAGATTCACGGTTTTGAAGACGATCCAATGTTTCCAAAAGTCTTGGCTCATTTTCCCGGACATGAATTGAACTACAATAGAGGATCACGAGCTTCCGATGATGAGGTAGTCATCAAAGTAATCCCCCAAAAAATCCATGTCAAGCTACCTTCCGGCTATGGGTTTATCGTGGGAATTTCTAAGATCTTCGGATCCGACCTGAGGCCGAATCTCCATAAGATCGAGCGTCTGTACAACACGATCAAAATCTTTGAAAGAGACCTTGAAGAATCGGAGGACAACAATTCCGCTGTTCTTTTCAATACGAATGGCGATAAAGGTTTAGACTGGTCTATGAATTACAATGGGAACATCTGCTTATGGCAGAATCAAGTAAACGACAATCAATGGAACATCTATGAAGATAGTTTCCCGACAGTCCTTAATGAGACATTTCGTGATCCCATCACTCTTTCCTACATTGAGAATGGCTGTAAATATAGGGAAAAAATCGTCGCTGAAGTCTCGCCCCGTGCGGTTTTTAGGCTGAAATCGATCAGTTTAAGAGATTATTCGGGAACAGTGGTTTTCGAAGAAGAAAAGACCCGCTTGTACTATGCGATACGAGTCCTGCAAGACTTTTTTAAAGCCGGAAGAGTGAAGCAAAATCAGTTGGATGAGCTCCCCGAGGAAATTAGACTGCTGATCATAGGCAGCGCCGAAATGGCAAAAGAGCTTTACCATAAGGCAGTCTATACGATTATTGACCAATACAAACGGCGGGACTTCCATAGTGTTGAATGGCGAGATCTACTTGAATTAATCAAATTGGGACATTACGATTTGACCTTGGAGCAAATTCAAGAGGCTCTGGCTTATTATAACGCGAGGACGGATCTTAAAAAATACGAGACAATTGATGAGGTGGAACACGAAACCGGAGAGGCTGTCCAAAAACGGCTAACCGATCGATTGATGTACATGAAGCCGACCGCTTTCGAACTTCAACAGTCGCAACCTGCAGGTACTCCATGACAAAAAATGTCCAAGAGATCGCAACATCGATTCGCAGTAACGCGAAACAAGTCCTGGAATCAAAAAAGATTGGTTCTACGATTCGGGAGATTGGAGAACTTTTCTATACCGGAAGTTACGCCCTCGATTTGATGACCTGGAACGACATCGACATGCAAGTAGTAGTCAAAAATGGGACTCATGCCGTAGAGGCGCTTGGCAGTATCTTGCATCGCCTTATGAACGATCCCGGCTTTATCGAAGCGCAGATCATCCATTTCCGTGGCAATTATAAACCTAAAATGCCCCGTGGCGTCTATTTGGGCATAAAAATGGACTGCCCCGATCTTGGCGGAATTTGGAAATTAGACATTTGGTCCTTAACAAAACAAGATTTTGAAAAAAACCGCGTATTGATCGAAACTCTAAAATCTAAATTGGATCCGCAAAATAGAGCCCTCATTCTCGAACTGAAACATGAGATGATGGCTGGTAGCGAACGCGTTCCAAAGATGGGTAGCCATTTTTTGTACCAAGCAATCCTTCTCGACGGCATCAGAGATAAGGAAGCGTTATATCAATATTTTGCCTCTCAAGGAATATCGATAAAAAAATGATTGCTAACCCGTCGATTAGAAATTTTTTAGATGAAAATCAAATGCTTGAGAAACAAATTCTTGAACATCCAGATGAAGTCTCGTTCGAGTTTTTTACTGAATGGAGTTCCAATCAACAAAAAATGGGTGAACATCTGGCAAATATTGCTTTTTGCGCCATCGCCAAAAAATATGATGCTTACATTCTGTCGAACCCGGTAAATCCAGCCTCTTATGCGCATTTTCTCCGTTCCGATGTCCAGAGTAAAACCTTTACCATTCGTGCGCGAACCCTTAGAAATGGGATACGCAGCGGGTTTCTAGAATCTGAATCTGGAATGAAACTTCTCGATTTTTGGATTCAGGGACAACAGCTTTACGCAGTAGAAAGAGCAGGCAAAGAATGCCTTGTGAAGCAAGCGATCGTCTCTGATAGGTATCTCCCTGTTTCTTGCTATGAAGACGGGTTATTTATTGTATCCGATGTTGATTTAGTATCAATCTTCAGCCGCGAGAATTCCGACAAAATAATATTCGATTCGTTATACGGTGAACTCACAGCACAGGAATTTACGATCATTCGAGATGTGAATCAATATTTTCAGACACTTGTATCAAACTATTACGCATTTGCAGCTCCTTCTTTGTTTAGGGTCATTGCCCATGGGCCCGCCAACCGGTTTTCCCATTCTAAAGCGTCCCACCTCCACTATCCCATGAAAGTCTACACACCTCAGTCATCCATTGAGTTTTTAGATCGTGAATTTCTCAACTTTAATCGAAAGGTGGATAGCTTGGGCTACCATGTCTATCTCAATCCTCAATGGGAATTCTAGAGTGAACCTTGTTGTCCTTGTAATATCTTTAATTTTTAACACTTCCAATGCTGCATTGCCCGTCGATTGGATTGATATTCCACGAGCAGATTATAAAGCGATTTTAGCCACCCAAGAATCTGAGATCGAGACCCTCAACCAGTTGATCGAACGGTATCATTTCATCGACAAATCCTCTCTAAAGTGTTTATCGAAGCGTATTGAGTCATTGGTGGCGATCAGCGCCTGCCTTGAACAGTTGGCGGCGCGAGAACAATCTTCCGACCAAAGATCGACCATCCTCCTTTTAAATAAAGCTGTTCAGGGTAAAAGAACATATCTCGAAAAACTCTTGGAAATTCCCTCCGATGAGGCCATCACATCCTATCATCTCGATTATTCCCCCTTTGTAGAGACCCGTTTTGAGCCGCTCGCTTTGAGAAATAATAGCACCTATTCGCTAAAAATGAAGGAATTTTGGGGCACATTTTGGCTTGAATCGATTGACCCTTGCCATCGGCGCCTAGCAAATTACTACCAATTTTGGCTGGATACAAAACCTCCTGCCAGAGATTACCAATCTTTTTTTGTATGGCTTGAATCACAACCGATTCCAAAGAACGTCCCAGTCGTCGATTATTACTCAGACGCGCAGCTCGAAGCTTGTCGTATCGAAATAGTGGATGGGTATTTAAGAAGATCCCATACTCATGAACTTGTGAACACCGACCCTGCCAAGCGCAACCTATTTGTTATCCTTTTATCGAAAGATCTATACCTGGAAGTTTTCAAAGACGGGGTTTGGCATACCAGTTTAAGTCGCGGCAAGCCTGTCTTGGGAGCAGGTCTTCTACAGATCGAGCAGGGCCTCGTTAAAACCATCGCTTTTGAAAGCGGTCATTACCTGCCTTCCCTTGAACAGAGCTTTCAATCCATGCAAATCCTTCGTGAGCAAGGTGTTCGCTTTCAAGAGCCCTTCGAGATTATCTATTTTGAAAGTAGAAATAAATATAGGATCATGGTATCGGGAAACGATATCGGGCAATACCGAGATTTTAATACAGCAATCCATCAATCCCAAAGGGAGCTGGTATCCTCTAATGAATTCTAAACTGATTATCATCTTTATAGTTTTCTCACAATTTATTTGGACCGACTCCTTTCGTCTTGTGACTTACAATATTTTGAGCGACGATCACATCATGAATGGGTTGTACGATCACGTGAACGAGGAAATCCTTAAATGGCAAAATCGACGCGATAAAATTGTGGAAAGAATTAAAAATCTAGATCCGGACGTAATCTGCCTTCAAGAATTGAATACGACCTCTTTTGCGTACTTCAAAGAAGCTCTGGAGGACTTCGATGGTTTTTTCGCCAAAAAAGGAAGCTCTTCCAACGAGGGCGTCGGGACTTTTTGTAAAAAAAAAACATTTAAAGAAACTCGCCACAAAGCTGTCCTTTGCGATGGGACTTCTCGTTGCGGGTGTACACCCACTCAACCGGCTCTTTTCACGCATCTTCTTCTCAAGAACGATAAAGTCCTCACATTGATCAATACAAAAATCAAATGGAGCAAGGAGAAAACCCCTAGCGGCCCTCAATGGAATCATGTTCAATTTATCCTACAATCCATTCCTCAAACTGCAACGGTCGTCGTAGGCGATTTCAACATGGAGTCGGACCATCCTTTCATGCAGGACTTCTATTCAGCGGGCCTTCAAGATCGATTCCCTAACACCTTTTCTTGCTATGCCAACAAGAATTTTCAAAAAATTGACTACATCCTGTCCACGAACGATCTCCAAAATACCCCTTTCGAGAGTACTTCCTTAAGCGAGGCACAGCTACTTCCAAACGAAAATGAGCCTTCAGACCATTTACCTCTAGGAAGCGTGATTACGTATGAATGACGCTGTGCAAGTCAGAGATCTAAAGAAAAATTTTAAAGTCGCGAAAACAGGGAGGGGAGGTCCCTTAGCAAAGCTCAAGCAATTCATACACCCTCTGCATGAATCCTTAAATGCTGTGGATGATATTTCTTTTGCGATTCGACGGGGAGAGAAGGTCGCATTCATAGGACCTAACGGGGCCGGAAAATCTACGACGATCAAGCTATTGACTGGCATTTTCCAGCCCTGCGCGGGTTTCGTTCGGATTTTTGACCAAGACCCCTATATCGACCGGAAAAACGTCGCATATAAGATCGGTACGGTTTTTGGGCAGCGAAGCCAACTCTGGTATCACCTTCCCGCTTATCACTCATTCAAGCTATTGGGCACGATTTATGATATTGACCGTAAGAAATTTAAAGAACGACTAAACCATCTTATCGAGATCGTTCAACTTTCCCCGTTTATCTCGAGACCTATCAAAGAACTGTCCCTTGGCGAAAGAATGCGTTGCGAACTGGTAGCGAGTCTATTGCATAATCCTGAGATCTTATTTCTGGATGAACCTACGATCGGATTAGACATTATCTCGAAAGACGCCATCCGCCATCTCATCCATCAGCGGTCGGAACTGGAAGCAACAACGATTTTTTTGACTTCGCATGATATTGCCGATATAGAAAAAGTTTGCGACCGCATTATTTTAATCAATAAGGGCAAGATCATTGTCGATGATTCAGTCAAATCAATCAAGAAACGGTATCTCAAAAACAAGGTAATCACGATGAAATCTGAAGAAAAGCTCGAATGGAGATTCCACCCAGCTATTTCTCTCGTTCATGAGAGGGATAGTTTTTATAAATTCGAAATCGATCTCAACTTGATGAATCCGCAAGAAGCGGTTCGATATTTCGCGCAAAACTATCGATTTACGGATATCGTCATCGAAGATCCACCTTTAGAGGAGATCATCAAGGGAATCTACCAATCTTGAAAAAGTATTTTTTAATGATCTGCTATTCACTCATGCACAATGGGAAAAATCGAAAAGAGCTGTTCGTTCGATCATCGTTTTTCTTAGCAATTCTCTATATTTTTTCAAAACTTTGGCAAGCCACCCAATTCTCCGATGCTGCAAACCAACAATCGATGATCTGGTATCTATCGGTCACGGAGCTGATCGTTCTCTCGGTCCCCTTCATCCAAGTCGATATTGAGAATGACATCCGCAGCGGCGATGTCGTCTATCAACTGCTCAAACCAATGAATTACCTTTGGCTTAAAATTTCTGACTGTATTGGTTCTTTTCTTTTCCGCTTTACAGTTTTAATGCTTATTGCAATCCCCTTCTGCGCCTATTTGTCCGGTTCGATCCCACCTCTCCCTATTCTATTCGCAACCTATTTGACTGCAGGGATAGCCGGGCTTGTTTTCATTCTATTCCAGACGACAATTGGACTTCTGGCATTCAAGCTTCAAGACTCAACCCCTATCTTTTGGGTCTGGCAGCGCTGCTCATTTCTTTTTGGCGGTTTGCTAATCCCTTTGGATTTTTATCCCGCGTATTTAAAGACCACTGCCTATTTTCTTCCTTTTGCATCCCTTCTCTATGGCCCCGGACGCCTGATTCTTTCGTTTAACATCGAGCATTTTTTTATCGTTTTGGGCGGACTCTTGTTTTGGGGTAGCTTCGCTTTATTTTTGGCAAATTGGATGTATATTCGCATGCTTAAAGCGCTCAAAGTAAACGGGGGATGACATGTCTGAACTCAAGAATCTTTTAGCTCATATTAAGATCAGCATTCAATCGACGGTCAGTTTAAGAGAATCATTTCTCTTGCAGTCATTTTTCATGCTTCTCAGCAATTTAGTTTTTTTTTTATTTTGGTGGATCTATTTCGATAACTTCAACTCCATTAAAGGCTGGATGCTATCTGATATTGCTTGCCTTTACGGAATTGTAAACGGCGCCTATGGAGTCTTTTCTGTATTTCTAGGCGGAAGCCGCTACCTCTCACGGATGGTGTTTGAAGGCGATCTTGACATGCTGATTGTGAAACCGAAAAATCTATTGCTGCAAATCATGGGGTCCAAGTCGACATCCTCCGGATGGGGCGACATCGTAAGTGCCGCAGTTTTTTTAGCCTTCTCAGGATATATCACAATAATAAACTTGCCGTTTTTAGTTTTATTCATTCTCACAGCTTGTATTGTAATTGCTTCTTTTTCGATTATAATGGGCAGCCTGGCGTTTTGGATTGGAGATTCGCACGCTCTTTCAAAACAAATTTTTGAATTCCTGCTTACCTTCAGCAACTATCCAAAATCTATTTACGCCGGAGCCATTAAAGTCTTTCTGCTCACAATAATCCCTTCAGGATTCATTGGTTTTGTGCCCATCGAAACCATCAAGACTCAATCGTTAAGTGGGGTGCTTTACATCCTAGGATTCACACTTGTTTATGCTTATTGCGCATCTAAGATTTTTTATTGCGGATTGAGAAAATATTCTTCGGGAAATAAACCAGGATTTAAGGTTTAGTCAAGTCAGGCAGTGTTATTTTCCGAAGTTTAATTTCGTCATATGATAATTTTGTATTAGGTGTCATTGCAAATACAATAATGGCATATCTTTTTTTATTTTGTTTTAGGACGCCGTGAGGAGTTGGATGGATAGGCAAATTTAGATGTTGCAAGGCAAGTCCTGGGATCAGCAGTAAAGAACTTGTTGATGCGTCTTTTTTATGCTTGCGGGTGGGCATGGAAAAGTCTTCCGTTGCCAAGTCTTCCTTATAGGGAGCGATCAAAAGAGATTCGCATTCATCATTTTCGTTATTGTCGAACAAAAAAGATAATCCCGAGAAATCGAAGTGGGGATTGCTAGCGGCGACCTCGGAAGACTCGTACCTCACAACCTTTGTGAGGATCAAAAGTTTTCCATCTTCAGTATATAAGACCTTTGAAAGATCAATTGTGGAGCCGATAGATTTGATAGCCTCCTCAAATTTTTGTTCGCCAATCTTTGTAATATCTCTTAACGATTTTAATAGAGCCCCGAACTCCTTCGAGTTTGATGTTATTTCGTGGTGGTTGTTTATAATTAAATTAAAATAATCGTCAGTAAAATGAAAGTAAGTCTTTTTGTTTTTTCCAGATTTTGTATTATCGACATATCCGATAGGGGGATACCCATAGAGGCTATTTTCATGTGATTTTGCGTACTCCTGATCAATCTCATAGAGGACTTTAGCCCATTCGGGGTGCTTATCGATGAAATAGTTCAGTGAGTCGAGCTGAGAATAAACTTTTGCGAAATACTCCTGTCCGCAGTATTCATTGAGCATTTCATGATAGCCTTGGGACTGAAAGTCATCGAGGATGGTGGATGCATTCATTGGTGCAAAATTTAATACAATGGCTAAAAAAGAAATTAGACATTTGTCTATTACCCCCCGAAAAAAAATCGAAAGTCGGTCAAAATAATCCCGACAATTGACAGAGCCTGAGTTATGCAAGAGGTCTATGATCCTAAACATAGGTACCCTTAAATTTTCAAATGCTTTATCGTATCACAGAATGGTGTTTTGCTGTTTCGTTTACCAACAACCAAGGCGAGCAAGATGTCCGCATGGTCAAGTTAAAGCAAAAGATCGCTGTTTAATTTTTAGATGCCCCTGATGAAAAAGGGGGGATCTGAATAGTTACGTAATTTTTACGCTTTTGCGTAAGGTGAGTTTTTATATGGACAAAGCCCAGTATCTTTCTAGAGAGATCCTTAGGTGTGTTTTTCTTTTTTTCCCTCTTTTGCTTTTAGGGGCAGACCATCGGATTTCCCAAGCTTCGAGGCAACGCCATCAGGCGATTCGAGAACACTACAAGGGAACGGAGCGGTTAGGTTGGTGGGAGGGAAGAACCATGACTGGCGATTGGGAGGGACGGCTCACAAAGCTTGCCAGGATGGGTATTACCTTTGATTCGAATTTTACAACTGATATTGCTGCGAATCCCGTGGGGGGACAGGCGAAAGGTTTTGCTTACGCAGGTTCCTATGGTCTTTCCCTAAATATTAACTGTGAAAAGGTAGGATTTCAAGGGTTGGATCTTTTCAGCTCTGCTGTATGGCGGACGGGAACGAGCTTGTCGCAAAGAAAGATCGGCAATCAATTCCCTGTGCAGCAAGTGTTCGGTTCTCAAACTGTGAAGTTAAACGAGTTGTACCTTTCTTTAGCAGCCTGGGAAGAAGGCATTCTTATCAAAGCGGGCCGATTGGATGCTGGAAACGACTTTCTTGCATCGCCCTTGTATTCGAGGTATGTCAATAATGGGTTTAATGGGAATCCTGTTGCTGTATTTTTCAATGTCCCTTTTACAGCCTACCCCAACTCTACGTGGGGTGCTTATCTTTTTTGTCGGCCTTATCAATACTTGTCTATGAAGTATGCTGCTTTTAATGCGAATTCAGATGTATTAAAAGCGAAATATCACGGTGTGAATTTTACTTTTCAAAGTACGAATGGCGTTCTCTGGATTACAGAATGGTGTGCCCTTGTGAATCAAGAGCAAGGAGCAAGTGGAATGCCTGGCCACTATAAAGTGGGCTACTATTACATGACAGGTGATGAGCCGAAATTTACCGGGGGCAAACAAAGGGGAGATCAATGCCTCTACTTTCTATTTGATCAAATGATTGTGCGGCAGGGAGGTTCTCTATCGACACGCGGGTTGACTTCTTTTATCTCTCTTCTTCTGGCTCCCAAAAATAGGAATCTATTCCCTTTTTATTTCGATGCCGGGCTTCAATACAGGGGACTGTTCCCTGGGCGACCTGATGACTATTTAAGTCTTGGATATATCTATGGAAAGTACAGTTCCACGCAAGCGAGAGTGCAAAGATCTGAGGGGAAAGAGGCAGAAAACTTTGAGACGGTATGGGAGCTTAGCTATTGGGCACAGATCAACCAGTGGTTTTATATCACTCCCGATCTTCAGTATATTGTGCATCCCCGGGGATTGCATATACCTAATGCCTTTGTCATTGCTGCGCAAATAGGCTTTGATATTTGGTAGAAAACCTCTTTCACAAGAGAGCGATCGGATGAAAATGGAGATAGTCGCAAGAGGTGAGTAGATAGCGAACGCCTCTTTTAGTTCCGAAGAGATCGAGGTTCCCTTTTAAATTATGTAAATGGCCAAAGACGCAAATCTGAATGCGGTGCTCTTCGAGAATTTGTGCCGCTCTAGAAGGTTTGAGATCCGCTCCAATCGGAGGATAATGGGTCATGGCAATCCGAATGTTCGCTGACGAATCGAGTTGATTCAGACTCATTTTTAAACGCCCGAGTTCCCGCTCGAAAATGGTTTGATTGAGTTCTACTTGCGCTAGCTCCTCAGGATTCTTTTTTTTTGCCTTCGGGTTTTCTTTAAACTCAATGAATTCTTTGAAAGAATACTCAGGAGTATCCCAAAGCCTCGCTCCCCCTACTGTCACCCCTTTCCAATGGAAGGCATTATTTTGGATCAGATGAATCGATGGCGGCAATATTGTAGTCAGTTTACTGAGCGAACCCCACCAATAGTCATGGTTTCCTTTGATCAGCACTTTGGTTCCTGGAAGATTATGCACCCACTCGAGATCGGGAATCGCTTGCT
Source organism: Chlamydiae bacterium RIFCSPLOWO2_12_FULL_45_20 (assembly GCA_001796285.1). Taxonomy (GTDB): domain Bacteria; phylum Chlamydiota; class Chlamydiia; order Chlamydiales; family SM23-39; genus REEB52. The sequence continues at coordinate 45,740 of MGMD01000010.1, forward strand.
CCAGTTTAAGCGCCCAGGAAAGATCTCCTGGGATCAAGACTAGGTCATCGGCATGAATCACATGGATCCAATGCTCCTTAATCTTTTCAGCATGACCCTCCCAATGAGAGCCAAAAAGCCCCATCTCTTTTCCCAAATGTAAATCGCTAATAGACCAGATTCGCATGACTATAAGTTATACCAAATACGATGGGTCTGGAGCAAACAAATTGGCATTGTAGCTGGATCGAACCAAAGGGCCGCAATACATGTGGCGCACGCCCCACTGCTGCCCGTATTCTTCGTACGCTTTGAACTGATCGGGGTGCACGAATTCTTTGACTCTGAGTTTGGTGTGGCTTGCCTGGAGATACTGTCCGATCGTAATGATATCGCAGGAAAGAGAAAGATCTTTGATCGTCTCTTTCACCTGAGCTTCCGTTTCTCCTAAACCAAGCATCATCCCCGATTTGACGAAGGTCGTTTTTCCAGATTGTTTGGCTGCTTTTAAAAGGTTGAGCGAACGATCATATTTAGCTTTGTGTCGCACACGTGGGGTAAGTTCTCTTACTGTTTCTATATTGTGGTTAAAGATTTCAGGGCGCTGTTCGAGAACTATGTCCAGCAGCTTTACATCTCCCGAGAAGTCTGAGGTGAGAACTTCTATGGTGACTCCTGGATTTCCTCTTCTTATGGCGAGGATGATCTTCCCCATATGATGAGCTCCTTGGTCAGGAAGATCGTCTCTTGCCACCATTGTAATGACGGCATGGCGAAGACCTAGCTTTTTGACAGACTGGGCAATACGCTCAGGCTCATCTTCCTCTGGAAGTTTGGGTTTTTTGCTGAAGTCGATATCGCAAAAACCACAATTGCGAGTGCACTCTTTTCCGAGGGCTAAGAACGTCGCTGTTTTTTTCGTATAGCATTCGAGCCGGTTGGGACATTTCGCCTCTTCACAAACAGTGTTCAACCTGAAATCTTCGATGATTTGATTCGTTGTAAAAATCTGTCCTCCCCGCGGTAGCTTTCGGTGAAGCCAGGAAGGAAAACGGCCTGAACGTTTCTCTTCGGGGTTATTGGGTAGAATATTGAGTTTTGTCATCGTTTCTTCACCGGCGGTAAATGAATCGGAGTCTTGTAAGCCATAAGAGCTGCTTCGTGCCAACTTTCCCCCATTGTCGGATGGGCATGAATCGTCTCAATTACAGACTCTAAGGTAAGTTCATTTTGAATGGCAAGAGCCATTTCACCAATTAAATTGGAAGCTTCATGGCCTACCACAGAAGCACCTAAAATTTGATTTGTTTTCTCATCGAAAACAATTTGGGCAAATCCTTCGGTTTCAAGAGCAGCCTGGGCCTTTCCAAGAGCGGGAAAGGGAAACCATCCTTTGGCAGCCTGAAATCCAGCTTTTTTTGCCTCTTCTACTGTGTAACCAACAGTTGCAATTTCTGGGGTTGTAAATACGACAGCAGGGACCGCTTCATAGTGCATTTTAGCTTCTATTCCGCATGCATTCGATGCGGCGACAACCCCTTGGTGAGAAGCCACATGGGCGAGCATCCATTTCCCAGTGACATCGCCGATCGCATAAATGCCAGGCACTCCCGTCTCCATCCGCTCGTTGGTTTCGATAAAGCCCCGCTCATGGGTCAGTACCCCCGCTTTTTCGAGGTGTAAACCATCTGTGTACACTTGTCTGCCGACCGCAACCAGGGCAAATTCCGCATCCATTGTTTTCCCATCAGAAAATGTAATGTGCACATGGTCGGTTTGGGTTTCAATACTGCGCACTAAAGCGCTTGTTTGAATTTCGATGCCCCGATGCATAAAGGATTTGCTGAGAAACTGCGATACTTGCTCGCCTTGCGTTGCTAAAATAGTCGGAAGGGCTTCTAAAATGGTCACTTTTGTGTTGAGTTCTACAAAAAGGGAGGCAAATTCACAGCCTATATAGCCCCCTCCGATGATGGCTAAGCTTTTGGGCGCCTCGGTGAGTTCTAAAAGAGAGGTTGAGTTGAAAATGCGTTTGTTGTCGCAAGGGAACGCTTTGATGTCGAGCGGCACGGAGCCGGTTGCAATGATCATCTTCCCTGCGTTTATAAATATGTTGTCGTGCCCCATGACCTTAAGAGTTTTCGGCGATTCAAAAGAAGCGGTGCCCCGATAGATGGTAATTTGGTTTGACTGGATTAGGCTTTCTAGGCTACTTCGGAGCTTTTCAATGACAGAGTCTTTTCTCTTTTTCATTTGGTCATAGTGAAATTGAATGGATCCCACTGAAATTCCGAACTCTTTAGCTCTTTTCACTTGGTGGAGGACGGCGGCATTCGAAAGGAGCGTTTTTGTAGGAATGCAGCCAACATTTAAACAGCAGCCGCCGATGAAATCTTTTTCAATGAGCCCAACCGATTTTCCCAGTTGTGCAGCTCGGATGGCAGCGACATATCCACCTGGGCCAGAGCCGATGATCGCGATGTCATGAGTCTTTCTCGTTGTCATGTTTTGTACCCTTAGTAAAACAGCAAAAGCGCAGTATAAGAAAAAAGCGGCTTTCCTTATACTACGTTTTTGGAAGGCAGACCTATGAAGGCGAAAAAACGTCAAAAATTGTGTTATCATTGTGAAGGTGATGTGGATCTTGAAGTGATTGTCTGCCCGTTTTGTGCAGCGGATCTTCGAGTAGAAAAGCCTGAGGTTCAACGGCCTGCTTATAACCCTGGGACGCATTTAAAAAACGTATCTACGCAGGCCTCTTTGTATCCCTCCTCTCAGCCCTCCAAAAATAAAGAGGAAGCAATCGCCGAAGGGGTTCAGGAGCCTCTTGAAGAGACTGAAGAGGAAAAAACTCTGTGGGCTCCTATGATTTTCCTCACACTAGGGTTTCAGCTATTTCTTTTGGGTCTTTTGATGCTGTTTTTTTCGCATGGAGGGATTCTGATGTTCAAATGGGATGCTAGGTTTTGGTTTTTTTATATTCTTGCCGCTTTCCCTCTTGTTGTCTTTGGGTATAAAAAGCTATAACACCAATCGCAACAAATAAATTCATATTAGACCTCTTGCATAATTCAGGGTTCGTCGCTTAAAAGAGCGGGCCAAAGAAGTAGAAGATTGCATACAGAATGAGCGTGGGGATGAGGGCGGCTAGCAAGAGGTTTAACGGTTTAATTCCGTCAAAGTGCTTTCTTAAAATCGCATAGCCTGCAGGATTGGGTGCGTTCGCGATGACTGTCAACCCTCCCCCTGCAATCACGCCGGTAAAAACAGCATATTTAAAGGCTTCGCCCCAATTGGGAATCAGGGTGGTAAGGTAAGAAATAGCCGCATTGTCGTTAAATCCTGTCATTGCAATGGCTACCCCCATGACTGAAAGGGGGTTTAAATCTTCTAGAATTGATACGACCCACCATCCCTGAAGCCCTCCATGAATGATGAGCCCTGCTAAAAAGAGGCCGACAAGCAGCGGTCTTGCAATCTGAATCGAGTGTTGATGCGCTCTTGTTGCTTGGTGAAATCCGATAAAAAAAAGAAATGTGGCGATAAAAATAGCTGGATATTGGGAAACTACGACAATCCAAAACATAAAGAGCATGTGAATACACGTTACCCAGAGTGGGATGGGATCCTCTTTGGGCTTTGAAGTAAATTCTTGATAGACCTGCGCCGCTTTTTGTTTCACATGCATATGGATGAGTTCTTTTCTAAAAAAAAGCCAGTAGAGGCTATTAGAAATGAAAATCCCCAATGCCGCTTTCCAGCCAAAGTTAAAGAATATATCTTGGATGGACCAATTCCAACAGTGGGAGAGAATCAGTACAGCGGGAGACGCAAAATCTGTCAAAATCCCCCCCACAGAAATATTGACAAAAAGTAGGCCCAAGGTAGCATAGCTAAGTTTTTTGCTCGGATAATATTGATAAAATTTTTCTGAAAGTAAAAGGGCGCATAGCGCCATGGCTGCAGCCTCCGTGATGAAAGAGCCCAAAAGAGGACCGATTGTCAAAAGAACAAACCACCAAGCAGAGAGAGATCCTCCCAGCCCCTTTGCTATCCAACCGATGAGCTTTTCTGCGGTGTGTACAATCGGGCGAGTGGAGGCCATGGCCAAGATGACCACCACAAAAAGAGGCTCTGTATAATCTCTTGTGTTGATGTATTCGAAACTGATGGTCCAGTTATAATAACAGCCCATGGCGATAAAAAGAGGAATGGCCCAAAGTGCAAATACTATTTCTATTTCTGCAAGAAAGTAGAGAATATGGCACCAAAAGCTCCTCTCTTGTGTTGTTCCTTTTCTTTGGGGGAGCTCTTTCTCCTCTAATTTTTTTGCCCATTCATGCACTTTATAAACGGAGAGCGTATGAATGATAGCTAGAATGAAAATGATCAGAGAAATGATGTGAAAAGAGGAAAATTTCAAAGATTCGATTTGTAAAATCAGAGGGTCTTTAAGACAGTCATACTTTGCAGGTTGCTTGAGCACTTCAGCAAGGATCATCACTTTGCTAAGCTTATACGATTCGCCAAAAATAAGATATGATCATTTCCGGTATGCAAGAGGTCTATTCAAGCTCCTTGGATGAGCGTTGGCATTTTCTTGTTTCTTTTAGGAGCTTCTCGGTGCTGTTGGGGCATCATCTCAAATCGGAAGAGATCCTTTGCGATTTCTTGACGAAGCCGGAGGGAAAGTGCCTCAAAGAGGTGGAATGATTCATGTTTAAATTCGAGTAAAGGATCTTTCTGACCCACCGTGCGCATGTGCACATCAGATCTTAAATGATCGATGTGGAGAAGATGTTCCTGCCAGAGCTGATCGCTTCTTCGGATCATCAAACTGCGGATCACTTCTAGAAGAACATTTTGCGCTTTTTCTGCCACATTGAGTTCGGGTCTAAACGAAGAGAGGAGCTGCCGCTGATAGAAGGTTTTTTGCTGAAAGGCGGAAAGGATCGTATCGACTTTCTCCTTTTCACTGAACAGATTTTCAAAAGAGATCGGAAATTGCTCTTGGAGGGCTTTGGGGTCGTTCGGGTGCTGAGAGAGAATGTGCCGGGCCACAGATTCTAAAATCTCTTCAGCGATTTGGTGCGGATTTTCTGTAAAGAGAAGATCGTTTCGAAATGCGTATACTTCTTGGCGCTGTCTGTTCATCACATCATCGTATTCAAGCGTGTGTTTACGCATCGTGTAGTTGCGCTGCTCCACTCTTTTTTGCGCCGTTTCAATCGACTTATTGAGTACTTTTGCTGAGATTGGCTCTCCTTCAGGGGGACGGAAACGCTGGAGTAGTGCTGTCATTCGAGGAGATGCAAAAAGTCGCATGAGCGAGTCTTCAAAAGCGACGAAAAATTTCGAAGACCCTGGATCTCCCAGTCTTCCCGAGCGGCCGCGGAGCTGTCTGTCAATTCTCCTGGAACTGTGTCTTGTCGTCCCGATGACGTGAAGTCCTTTGAGCTCGCGGACCCCTTCTTTCAGCTTAATGTCTGTTCCTCGGCCCGCCATGTTGGTCGCAAGGGTAATGGCCCCTTTTTGCCCAGCTTCTGCAATGATTTGGGCTTCGTGCTCATGGTTTTTCGCGTTCAAAATCGTGTGAAGCAATTTGTTTTGCTTTAAAATTCTGGAGAGTTTTTCTGAGATATCGACAGATTCTGTTCCAATGAGGATGGGTCTTCCCTGAGCGTGAATCTCTTTAATTTCTTTGAGAATCGCGATGTATTTTTCTCTTTCTGTCATGTAAATTTCATCATCGTAGTCGATACGGGCTGAGGAACGGTACGTGGGAATCTCTAGGACATCGAGCTTGTAAATTTCTTTAAATTCATTCGCCTCCGTCATCGCTGTTCCCGTCATTCCAGCGAGCCTTTCATACATACGGAAATAATTTTGGAGTGTAATCGTCGCGTAGGTTTGGGTCTCTCCTTGGATAGCTACGCTCTCTTTCGCTTCAATCGCTTGATGCAGACCATCGGAGAAGCGGCGGCCAGGTTGTGGACGGCCCGTATTCTCATCGATGATGACGATCTTTGCTTCTTGAACGATATAGTCGATGTCTTTTTCCATCAGAAGATGGGCGCGGAGAAGCTGTCTTAAATTATGCGCTCGCTCTTTACGTTTTGCATCCTCTTCACGAAGTGCTACTTTCGCCTGCATTTTCTCTTGTTCACTGGTCTTTTTCTGATCAATCACAAGATACTCATAGCCTAAGTCCAGCATTACAAAGTCATCGGCGCCCGCTCCCTCCTTAAACTCGCTCCAACTGTGGATTCCTTTATCCGTCAATTCATATTCGTTATTTCTCTCGTCGATAACCATGTAAAGATCTGCGAGAGTCTGAAATTTTTCTTCTTTATTCGCCTCTCCAAAGAAGTAGGTTTCCCAACGGTCGATTTCGGCGCGCATATCGGGGTTTTCTTTGAGCCTTTTTAAGATTTTATTACGAGGCGTACCCTTGCTCACGAGCCAAAGTCTCTTGAAGGCCTCTTTTTTTTGCTCTTCTTCTTGTTTGGTGAGTTTTTTGGAACTGGCTATCTCCTCTAGAAGGTGGAGCGATTCTAACACCCTTCGAGCCTCTGTTGCTAAGCGGTTGCAGTGGTCGCGCTGGATTCGGACCATGTTCGCTACCCCCTCTTTCAGCTCATCATACATTTGGCGACTTTCAGGGACAGGGCCCGAGATGATAAGTGGGGTCCTCGCTTCATCGATGAGAATGGAGTCAATTTCGTCGACCATGGCAAAATAATGACCTCTTTGCACTTGGTCGTTTTTATGCATGGCCATGGAGTTGTCCCGAAGATAGTCAAAGCCGAACTCAGAAGCGGTTCCATACACGATATCGGATGCGTATACCCCCTTTCTGTCCGCCGGGTGGATGTCGTTTGTCAAGGATGCAACGCTCAAGCCTAAGAATTGAAAAATCGATCCAACCCATTCGCAGTCTCTTTTGGCGAGATAGTCGTTTACCGTGACGAGGTGCACAGGCTTTGCTGTCAGGGCATGGAGATAAAGCGGCATCGAAGCGGTGAGCGTTTTCCCTTCCCCCGTCTGCATTTCAGCAATCGATCCGTGATACATCGCGATGGCGCCCAAAATCTGAACGTCATAGGGAATCATGTCCCATTTCTGGTCGTACCCAGAGACATGAACGTCAGTGCCGCAAAGGCGCCGGCAAACATTTTTTACAAGGGCGAATGCTTCAGGAAGAAGAGAATCGAGAAGCTCCCCCTTAGCAAGCCTTTCTTTGAACTCTATTGTCTTGTGCCGGATCTCATTTTCGCTTAGTGCTTGATACTTCTCTTCCCAGCCGTTGACTTGGGGTATCAGCTGCCAATATTTTTTGAGAAGCCTAGATTGTTGTGTGCCGAAAATTTTTTTAATGATGCCGAACATGCGCTGCTATATCCCTAATTCAACTTCCCAAAATTTTAGTAGGAATAGTCATTTCAGACAAGGTATAAATTTTTATGTAAAAATTTGAATTACGAATAAAAAAAGTGTATGAATTTTATAATAAAGTTGGTTTGGTTATGATCTCAGTCTATGCTGAAGGGGAACAATCTTCATTTACGTACGGTGAAAGAAAAAGATTTAGAAAAACTTTACTCTTATTTTGATTCGATTCACATGCGCGGAGAGTTTTTATCGAGTGATTTACTTTCTTTTCATCGATTTGGTCTGGAATTTCAGCAAACGGGGTTTTGGTCGGATGGGAAGGGTATCCTTCTTGTTGAGATGAGAGAGCAATTGATTGGGGCGCTTTGGTTTGAAAGGCAGTCGTTTTTAGATTGTTTGGATCTGCATTTTTATATTTTTCATGCGGAACATAGGGGTCGTGGGTTGATGACAGAGGCGCTGTCGCTTTTTTCTTCCTATCTTTTTGCTACAAAAAAAACGGAAAGGCTACAGCTATCCATTCCTGACTATTCCAAAGCGGCGCTTCGAGTGGCTCAGAAAAGCGGGTTTAAGTTTGAAGGGATTGCGCGCTCTAGTTTTTTCCATCGGGGAAAGTATCTGGACCTTTGTATCTATTCGCAGCTTCGTTCTGAGTGCTTAGATATAAATAAAATCTTTGGGTAAAAAAAATTTTTCCTTAATCTGAAAGAATGGTTATCTCTCGGGATCGAAAGTGGTTCATCCTTTTTGCGATGAGCATGGCGTTTTTCGTTGCTGCGATCGATGGAACGGTCATGAATTTGGCAGTTGTGTGGATTCAAAGCGACTTTCATGCCTCTCTTTCTTCTGTGCAATGGGTTTTAAGCGGATTTCTTCTTTCTTTTGCGAGCTTTACTGTCGCTGCTGGAAAGTTAAGCGACCATTACGGTCATAAGCGGGTTTTTACAATAGGCGTTTTAGTTTTCCTTTTCTTTTCCATTTCTGGTGCCCTTTCGCAAACTACGTGGCAGCTTATCGTTAGCCGTATTTTACAAGGTTTTGGGGCGGCGCTTTTTTGGCCGAGCGTAAATGCTCTTACGCTCCATAGTTTTGATGGGAAATCTCGTGGCACAGCTATGGGGATTTTGACGGGGATTATGGGATTGGCGATGACGATCGGGCCTCCGTTGGGAGGTTTTTTGATTGATCTTTGGAATTGGCGGTTGATTTTGTGGTTTAATGTACCGCTTTGCGTGCTCTCTTTGGTCATGACTTATTATTTTGTCCCTGAAGATGAAAAGCATGAGAGGGGAAAGATCGACTTTTTTGCGATCTTTTTAATTCTCTTGGGCTTTTTTAGTTTTTTTTATGCCCTCAATAGAGGGGGGACGATTGGTTTTAACCGAGTAGAGGTGATGATTGCCTTTGTGATGGCTACCTTGGCGTTTCTGACCTTTGTGATGCACGAGTGCTATGCCAAAAGACCGCTTATTGATTTCACTCTTTTGAAGAGCGGTACCTATGTCACGAGCGTTTTGGTCAGGGTCGGGACAGGTGCATCCTTTTTTGCCGTGCTTTTTGTTCTCGCCTTTTATTTGCAGCACATTGTGGGGTTGAGCGCAGTGAAAGCGGGCCTTTATTATCTGCCTATGACCATCATGATGGGAATCATTCCCCCGATTTTGGGAAGGATGCAAAGGAGAGTGGGGAGTTACTTTCCTATGTACTTTGGAGCCATTTTGATCTGCCTTTCTTTTATTTACTTCCTTTTCCTCGACTGGACCGCTATCACCTTTTCCCAACTGTTTCTTCCTTTATTTTTTTTTGGCCTTGGGATTGGGCTGATCTTGCCTTCTAATATTATGATCGCTTTACAGGAGATTCCGAAGACGCTGACGGGTCTCGGGATTGGGATTCTTTATACATGCATTCTTGTTTCAGGAACCACTTTAGTGATTCTTTCGACCCAGATTATTCGGGAAAAAGGGACGTCTGCTGCTATGAGAATTCTTCGTAAGGATGAGGTTTTCTTAACCCCTCTTCAACAGATGGAGGTGGCCAATGCGGTCACGGGGCTAAATGATCCTCATTTATTTGCACAAGAGTTTCCCGGAAACGAGGCAAAAGTGGCTTATGCTGTTCGATATGGCTTTGAAGAGGCCTTTTTTTTGATTCTTAAAATCTGTGTGATTGTGAGCGCCCTGGTGCTTCTCATCTTTGCTTATGCCCATCTCTACCGCTTGAAAAATTTTTCCTGAACGCGCTACCATGTCCCCTCATGGCTTCTGAGTATATTGATAGGAAAACAGGGAAAAGGTGCATTGAAAAATTTTATGGGCAAAGAGCCCTTTCGCTTTTCTACGGCGATGGATGGTGGTCTCGCCTTTTTTTTCTGACTGTTTTGCCTGTGCTGGCCCATGTTCCTTGGTTTTCTTATCTCTATGGCTATTTGCAAAAAAGACCTAGAAGCGCGAGAAAAATTGCCTCCTTTATCCAAGTCTATGGCGTCGATAAGAGAGAATTTTTGGAAGCGGAGTTTCGCTCCTTTAACGATTTTTTTATTCGAAAGCTCAAGCCAGAGGCGCGTCCAGTGTCCCAAGACCCACGCGTATTGGTCGCTCCAGCAGATGCGAGATATCTTGTTTACCCCCGTTTTGAGGCGTTCAGCATTAAGGAGAAGACCTTTTCTTTAAGGGAGTTTCTTCAAAATATTGAGTTGACCCATCGATATAGAGAGGGATCCATGGTGATCGCTCGACTCTGTCCTTCAGATTACCACCGTTTTCACTTTCCGTGTGATGCTTTTGTATCCAAAGCGAAGCTGATTCCAGGGCCGCTTTTTTCTGTAAACCCCATGGCCCTTCAGAAAAAGTTGTCCATTCTTGTCGAAAATAAACGGATGGTCACGGAAGTGCACTCAGAAAGATTTGGCATGCTTCTTTACCTGGAAATAGGGGCCACCTGTGTAGGTTCTATTCGTCAAACATATCAGCCTGAGACGGTTGTTAAAAAAGGGGAGGAGAAGGGGTATTTTGAATTTGGCGGCTCCTGTATTGTTCTTTTTTTAGAAAAAGGGAAGGTGAGGTTTGACGAGGATCTCCTTCGCAATACGCAAGCAGGGTTTGAGACTCGGATGAACTATGGAGAGTCTTTAGCTTTTAAAGTTCCTTAGTGGATCTTTGTTTTCATCAGCCATTGGGCGATCGGGCTTGCGCCTAGACTCATGAAAAGTGCCGCAGTCAAGGCCTTTGCAAAATGGAGGCCCCCAGGGAATACAAAAAGCACTGCAAAAAGAATGGCAATTCCAATCGAAGCTCTTCCCAGCCCCTCATTGATCGTTTTCGGTTTAGGAAGAAACCACTGGTGTTTGAGAGAAAAATAGGTGCCGAGTCCGATGCCCACACAAGCTCCCATAGTGAAGGAGATTGCTGGTTTTCGCACGGCGAACATCACGCCCAAAGGTAACGCCAAGCTGAGAAGAAGGCAAAAGCGAAGTCCTTTTTGTTCTAGCCAACGTTCTAAAGGAGCTCTGGTTTTCACCAGTAGGCCCAGCATGATGAAGCCTAAAATCCAGCCGCCCAATAGGTCGATTGGATAGTGGACTCCTAAATAGAGTCTTGAGAAGCTAATGAGAAGCATGTAGGTAATGCCAATGATCCAGGCAAGATTGGTTCTCCAGTAATAGATTAAAAGACCTCCTAAAAACAGGGAAGACTCTGCTCCCCCGCTAGGAAAGCCTGTAGTTGATGGATGCAACATGCCAAGCTCTGGCATCTCGGTGCTAGGCCTCGGCCAGCCGATCCAATACTTTAAAAGATGAATCATTACACTGTTGAAGGACAGCCAATAAAACAGGCGAATGCCCCATCGGTAGGAAAACCCCAGCCAAATCAAAGGGATCAAGACAAAGAAAAAATACATAGAGTCAAAGAAATTTAAAAAGCGAAAAAACGGGTCGAGCCAGGCAATTCGGTTCTGGGCTAACTGAATGACAAAATTTAGCTGTTGCTGATGGAATGGCAAATGGGGCATTGCTCGATCTTGTGGCCTCTCGCGGGGCAGTATTCCCTCGCGTAATAAATAATCTGCAAATGCAGCTTAATCCATGTGTCTCTAGAAAACAAGCTTTTGAGATCTTTTTCCGTTTTTTTCACATTCTTGCCGCTACTCAATTTCCACCGTTGAGCCAGTCGGTGGATATGCGTGTCCACGGGGAACGCTGGCTTTTGGAAGGCTTGGCAGAGGACAACGGAAGCGGTCTTATGACCGACGCCGGGCAGTGCTTCTAACTTTTTGAAAGTCTCAGGTACCTTCCCTTCATAGCGATGAATCAGCACTTGAGAGAGATTCCAAATGGCCTTTGATTTGGTCGGAGCGAGTCCGCAGGGCCGAATGATCTCTTCAATTTCTTGTGGGCTTAGCCGACTCATTTTTTCTGGAGTGTTTGCGATTTTGAAGAGCTTTGGGCTGATCTCGTTGACGCGGGCGTCTTTACACTGAGCGGAGAGTAGCACAGCAATCAACAGCGTATAAGCATCTTGGTGCTTGAGCGGAATGCTTGGATCTGGATAAAGCTTATCTAACAGTTTTGCGATTTTTTGGGCGCGCGTTTTTTTATTCATTTGCCTAGACAAAACTTGCTGAAGATTGCGGACAAAATGTCCTCGGTGACATTCGTTCCAATGATAGTGCCCAGTTCATTCAGACATGCTCTCATATCGGAAGTCACAAATTCGGGAGAGCCTTCTGATTGCAGTCCATGTAAAACCGCTTGACACGATGCGACCGCAGAAGAGAGGGCATGAAAGTGTCTTTGCTGTGTGATGAGAATCTCATCTTTAGCTGGAATGCCGTGTTTCCAGATCTTTTGCTCGATGGCCTTTTTGAGTAGATCTAGTCCGATTTTTTCCTTAGCAGAGATTTTCACTGAGGGGATGTCTATCTGTGGTTGAGCGAGATCGATTTTATTCCAGACGATTACTGTTTTTTCTGGGGGGGCTCGTTGAATCAGTTCTTGTTCAGGCGCGCGCGTTGTATCGAGGATCAGTAGGATGAGATCCGCTTCTTGCATGGCTTTTTCAGATCTTCGAATGCCCTCTTTTTCAATGGTTTCTTGCGTGTCCCTAATGCCAGCCGTATCCATCAGTTTGAAGTGAAATGAGCCGAGATGGAGGTCTTCCTCAAGCACGTCGCGCGTTGTTCCGGCGATCTCTGTGACGATGGCGCGATCCTTGCCTAAAAGGGCGTTCATGAGGGATGATTTTCCTACATTCGGTGCGCCGAGAAGGCATAGGCTGAGGCCTGTGTGGAGCGATTTTCCATCGTGAAACGTATCGCGAAGGTGCGCCATTGAAAAAAGGACAGACTCTAAGCGCTTAACAAGTTCCTCTTTGGATGCGAATTCTAACCCCTCTTCAGGAAAATCGACCCAGGCTTCGAGAATGGCCGCGATATCGATCAGTTGTTTTTGAAAGCCTCGAATGGTCTTAGAAAGAGCCCCTTCTAATTGTTTTTCTGCATTTTCTAAGGCGAGCGTGTTTTTTGCGGTGATGAGCTCTTGGATGGCCTCCGCTTGTGCAAGGTCGAGTTTGCCATTGAGGTAGGCTCTTAGGGAAAACTCCCCAGGTTGGGCAGGGCGCGCTCCTGCCTCCAAGACGCGCTCGAGCACCCTTCTAGTGACGAGGAGCCCTCCATGGCACGAAATTTCGATAGAGTCTTCCCCAGTATAAGAGCGAGGACTTCTCATGATGAGAAGAAGGACATTATCAATCGGGATATGGTCTTTTGTTAAAATATTTCCGTAGTGGGCTGTATGCGTCTTAAAATGTTTAGTGGATCGGGAAAAAACCGCTTCCGCAATCTCCAAGGCTGTTTCTCCAGAGACCCGAATAACAGAAATAGCCCCTGTCCCAGGGGGGGTGGCGATGGCTGCGATGGTATCCTTTCTCATGCAAGGAAAAGAATACCATGGGCGGAGTTCTTTTTCAGCTATAACTTCTGGATTCTTTAGGCGCCTATCCATTAGCCTAGGGTTGGAGGCAGCTCATCATGCATGAGGGGTATAAGGTAGTTTCGACCCAGGAGATGGCCCGCGTTGAAGCAACGGGGGACCACGAGAGCTTCATGCGGGAGGCAGGGACAAAGGTCGCTCTTGTAGTCATCCATTACATTCAGCAACATGATCTCCCAAAGAAAGTAACGCTGCTTGTGGGCAAGGGTAACAATGGCGGGGATGCGTACGCCGCAGGCTTGCGTCTTTTAAACGATGGGTTTTCAGTATTTGCGTATCCGCTTTACGAAAAGGTGGCTCCGCTCAATGAAAAATTGAGGGAAGTTTTTCGAAAACAGGGAGGAAAGTTTACGGAAAAAATCGAAGGTGTGCTTGTAGACGGGCTCTTGGGAACAGGGTGTCAAGGCAGGCTAGAGAAGAAGCTCAAAATGCTCATCACCCTGGTGAACCATTCAAACCTTCCTGTCTTTTCGATTGATATCCCATCTGGGGTGCATGGATCTTCTGGACGCGTAGAAGACGTAGCTATTCAAGCCACCGCAACAGTTACTTTGGGCCTCGCCAAGATGGGCCTTTTTATCGAAGAGGGATGGAAGTATGTCGGTAAGCTTTACATCGCCGATTTTGGTTTGTCTCAGGAGAAAATAGCGGAAGCGGAAGCCATATGCTATTTGCCAAAGAAGCTAGAGCTTCCTAAAGTTTGCCGCATCCGTCATAAATACGAAGCCGGCTATGTAGTGGGTTATGCGGGATCTACTCTATTTCGGGGGGCAGCTAAAATGGCAGGGCTTGCGGCCTTGCGCTCAGGTGCTGGGATGGTCAGAGTCTTTCACTCTGGGGACATTGGGGACACTTCGCCCGAGTTGATGACTTCCCAATGGTGTTCCACTCTCTGGAAAAAGTCGCTCAAAAAGGCAAAGGCAGTCTTTATTGGTCCTGGGCTTGGAGAATGCTCAAAATGGCTAAAAGCTCATGTAAAAGAATGCAAGCTCCCTTGCGTTTTTGATGCAGATGCTTTGCAAAAGGAAATGATGTATCCAAAGGGATCCGTTTTGACTCCGCATCGGGGCGAGGCTCTTAGGCTCTTTGGGCTCAAGACAGCTCATGAAGAGGATCTTTTTGCAAGGGCTATTCGCTACTGCAATGCAAACCGCGTTACTCTTGTGTTAAAAGGGGCCCCCACGTTTATTTTCGGGCCCGATCATAAGCCTGTCATTATTCCGAGGGGAGATCCGGGGATGGCAACCGCTGGCAGCGGCGATGTGCTAACAGGAATGATTGCAGCCTTCTTCGCGCAAGGCTCTTCCTCGTATGAGGCGGCTATCCTCGCTGTTACGCTTCACGCTATTGCGGGGGAGTATTCGGCTAAGGACCAAACATCTTATTGTATGACAGCCATGAATCTCATTGAGCGCCTGCCTTCTGCTTTTAAAGCTCTTTTGCATCAAGAAGAAATTGTCCCTTTCATTGCATAGTGGGTGTATATAGGTACGCGATGATACCATTTGAACCAGTCGACAAACTGCAAAATCCCCTCTTGTAGCGAAACTCTTGGATGGAAATTGAGGAGTGTTTGGCTTTTTTCAATGTCGGCAAACGTTTCTAGTACCTCTCCGGTTTGCATGGGGAGCATCTCTTGGATCGCTTCTTTCCCTAGAGCTTCTTCAAGGGTTTGAATGAGGCTCAAGAGGCTGACGGGGCAGTGATTTCCCAGATTAAAAATCTCGCAAGGGGCTTCCAAATCAATGGCCGCTACGGTGCCGTTGACGATATCGTCAATATAGGTAAAATCCCGTTTCATTCGGCCATAGTTAAAAACAGGGATCGGCTCGCCTGCACAGATTTTTTTTGTGAAGGTATAATAGGCCATGTCAGGCCGTCCCCAGGGGCCGTACGCTGTGAAGTAACGAAGGGCTGTGACAGAGGTGCCATAGAGATGGTGGTAAGCATGAGCCATGAGCTCATTAGCTTTTTTGGTCGCTCCATAAAGATTAGCAGGTTGATCTGTGCGATCGCTGACGTGAAAGGGAGTTTTTTGGTTCAGCCCATAGACAGAAGAGGAGGAGGCGTAGGTCAGTTTAATGCTGGGAAAGAGGCGCAAGACTTCCAAAATAGAGACAAAGCCCTCTAGGTTGGAAGAGACATAATCATCCGGATGTAAGATGGAATGGCGTACTCCCGCTTGTGCTGCTAAATGCACCAGATGCGTAATGCCGTGTTTCATGAGAAGTAATTTGAGTTTATCCCTTTCGATAATGTCCAGAGTTTCTACCTGAACGCCCGCTTTTTGAAGCTCTAAGGCCCGAGCTTTTTTTAACTGAGGATCATAGTAAGAATTAAAATGATCCACTCCTAGGACAAAATCTCCCCTTTTTTTCAGCTGGCGTGCCAGATGAAATCCAATAAATCCTGCTGCTCCTGTAATGAAAATTCGTTTCATGAAAAATGTAGTCTCATAAAATAGCTTATGCTATACACATGAACTCCCTCTATGTTAAGGGCCAGAACTCTTTATGACAAGGACCATTCTCCCTTTTGCTGTAGCCTTACTTCTCATGAGTTGTGGTACCGGCCCTTATATGGGCAAGGATCTTTATGGCGCGGATGAATTTGTCCTCGACTCTTACAAGATACGAGAAGGTAAACTCTCGATTTTGGAGATGGAAGGGGTCTCGTGCGGTGAGTTCGATGAAGCTCTTTTGGAAGAGTATGAAGATCGGATCGGCGAAGACGATGTCTTAGATATCATCCTCTATAATCCCAAAAGGAAAGATGTTGCAAGCGCCATCCATACCATTGGAGCTGCAGGCGGCTACCGCGTCATCAAGGGAGAGATCTGCTTGCCAGACTCCCCTCCCATGCGCGTGGAGGGATTAACCCTTGAAGAAGCTCGTCTTAAAATACAAGCATACTACAATAGGCAAATCGCTGATACCCAGGTATTTGTGAAGTATCAAGAGCGGATCGTTCGTAAAGTAGAACTCATGGGTTTAACAGGCACTTCAAGCATTCCTGTGAATGGGAAGCTCCGCTTGTTTGATCTTTTGTCAATGGCTAGAATCCCTGTTGATGCAAACTTGTTTAAAAGCTATGTGTTAAGGGGTGGCCATCCGCTTCCCATCGATATGACAAGGCTGATTAAAAATGGCGATATGTCTCAAAATATCGTCATGCGCGGTGGAGATAAGGTCTATATCGCAGAAGCTTCAGCATCGACCTTGATGGTAATGGGTGAAGTGGGAAGAGACCGGACGATTGCACTGCCCAACGGATGTATGTCTTTAAGGCAAGCTCTGGCTGAGGCAGGGGGCATTCCCTACACTGGGGATAAGTCGTATATTCAGGTGATACGGGGAAACATCTGCCAGCCCAAAATTTACACGCTCAATTGGCAGCATGTTATCCATCTGCCGAACGACAGTCTTCTTTTAATGCCAGGGGATATCGTCTATGTCTGTGCCAAGCCCATTACGGAATGGAACCGCTTTATTTCACAACTTCTTCCGAGCTTTACTGGTGTGGATGTGATGTTTAAAAGCTGTTCGAATTGGGGGATTGTCATCCCTTGAAACCCTCCCTTGATCCAAGAGAATGGCTGATATCGTTAACAGATGTAAAACAGCTTTACATGTCCCATTGGAAAAGGCTAATGAAGTGGGTTTTCATTGGAGGTGTGGGGGCTTTTCTTTTTTTTGCTAATAACGGCGTTCGCTATCAGGCAAAGGCTCTTTTTAAAGAAGACGTGGAGAAGAAAACGTCAGGTAACTTGTTTAATGAAATAATGTTTCAAGGAAGATTCCCAGATCAGACTAAAGCGATCTCTTTTATGAAGTCTAATGAGGTTTTGCGGCCGTTAGTGGAAAAGTTAGGGCTGCAGATTCATAGCAGCTCTTCTTCCGGTTGCATTCAAAACGCTGTATCTAACTTCCGAGATAGCTGGAGGGCAGAAAGGGGGAAATCTATCGAAGACCTTGACCCGTTTCTTTTTGAAAACGTCCACTATTCCTCTGAAAAAGCGGGTTTTTTTACTCTTTTTTTTACAAATGAAAAAGAATTTTCTGTATTTGATGAGACGCAAAAAAAAAGGCTTGAGATAGGAGTGATTGGGTCTCCCGTATGCCTTGAGGGATTTCAATTCACGGTAAAAAAGATCCCGAAGAAGGCGAAGTACAATGTATTTTATCCCTTTTTTGTCACCCATTGGATTCATGAAGCGGGGGCGATACGCTCCTGTGTGACGATCAAAGATAATATAGAAAATAGCTCCCTCATCGATCTTTCTTTTATGCACCGCGATCGTTACTTGGCTGTGCAGATAGTTAATGAATTGATGAACCAGTACCAAGAGTATCTTCGTAGGGAGTATGGCTATGTTGAAAAAGAGCAGCTCGCGTATCTCGAAGGAAAACAAAATCAGATTTTTGCAAAGATGGATGAGCTTTTGACGCAGCACTGCTTATACATGACCAAAAATATCGAAGAAAACGGTTTTTTTGGTTTGGATGAGGAGAGTCAAAGTCTTCTTGTCCCCCATAATCAGATAAGCCAGAAGATACGGGCTATCGACATAGAATTAGAGCGGCTTTCTCGGATCAAAAACGAGGGGAAGATTGTTGCTATTGCTGAGGAAGGGCCGTTTTCCCAGAGGCTCGGCAACATTCTTCAGGAAGTCCACCATCTCAAGCAGCAAAGAGATCTTCTCGAGCTCTCCCTCTCTGAAGATCTGCCTTTTCCTTCTGATAGTAAAAAAGGGGAGCTTCAAACTGTCCGCGCCCAGCGGATGGAAATGGAAAAAAGGATGCAGGAGATCCGATCTGGGCAAAAGATCAGCGCTTGTGATTTCGATCAGGGGTTGCAATGTTGGGCTCAGGGAATCGATAGTCCTGAAGAAGAGACCGATTTTGTCGAGTATTTAGAAAATTACTCAAGGCTTCTTTCCATGCGCGAAAAAATTTTTCAAGAAAGGCTTTTTAGCAGTAGTCCTATTCCCGAGGAGCTAGAAGGAATGGATCGCAATTCTGCAAGAGGACTATATCTTGAGTACAATACAAAATTGGATGGGATTGAGGCGAAGATTCGTCATTTCAAAGAACTGCAAAAAACCATTCCGAATCGAGAGGTGGATCTAGCTTCTCTTAGCGCCGTATTCAATGATTCGTTCAGTCAACAGCTTATCTGTGATGCTATGCGGCTTGAGCTCCAAATGAAAGATGATAAGCATCACAGTGTAAGTGAAGAGGAAAAATGGACGCAAGAAATTGACTTGTATCGAAAAATTTTGGTCGATCACCTTGGTCAGCTTTCTAGGATCGAAGAACTCAACAAAACTCTTGTCCGTGAGAAGATGCACGGGTTACAGAAAATCAGCCTCGATGCGATGCACCATGAAATTTCTGTATTGGAAAATCAGGCGATGGACTGTGTAAAAGAGCGCGAAGAGGTGCTTTTATTGGAAAAAGAACTGCTAGAAAAACAGGTCAGTAGGCTGCGCGGATCGTTAGCAGAAATTCTTCCTCAAAAATGGCGCTTTGAAAAGTGGCTTAGCATGAAATCCCATATGATCTCTAAAATGATGGATGCAGTGACAGAGATTGTGGAGTCAAAAAACATGTCTATCCAACTGCACCACGTCCAATCAAAGCCACTCGATATGGCCCTTTTGCCATCGGTTCCAGAACCACCCCATTTGTTCGCAATGGCTTACGTCGGGGCGTTTTCTCTTCCTTTCTTCCTCTTTTCTTTGAGCCTGATCCGACAGGCTCTAAGGGGATTTCCTCTTTCTTTGGAAAAACTGCAAGCTCTGAAGCTTCCTGTACTCGGTGCAATGAGTTCTTTTTGTGATGGGCCTTTGGTAGAAACTCCAACAGGTCCAGATCTTGATCTTTTAAGAAAGATCGCCCTTTTTTCTAAAGGCAGCGGGGTGGTCTCACTTTTGGGGGGCAAGGGCCCTGACTACTCCTTTGCCCTTGGAGAAAATCTAGCAAGGACAAATCAAAAGACGATTGTCGTTCGGTGTGACTTTTTAGGAACGCATCAAGAAGGTGATGCGCCGGGCCTACTCCAACTTTGGAAACAAGAGATTAGAGAACCTCCCATTCGGAAGGGCAAGGGATTTGATTATATCGCATCGGGGGGTTTTAGTCCTTTTGGAACAGAAATTATCCTATCTGAGTCTTTTCGCGAACTTCTCGCGGGGTTGAAAAAAAAATATGAGAGGATATTTCTTTACTTTTCTTCCCCTTTATCCTCGGCAGAATCGATGGCGGCTCTGAACATTTCTGATCAGGCAGTGATCACCATTTCTTCTGAATGCACAGAAGAGTTGACACCGTTTATCGATTGGGGATACGATGAGGCAAGCTGTCGGTTAAGATTGATTACCCTGGCATGAGAAAAGAGAAGAGAAAGCAAATACTAATTACCGGAGGGGCTGGCTTTTTAGGCTCCCACCTTTCAGAAAGACTTTTGAAAGAAGGCCACGAGATCATTGTGGTCGATAATTTATTTACGGGCTCTCGAGACAATATCCATCACCTTTTTTCATCGAACCAATTCAGGTTCCTACAGCACGATATTTGTTTGCCGCTGGATCTCGAGGTAGCTGCAATTTATAATTTTGCCTGCCCCGCCTCTCCGCTTCACTATCAAATAGACCCGATCCAAACGACAAAAACATCTGTTTTAGGCGCGTTGAACCTTTTGGAGCTTGCAAAGCGCTTTAGGGCCCCAATCCTCCAGGCATCCACTTCTGAGGTGTATGGCGACCCACAAGTCCATCCTCAACCTGAAGAATACTGGGGTCATGTCAATCCGATCGGGCCCCGCGCTTGCTATGATGAGGGGAAAAGATGTGCTGAAACTCTTTTCTTTGATTACCATCGCGAACATCAGGTGCCCATTAAAGTGGCTCGCATTTTTAACACTTATGGACCAAGGATGCACCCTGAAGACGGCCGGGTTATTTCTAATTTCATCGTCCAGGCGTTAAGAAATGACCCTATTACGATTTATGGGGATGGTTTTCAAACCCGATCCTTTTGCTACGTGGACGATTTGATTGAAGTAGTGATTCGCCTGATGAATTCAGATCAAAGAGGCCCGATCAACATTGGGAATCCAGCTGAGTTTCGCGTTCTCGATGTGGCTTATGAAGTGATTCGTTTAACGAATTCAAAATCTCCCATCATCTATAAACCACTGCCTATTGATGATCCCAAACAACGGCGGCCCAACATTGAAAAAGCAAAACAACTGCTGGGGTGGGAACCAAAAGTATCCCTGGAAGAGGGTCTCAAAGAGACGATTGCTTACTTTGAAGAGTTCTTGAGAATTTCCCGCCATTTATAGATCATTTGTGAGGCTAATGGAGCCAATTCCTTTCCAGAATCTCCATAGCGAAGAAACACGACGACAACCAACTCGGGGCTTTGGTAATGCGGTTCGGCAAAAGACGCAGCTGCAAACCAAGTGTATTTGTAGATTTGGGGGGAGCTTGAGGGATTATAAGATAATTTACCCATAATTTCTGCGGTGCCCGTTTTCGCTACCATGTGATGTTTGAGATCGATGTACTCACGCAGGATGTTTGGATGGGCCAGGAGTCCTCTAATGGCGCTAGGGCGAGCACTGCCTTTGACTCCAGAGACGACGAGATCCATTGCTTCTAAAAGAGTGCGCTGAATTTTTGCATCCATGGGAATTTCCCGGATGCTTTGCATGCAAAGCTCATGTTCTTGAGCCATCGTATGATCGGTGATTTTTTTAACGATTGTTGGTTTAAGGAATAGCCCACCGTTCGCAATCGAGGTGAGCATGGCAGCGGTTTGTAGAGGGGTGGTGAGGAGGGTATGCTGACCGATCGAGGTTGAATAAAGCCCTGTTCTATTGATTTTTAAATCATTTGGGACATTGCCTTTATTTTCATGGGGAAGATCGATGCCTGTTTTCTGTCCATATCCAAAGAGTTTTGCGGCTTTTAATAGGTCTTCAGGATCGTGAAAATAGTCTCCTGCAAGAATGGCAAAATAGGGGTTTGAGGATCTTTCAATGGCTGTAGTCAGATCGATTTTTCCCATGTTGCGGGAGGCGCTTTTAGGGAGACGGCCTCCTTTGTAATAGCGAGGATAAAGCTGTCCTCCCAGAGTTTTTCCCACTCCCTTTTGACTGGTTTCATCAAGCATTTGAAACGCGATGTTTTGAAAGAGCGCCTCATAAGCTGTGACGAGCTTAAAAACCGAGCCAGGTGGTACTCCCGATTGAAAGGCATAAGATCGATTAAAGCCATAACCGCCGACTGGATAGAAGCTAGCAGCCATGTCCTGCTCCGTTTGATGGCTGCGGTGCCGAAGGGTTTTGTAGTTCCCTAAAAGGGGTCGTGTCAGCTCTGAAAAGGAACGGAATGTCCGAATTAAGTCTTCCGGCATTTCTGGACTGGCAAGTTGCAAGAATTTATTTTCTTCCCAAAAGGTTTGAAAGAGTTCATTTTCTTTTTTATCTAAGTAATCGATGAATGGGCGGGCGTAGGATTTTTTCTCCTTTTCTTCCTTTCTTTTTTCTTCTAGAAACATTTTTTCGTGAAGCGCTCTCCATTGCTTAAATTCGTTATTACGAAAGGCTTCTTTTGCCTTGATTCGCGCAGCTCTTTCAGTTTTTAGAAAAGTTTGGCAAAGAGTGCGATATTGGGCAATCGGCATGGAGCCTATCTGAACGAGTAATGCGTCTGTGAATGCAGGAGCATAGACGACCGTTCGGGCAAGGTCGACAGCAAAAGGCAGATCCTCTTTGGGAAGGAAGAGTGCATCAAGCCTTTTTTGGATTTCTATAGGTACCTTGAGTCCCTCACGATGGAAGTAGAGCATTGCTTCGTAATCTTCTTGAATTTGGACCGCTTTCCCCACGTTCATCTTTTCGAAAAATTTGTAGATAGGCTTGTCTTTATCAAAAAGAGTTTCAAGGAAAAAATCCCAACTAATGGCTTGTATTTCCTCCGTAGATCTTTCTCTTTCCAGAACCTCGATCCCATCCCACAAAGAGCCGATGAAGGAGCTGTTTTCAAGCCATCGGTTCATTTGGCTAGTTTTTCCGACATTAAAGATTGAGTCTTTTGTATAAATGAAATCATTGGGATCGAAGCGTGGATGGCTTGCCATTGCGATGACTTCGCCTGTATTAGGGTCCATGGCGACAATTGCGCCTCCTTTGATCCAAGGCTGCTTTTGAATTTTTCTTGTTTTGTCAGCTGGGTCATATCCTCGGCTCCTCCCATCGCGGGTTCGTTCGTCAAGACGGAGTAGTTTTTCTGCAAACTCTTGTAGCTCGCTGGATAGGGACAATGTGATTTGTTTGCCAGAGATGGGCTCTTTTCGAGAAATTTCGCGAATAAAGCGCCCTTTTTGGTCTACCTCAAAAGTTTTTTTACCCCAAACCCCCCTAAGAGCTTCTTCATGCTGCGCTTCGATCCCTGTTTTCCCAATGAGATCATGGATTGCATAAGCTTTTTCTTTAAGCTCTTTCAGTCGATCCTGATCCTCCTGTTCAAAGTAGTCAGAAGCGGCTTGGAGTTCGCTCATTTCTTGAGCGATACGGGCATATTCCTTTGGGTTGATCGCGCCCATTGTCCCAATGATAGCGCTGCCTGTTTTCCCAAGAGGGTAGTGCCTGAGCTGGGCGATTTCAGCTGAAATACCAGGCCAATCTTTTTCCAGCATCCGTAGTTGGTAATACTCAGATTCGCTCAATGAAGCTTTGATGATGTAGGGCACATGGGGAAAAAGCGCGGCTTTGGAGTGGATCAGGTCTTCGATCCGGTCTACGTTGAGCTGGAGAGTAGAGGCCAAGATTTTGGAAAGAGATTGAATGTATTCTTTACGGAGAAATATTTTGACTTGTTTGCGGTCTGGACCCGTTTGCCAAGATATTCTTGGGATTTCTGCAATTTGGGCGTAGTAAATGGCTGCATTGTACGAAATGCGGTTTACGGCGAGGGGGATACCAAATCGATCTACAATGACCCCTCGATCTGCGCGAATTAAAAGAGTTTTTTGCTGGGGTTTTTCAGCCTCTTGCAGTCTTTCTTCTCTTTGAATGACTCCGAGATGCCAAATTCTTAGGCAAATCAAGAGGAAGAAGACAAGAAACACTCGGAGGATACGCTGGATTTTTTTGCCTGTACTCATCATGAGGGATCATCTCGACTTTGTACATTTCTTGCACTTATCTGCCTAGAGAGACAGAATCCAGTACAATTAAAGTGCTTCGGAAGGGTAGAAAATACCTTTCTTGTGAAATTTCTTAAACTGAATTTTGCCTCTCTCGGCAGCTTCGTCCAAAAAATCGACAGAACCTAATTTCGAAAGAGGTCTATTGTAAAAATAATTTCATCCTGCAGTGGGAAGTCTCTAAGGTCTGAGTTCACATGGGCGTTTCAATTCTCCTTGAGAAAAATCGTGTTTTAAGGTAAAAGTGTGCTTTCGATTTTTTAATTTTAGGCGTGCGCCTGTAGTTCAATGGTAGAACAGTAGCCTTCCAAGCTACGAGTGTCAGTTCGATTCTGTCCAGGCGCTAAATCTAAACAATTTTTGAGGAGCATTTTGGCTACAGCACAGAAAGAAGCAGGAGTAACAATCAGACAGTTGCTTGAATCAGGGGCCCATTTTGGGCATCAGACTCATCGATGGAATCCGAAGATGAAGAGGTTTATCTTTGAGGCGAGAAATGGCATTTATATTATCGACTTAGCTAAGACTTTACAGCAGCTTCGTTCTGCGGTTGATGTTGTGCGAGAGGTGGTAAAGAAGCGAAAATCCATTCTTTTTGTTGGGACCAAAAAGCAGGCTAAGGCTGTTGTGAGAGAGTGCGCAGAGGAGTGCGGGGAGTTTTATGTTTGTGAGCGGTGGCTTGGTGGTACGTTGACCAATTTGCAGACGATTCGCCAGTCTGTAAAGACTTTGGAGCGGATTGAGAAGCGGATTGCGGCCGGCGGCGAAGGATTTACCAAAAAAGAGATGTCTCTTATGGGTAAAGAGAGGGAGAAACTCGATCGCAACCTATCGGGAATTCGGACGATGAGAAAAATCCCAGGGCTGCTGGTTGTCGTGGATCCTGGTAAAGAACACATTGCTGTGGCTGAGGCGAATATTTTGGGTATTCCTGTGATGTCGCTTGTAGATACGAACTGTGACCCTGATCCTATTGATCATGTAATTGCGTGTAATGACGATGCATTAAAAAGCATCAAAGTCGTTTTGTCTTCAATTATGCAAGCGATTATCGACCAAAAAAATGATATGAACATTCCCTCCTCAAAAGAAGGTGATGAGGAAGAGTCTTCTGAGTCTGAAGAATCGGATGAGGAAGAGTTTGAGTCAGATGATGAATGAGAGGGGAGTGTGATGAAAGAGATCACTGCAGATATGATTAAGGAGCTGCGCGAGCGTACGGGCGTTGGCATGGGTAAGTGTAAAGAAGCTCTTGTTTTAGCCGAGGGAGATATTGAGAAAGCGATTGACGTTCTGCGAAAAGCTGGCATGGCTTCTGCGGCAAAAAAAGAGGGGCGTGAAACAAAGGAGGGGTTGATTGTTACAGCAGAGGACAAGCAACGTCTAGTTCTTATAGAGGCGAATGCAGAAACAGACTTTGTTGTGCAAAATGACCGCTTTAAACATTTTGTTCACGACTGTATAAAACAGGCTCTAGAAGGTCAAGTAGGATCATTGGAAGGGCTTATGAAGATGCCTTACTACAAAGACAAGACGATCACCTTAGATCAATACCGCAATTTAGTGATTCAAGCGCTTGGAGAAAATATTCAAATTCGGCGTATTGAGACAATAACCAAGCATCCGAATAGCTCCTATGGTATTTATTCTCACATGGGGGGTAAGCTCTTGGTTGTAGTGGAAGTGGAAGGGGCTCATGGTGAGGATGCGATTGCCAAGGAAGTGGCAATGCATGTGGCTGCTGAGAACCCAGATTATGTGACTGCTGAAGAAGTTCCTCCGACGGTTATTGCGAGGGAAGAGGAGATCGCGCGTTCCCAAGTGAAAGACAAGCCTTCGAATATTGTCGATAAAATTGTTGCTGGAAAAGTGAAAGCATACATAGACCAGTTCTGTCTATTGCATCAAAAATACATCAAAGATAGCAGTGTGACGGTGGCGCAATTTGTGGAGATCTGCGGCAAAAAAATTGGCAAAGTATTAAAAGTAAAGTGTTTTTGGCGCTGGAAAGTGGGCCAATAATAGACCTCAGAAATGGACGCCCTGAATTCACAGGAGGCAAAAAGATGAGCGGAGATATAGAATCCCAAGTAAAGTCGGCTATGCAAGCGGCGTTTGAGCATCTGAAGGCTGAGCTGAAAACTCTGCGTACGGGGAGGGCGAATACGGCGATCCTCGATAAGATTACCGTTGAAGTATATGGGTCTCGAGTGCCCCTCAAGTCGCTTGCGAACATTACAGTTCCTGAGGTTCGACAGATTGTTGTGACGCCCTTTGATCAGTCGAATGCGAATCCCATCGCTAAGGCGATTGAGGCGGCGAATCTTGGTGTCAATCCGATGGTGGATGGGAAGCTGATTCGCATTAACATTCCCCCTATGGATGAAGCGGTTCGGAAACAGATTGCTAAACAGTGTAAAGAGCATGGAGAGAAGACGAAAATATCTCTTCGAGACGTGCGTCGGAAGTACAATGAGCTGATTCGCAAGCAAAAAACTGATGGAACGATTCCTGAAGATCAGTTAAAAAGGCTAGAGAAGCAGATACAGGATCTGACAGACAAGTATTGTAAGGATGTTGATGAGACTTGTGTGGCGAAGGAGAAGGAGATTTTAACGATCTAGCGCTCTTTGTTGCAGAAAATAAACAAGATAAGATAAAATCGGTCTCGATTTTAGTGGATTTGGATTAAGGCCCCATCGTCTAGCCAGGCCTAGGACATCAGATTTTCATTCTGCGAACAGGGGTTCGAATCCCCTTGGGGTCAAATTCTTTTCCCTCTGAGTGTGTGTTGGAGGGATTACATGAGACTTTAGCTCAGTGGTAGAGCATCTCACTTTTAATGAGAGGGTCGATGGTTCGAACCCATCAAGTCTCAAACTTTTATCCCGTTCAATTCATTGCATTTAGGCAATAATCAGCTAGACTCAAATAAAAATTGAGTCTATGATTTTGTTCAAATGGTGCAGCGAAAAACAAACTTAACCAGCACTTCATCCCATCGCTCAAACCCTAAATCAAAAGGCTAGAGCATGGCATCGATCTACAAAAGAAAATCCAAAGACGGCAAGTCCACAGTTTGGCGCGCCATCATTCGTATCAAAGGCTACCCCACCACCTGTAACACTTTCGAACGCAAGCAAGAGGCAGATGACTGGGTCAAAGACACCGAGCGCCGCATCAAGCTTGGCCAGTACAACTTTGAAACAAACAACACATCTCACACTTACGCTGCCCTGATCGGTCGACTCTCTCTCGATGGGGCTCTTCAACATCACCGTTCCCTTAAAAGGTTGGTGGTTGTCGAATTAAAGCTGGATAGCCAGATGGAGATTTATCTTCGATGGCTTTTAAGGAAGTTTGTTCCCAATTTTTTAAAGCGATCATTGCTTGATGCCCTGCCCAGATATTGTTAAGAGAAGAAAATATTCGACCCGTCCCATCAGCAATTATTCCATAAGCAATGTATCCCCCGAATGCAGGGCTTACTGTAGCACAGAATATTCCAGCGATTGTTTCGCCTACTCCGAACATAAATTCACGTATTTGGGCAGCTTGGTCTGGCGTT
Organism: Chlamydiae bacterium RIFCSPLOWO2_12_FULL_45_20; assembly: GCA_001796285.1. Taxonomy (GTDB): domain Bacteria; phylum Chlamydiota; class Chlamydiia; order Chlamydiales; family SM23-39; genus REEB52. The sequence continues at coordinate 72,885 of MGMD01000010.1, forward strand.
TTCCCCCACTCAGATTTGAAGGGTGGATAGCTGTTCAAAGCTTGTAAAGTTGGCTTATACTCTCCAATGATACGCTCATTGCCAGTGGGTTTTTTCGAAAATAGATTAAGGGAAGAGCCATACATGCGATACCATATGAACAACTGCTCAACCGCAATCAGCTTTAGGATGCTTTCTCCAGCTTTTTTGGCCTCATCATATGCGGATCCAAATTGCGCACTGGCTAGCGTCGACTGACCTAATGATTGCAAGACAAATGCATAATGCATATTTGAAGCATAATTGTTTTTGATATTGGGAGCTATCTCTGAACATTTTGCGTATAAAAAAGAACCATTAATTAATACGCAAAAAATCACAAAATATTTATACATTAAATCCTCCGACAGCCATCATGAAAGTAAGATAATCTGCTGATAAGAGAAAAAATGCTGTCACGCCACTTCCGATTGCTTTAGATAGCTCAGCAGATTTCCCGGTTTCTTTCCAAAGTTTCCAAAACTGTATGCTCTTAGGGATTAATAGGCCGATCGATACTGTATACAGCCCAATGAAAATAATACTCTTGACTGCGCTAAACATTGCATAGGTCATAAGGACTCCTTTTTCAAGCAGGCAAGTGTAAAAGAAAGTATTTTTTATGGGAAGGAGGGTTGTCGTGCTTATGTGGTGCAAAAATGGTGCAACGACTTCCCTACTGCACCATTTATCCAATCGATGAAAGAAAACCAAGTCCTTTAGGGCTTGGATGAATTTCGCTTTTTCTCTATACTCGTCTTCATCGCGACAACCAAGCGATCTACGGTCGGGCAGACCGAAAGTAACGCTTCTCAGATATGAGATTGTAAGACCGAAAGAGCATGGGTCGGAACTAACCGTAAAGCTCTCTAAGGCTGGCTCAGGGGAAGAACCCACTGAAGCCTCAATCCACCTTGGTTTGAGGCCTTAGGAATCCTCTCCATTTAGGGAGGGGAGGAAGTCAAAACCAGCAAAAACCCGTTGCATCCATCAAACAACTCATTTACAATCATGCTCATAGCGATTGGATGGTGCTGGATAAAAGGGATCTCACCCTCACTTTTAATGAGAGGGTCGATGGTTCGCTTCATACCTTTGTTATGACTTGCTACCCGACCTTTTGAAAGTCGAGGTGCCCATTTACATGATTCACGGCGAAGAGGACATCATGGTGCCTATCAAGAGTGCCGACCTCATTCAAGAGGCTTTTGATCAAGCTGGAAAGATGAATCTTCAATATGCTCGCTATGATGATCTCGGGCATGCCTTAACAGGGCGCGAAGATGTCTACGCGCCGATGCTCGATTGGATATGCGATAAAAGCTTCTCATCTTCTGCGTCTGTTGACCCCCAGGTTGAATAAAATCCCAATACGCAAATTTACGCACTTGACCAAGTAAAACTGGCTCAAATAGCCCCAAAAAGCAGCTACTTGCCATTTCGCTAGCTCGTTAATCCTGTCGCTGCTGTGTCTTCGAGTTCTTTTGGTGCAATGGCGGTGCAACGAAGTTCGTATTGCCGTCAAAATCCAGTGCTGCAACGAAGAAAACATTTACCCAGCACTTCATCCCATCGCTCAATCCCTAACTCAAATAGTGGAGAACAAACTAAGCCGAATGTGTATTAACAAATTTTCTTAGAACTTAACGACTAGAGCGGAGAGGTTATCTCCAGAGTTAGCTTGATAAGCCGAATAGACAATGTTTTTAGCTAATTCAGCAGCTGGTCGATCTTTATGAGTCTGAACGGCAGCGGCGATTTGTCTTGTGCTGGACACATCATAAATTCCATCGCAGGTTAAGATCAAATGGCTTCCTTTCGGAATGGCTGCAACAGGATAAACAGTGATTTTGGGTCTTGCGCTAATAGCACCCACATTATGATCTCCCACAGCTCTTGCTACGGCGAGATTTCCATTGACTCGGTTGCAGAAGATCATGCCACCCCGATTTTCGATCCCTTTTCGATAGTGGGTATCTGTTGGTTTTGCGTCTTCACTGAGCTGAATACCGTTGTCTAAAATAGTTCTTGAGTCACCCACGTTGGCAGTCCACAACTTTCCATCCAAAATCATTGCTACTGTGGCTGTGGTTCCTGACTGAGGCTCATTGAACTCCCCTTTCAATCTGACAAAGGTGATTTTCAGAGCATTCCAAATGGCTTCATCAGTTAGGCCGGCAGAGCAAAATTCGTTCAGAGTCTTATGCAATTGGCACTCTAAATTTTCTTTCACATAGGGAGAAGCTTGCCCTCCACCGTGACCATCGAAGATTCCAAATAGTTGGATTGGATAGATCTTTCCTCCGACATTCAAGTTAAAAGAAGTCGTCAAATGTTCATCTTCCATAGTGAGCCTTCGGCCGATGAAATGGCAAATGCCAGCTTCGTAGCCAGGCACTTGTTCTGTATGGGCATGTCCTTGGAAATCTGCTGGTGCCGGCAAATATTGGAAATCTTTATCGGGTTCTTGAGCTGCTTGATTTTGGGCGCGCTCGAATTGGTTTTGCAATTTACCCGCAATCAGTTCGGTTCCCTGTCTGACCCGTTTTGACCTCATTTCAGCAGTGAGTTGTCCTTGGGGTTTTACAAGATGAGATGCCTTTGCTTTTGTAGACTGCAGGTGATTCACTAATTCTTTAGGAGAAAGGGTTGAACGGAAGCAGCTGAAGCTAACAGATCCGGCGTAGTTTCCTTTTTGCATCTGCTCCATGCCAAAATTCTGAGCTTGTTGCCAACAGCCCAGAGTAATTAAATACCCGACGAGTGCGAGGCAACCTATAACGACTCGGCTCACTGCTTCGGCTAAAGAGCGTAGAGAAGTTCCAAGCAGGGCAACTCTTCCACCCATGTGGTATTCGATTTTTGAGATTGTGGAGTGTTCATTACTTTTGCGAACAAGCCAATTAGCCAATCCCTGAGGTAAGGAAATATTTTGTTTAAGAGAAACTGTCGCCATGGTTTTGGGTGCCGGTTTTTGCCACAAAGTATAGCACTGGGAGGGCAAAATAGACACAAGTAAAATATTTCTTTTGAATAACGGCGAGCAGTACCTCCTTTGGCGGACTACTGAGCATGGAGTAAAAAATGACGAGAACACCCCACACAGTCGAGTTCAAGAAAAAAGTGGCCTTGGAAGCTATCAAGACGGTCTAGCCATGAATCACTTATTTTGTGTATTCTTCTATCAAAACAAGGAGGAAAAATGAGCGTACGGTTGCCTCTCAGGATTGGACATAAAGAAGAGTGCTTTATAGTCGAAGAGGCGACAGAGGGTCACGATGTAAGAAACATCGCTGCTGTTATCAATTCTGCATATCAAAAAGTCGAATATTTGCAAGGTGGAGTTGACAGAGCTACATTTACTGAAATTCAAAGTTTTGTTTCTAATCCTAGACAGAAACTTTATCTTTGCATCTCGCCTAGTCACGAAATTTGTGGAACCATTCTCTTAGATTTTTTTGAAAAAAACAAAGCTGAAATTGCCTTATTTGCTATGCATCCAGATTATCAGGGGTATAAAATTGGTCCTATGTTCATGAATTATGTGGAAGAAGAGGCATTTAAGAAAGTGCACGCTATTATCTTGAAGGTCATACCTCTATTCCAAGGAAATCTGGTAAAGTTTTATGAGCGATTAGGATACAAAGACACAGGTGAATTCATAGACTTTCCTGAAGAAGATAAACTGAGATATATCAGACCTGATTGTAGGGATCGAGTCGTTTTTTCGATTATGCAAAAAAATAGAATCCGAAGTGCTCTTTAATTTTGTTGTTCAAAAATCAAATTTGTTGCGATTGGTATGAGTTCCTTTCTCGGTAGATAAGTTCAAAAAATATATAAAGTTGAGTATAGTGTGTTTTTCAAGAGAAAGGAGCGTTTTCATGTCCAAGGCAAAAGAAGTTTATAGCTCAGAAAAGTGTGCAACTGTCACAACGTATGTCTCAGCAAAAGACAAGATCAAAGATCCCAGCATTACGGAAAAATATTACGATTTGGTCACCGACTTTTTTGAGGCCGGCTGGGGAAAATCTTTTCACTTTGCTCCGCAAAGGATGGGAGAGAAAATGCAAGATGCGATGCTTCGCTATGAAATAAAAGTGGCGGAAGCTCTTCAACTCAAACCAAGCATGAAGGTTCTCGATGTAGGATGCGGGGTGGCTGGGCCCATGAGAAATATTGCCCAATATTCCGGCGCTAACATTGTAGGGCTGAATATCAATGCCTATCAAATTAAAAAGGCAAAAGAGTACATTCAAAAAAGCCATTTAGAAAACATTTGCTCATTGTACGAGGGTAATTTCATGGATACAAAATTGCCGGCTGCAAGTTTTGATGCCGTGTATGCCATTGAAGCTACACCCCATGCCCCAGATAAGACCAAGTGCTTTAAAGAGGTGCATCGTTTACTCAAGCCAGGCGGGTGTTTTGCTGGTTATGAGTACTGTTTATTAGACAACTACGATGAGAACAATAGGGATCATTGTCAGATCATGGAAGATTTAGAGCATGGCGGTGGGCTACAGAAGATCTCCTCTATGAAAGCGGTGCAGCAGGCGTTCCTTGATGCTGGGTTTAAGGTTCTGGAAATAGGCAATAGTTGTACGGAGGGCTGCTCATGGGCATTGCCGCTACGAACAGGGTTTAGAAGATCAAAATTTGGCAGGTTCTGTACCGATGTGATGATTCGCGTTCTCGAAGGGGTTGGCATTGCCCCTAAAGGTTCAACCAAGGTAGGAGATTTTTTAAACTTGGGCGCCGATGCATTTGTGGAAGCTGAAAAAAGAGGTATTTTTACTCCTAGCTTGTTCTTCTTAGTGCAGAAGAACTAGCCTGTTCGAGCGCTAGAGCTGGCTAAAAGGGTTTGCAGATTGGTCAAATCGGCCGCCTTTCCTTCGGTTTTTTAGCTCTGTCCGGATCGAGTAGAGAAGGTCTTGGTCAAAGTCTTTCCCCTCTGCCCATTGGAGGTATTCGATCGGGATCTCATCAAATTTTCTCCCTTTATGTTTTCCGAGAGGCATGACTTTTAGCTTGATGGGCTTTTCCAGTGCTCTCATGAGTTCTTGTGTTGTTTTGTAGCTTTTTGCGAGGTACTTAAAAACCTCGATATTCACAATGACGTCGCTCATAGCCCGATGAGCTCCTTCCGGCTCAATATTAAAGTGTTGGCGGAGTTTTTCTAAAGAGTTGATCGGGCTTTCCCCATAGAGCCGTGCCAAACGAAGAGTGTCAATAAAAGGCTGCTTGTCAATGCGAGTAGGGATTTGGTGCCTCTTTGCTTCCTCTTTAAGGAGAGTAATATCAAAGCCAACGCCATGGCCGACCAGGATGTACCCATCAATGAGCTGGAAAAGAGCGGGTAGAATTTCACCGGCCTTTGGCTTCCCTTGAAGCATCTCAGAAGAAATTTTGTGGATCTCTTGAGAGACCTGGGGGATCTCACATTCTGGATTGACTAATGTTTCAAATTCTTGCAGCACTTGATCAAAAGTAAAGCGCCTTGCCGCCACTTCAATGAGACGGTCTTGCTGTGGGTCGAGTCCTGTCGATTCACAGTCGAGACAGACAAACAGATCTTGGTGAATCAATCCCATGCTCAAAAACCTAATATTTTTTCGATTTTTTGTTGGATATTGCGCCTTCCATCTGGTTCTTTTACAGTAGACACAATCGCTTCCGGATACATTTGCTGCAGTTTACCTTTTTCTACTCGGGAGAGCTTATCAGTTTTGGTAAAAATCCACAAAAGGGGAATCTTTTTTTCTTTTGCCCATGCGATCATCACGTCATCTTCTTGATTCGGGCCCCTTCTACTGTCGATCAGGAAGAGAAGAAGGCGAAGAGTGGTCCTTGTACTCAGATAGTGATCCACTGCTTTGGACCAATTTTCCATTTCCCGCTCCGATGCTTTGGCAAAACCGTAACCTGGTAAATCGACAAGCAAATACCGATCCTCAACGGAAAAAAAATTCAGTAAACGGGTTTTCCCAGGGGAAGAAGATGTTTTCGCAAGGTTTTTTTGATTGAAAAGATAATTGATGAGACTCGATTTCCCAACGTTCGAGCGCCCGATGAGTGCAACCTCGGGAAGCAGGATGCCTTGAGGGCTTTTTAGAGTTGGAAAATCAGTCAACGTAGAGAGTAAAAACCGCACTAACATAGGCTGCGCTCCGTCAGGCTGGATGAGCGGTATGTCACGTCGGCAATTCTTCCAGTTCCTTGATACCGAAAGAAAATGTAAAGGGTCTTTTCAGGAAGAAGATCTAGAATCCGGTCTGGCCACTCAATGGCTGTAACCACGTCGTTGTGAAAATGTTCTTCAAACCCTAACTGAAGGAAATCTTGCGAGTTTTTAAGACGGTAAAGATCAAAGTGTGCTAACCCCTCATAGAGGTTCAGTAGGACAAAGGTAGGACTGTGGATAGGCTCGAGAATGTTTAAGCCGAGCGCTAAACCCTTCACGAAGGTCGTTTTCCCTGCTCCCAAATCCCCGTAGAGCGCAAGCACGGTGTTCTTTAGAATCTCCCTGCCAATCCGCCGCCCAAAGGCCAGGGTTGCTTCTTGTGTGGGCAGGGGATAAGTTCCGAGCACTAGTCTGATTCGACCCATTTTTCTAAGTAAGACTCAAATTCTGAATGTTGAGAGAGCCCCTCTACGAATCCAGCAATCTTGTCTTCAGTCAGGTGTTTTTGAATGAACTCTAAAAATCCTTCTTCTATCTGGAAACGGTTTTGATTTTGTACTTCAAGTAAAGTTAAATGCTTGACGTGGTTGTTTTTGAAGTCGTCGAGTACAGCTTTCTTGCTATTAAATAGTTTCCCTGTAATGGCCGATGAGTAAACTACTTTTTTAATCGAAGCTTTCCTTTTCACAATATAATTTTTAATGACCTCAGAATCTTCCGAAACAAAAAATCTTTTGACCGGTAGCCCTCCGATACGTTCCTTGTTTTCAGGACATTTAGAGACCCAGTCATAAATCGCATCTTGAGGATTGGGGCACGTGTTGTCTCCAAACACCTTCCCAGTGAAGGGACAAATGTAAATCTTTTTTGTCCCTTCGTTAACGCTTTGCTGGCCGAATTGGACGGTAATCTCAGTCTCCCGCCAAATTTTTCCTTGGCTTTCGAGTTTTGCGAGCAAATTATCTACGCTTTGATAAATCGTCTTTTCTTTTGGAAACAAAACAGGTTTTAAATTGTATTTTTCTTCAATAAAAGCGAGATAAACGGTAACTAAATCTGCACCGCGGTTTTTTTTGATAAATTTCAATAATTCACTTTTCTGTTCCTCAGTAATGCTGAGAACGGCAGCCATGACACAATCCCCTAAATCTTAAGAGGTCTTAAGTTACAATAAAGAGTCATTATCATCAAGTATTTGGTCAGGGGTTCGAAGGATTTATCCCCTTGATTCTCGAGAGGTCCCGTGGTATAGTGCTGAAAAAAAACTTGAGAGGCTCGTCTTATGACCCAACAACTTCTGGAAAAAAGTGTACCGGATCTGAAAAAACGATTGGCTGGCCTGCTTCAAGAAAGTCAAAAAGGACTCCAGTTTGAGCGCATTCTTGTAAAAGGGTACGAAAAAGTGGTTAAGGTCACGGACAAAAGAGTGGGGCTAACCGCAATCATTGCCATTCACAATACGATGCTTGGGCCTGCACTTGGTGGAATTCGCATCCTGCCTTATTCTTCGGTCGAAGCTGCGCTCGAAGATGTTTTGAGGCTCTCTAAAGGGATGACCTATAAGTCCGCTATAGCAGAGGTGGGGTTTGGCGGGGGGAAGAGTATCATTATTGCGAACAGCAAAGAGAAGACTCCGGAGCTTCTGCGATCTTTTGGAGCTGCCGTTGAAAAACTCGGCGGCATTTACATCTGTGCAGAAGATATGGGGTGCAGTACAGAAGATGTAAAAGTGATCCGGCAAACGACCCAATATGTTGTGGGTCTGCCGCACGAAAAGAGTAGCGGCGATCCTGGCCCCTTTACCGCATGGGGCACTTTTCGGGGCATTTTATCGGCGGTACAGCATCTTTATAAAAGCCCTTCCCTAGAAGGAAAAAGAGTGGCTGTACAGGGCCTTGGGAGTGTGGGTAAGTGTTTGATCGACCATCTTTTTTGGGCGGGAGCGGAGTTAATTCTTTCCGATGTGGATACACAAAAACTGGACTACTATGCTAAAAAATATAGCGCCAAAGCTGTACCTCCTGAAGAGATTTTAGGTGTTGAGTGCGATATTTTGGCTCCTTGCGCAGCGGGTGGAGTGATCAATGACAATACCCTTCCTAAACTGCGGTGCAAGGCGATTGCTGGCTGTGCGAATAACCAGCTTGACAGAGACGAACATGCGGATCTGTTAAAAGAGCGGAATATTCTTTACGTGCCTGACTTTGTCATTAATGCAGGTGGATTGCTAAATGTGGCGGCAGAGTTAGAAGATGAGGGCTATAGTTCCAAATTCCCGCGTTACAAAATCCACCACATCTACGATACGTTGCTTGCGATCTACGATATTGCCGAGAAAAATCATGAGTCTACGCACACGGCAGCGAAATCGCTAGCAGAGTATCGGATTAAGTATGCGATTGGTAAGAGGGTCATTCCTCCAGTATTCCACCATACAGCGGAATGTTAAAGCGCCTGCATGGAAACTCTTTTAAGGATCTTTCAGCGGCAAGTCTCTTTATCTATTCAAAAAGCTTTTGGGAGTGCGATCCCTAAAGAAGACCAAGAAGCAGATATTGCGCCTTGCATGCAAGAAGGGCATGGCCATTATCAGTGCAATAGTGCATTTCGTTTTTCTAAATTATTGAAGAAAAGTCCTTACGAAATTGCACAGGCAATCGTGAGTCATTTTGATCGCAACACGTGTTCTAAAGTGGAGATTGCCGGGCCTGGTTTTATTAACTTTACCCTTTCTCCTGCCTTTCTTTCAGAAAGGCTCCAGCAGCAACTCGAAGACCCTTATTTGGGTGTCTCCCCTCCTAAAAAAAAACAAAAAATCATCGTAGAATTTTCTTCTCCTAATATCGCCAAAGAATTGCACGTAGGGCATATCCGCTCTACAATTATTGGGGACTGTCTAGCGAGGCTGTTTGAGTTTTTAGGGCACGATGTGCTGCGGTTGAATCATATTGGAGATTGGGGGACTCAGTTTGGGATGCTCATCACCTATATGCAAGAGCATGCCTCCGGTGTCTTAAAGGGCCAAGAGCCTGCCAGTTTAGAGTCTTTGATGAGGTGGTACAAAGCTGCCAAACAGCGATTTGATGAGGACGCTACCTTTAAGAAACGATCCCAAGAAGAGGTGGTGCGTTTGCAGTCTGGGGATCCAGAAGCGATGCATGCGTGGAAGATTATTTGCGATAGATCTCGGGTGGGTTTTCAGGAAATTTACGATCTTCTGGATGTTCATTTAGTAGAGCGCGGGGAATCTTTTTACAACTCTATGTTGAAAAGCATTGTGGACGAGGTGGAACAGCGGGGTCTTGTGACTCTCTCAAATGGGGCCAAGTGCGTCTATTTGGAGGGGTTTAAGAACCGGGATGGAGAACCTTTTCCTCTCATGATTCAAAAGTCAGATGGGGGTTACAATTACGATACTACTGATCTTGCTGCGCTTCGCCACCGTATTTTTGAAGAGAAAGCAGATCGGATTATCGTTGTCGTTGATGCAGGGCAATCTTTACATTTTCAGATGGTATTTGCTGTGGCAGAAAAATGTGGCTGGCTCGATCCCCAAAAAGTTGAAGTGACTCATGTGGGATTCGGGCTTGTTCTAGGATCCGACGGAAAGAAATTTAAAACGCGCTCAGGAGAGACGGAAAAATTGATCCATCTTCTGCATATCGCTGTCGAAAAGGCCCGCGCCATTATCCTAGATAAACATCCGGACGCTCAAAAAGAACGAGTGGATCATTTAAGCCGCGTGCTCGGCATCGACGCGGTGAAGTATGCTGATCTTGCCTCTCTTCGAACGAAAGATTACGTGTTTAGTTATGATAAGATGCTTCGTTTTGAAGGAAATACTGCGGTGTTTCTTTTGTATTCTTATGTCCGGATTAATGGGATCAAAAGGAAGGTGGGCAAAGAGATGCGAGCGGTTCTCAAAGAGAACAGGATTCAGATCTCCCATCCTGCTGAAATTGCTTTAGGGCTTCATTTACTTAGATTTGGGGAAGTCATTGAGGTATTGGCGCGTGACCTTCTCCCCAACCGTCTCACCGACTATCTCTATGAGCTTGCAGAAAAATTTAATGCTTTTTTTCGCGACTGTCGGGTGGAAGGCACCTCTGAAGAGGGGCGGCGCTTAGCTTTTTGTGAATTGACTGCACGAGTGCTTAAGCAAGGCATGGAGATTTTAGGGCTTCAGACTGTAGAGAGGATGTAATAGACATGCCAGAATTGCTATTGTATCTCTAAAGTGATAAGGTTACAATCCGAAGATTTTTTTAAGAGAAGCCGAATTGCGACACACGATCTTGCACCTGATATCGAAGATACAACCTATTGACTCTATTGAATCTGAACAGATTGAGTTTGTTAAACAATGGGTGTCTTCCGGTGCGGATCTTTTCAGAACAGCGAAACCTAAAACGCCAGATCCCCATCTGGTATCCTACTTTGCGTTTGTAGATCAGAGGCAACAACGATTGCTTTTCGTCGACCATAAAAAATGCAATCTTTGGATTTTTCCGGGAGGCCATGTTGAACCCGGCGAACATCCCCAAGAGACTGTTACAAGAGAATGTCTCGAAGAACTAGGCTCTTTTGCCCATTTCTTATCGATTGACCCTTTTTTCCTTACTATCGCCAAAACGACAAATCCAGTTGGACAACATACCGATATCTCCTTCTGGTTTCTGCTAAAAAAACCAGAAGATTTAGTCCTGACATATTGCAAAGAAGAATTCCATCAGATCTGCTGGTTTTCTCTCGATGAGATTCCCTATCATCGCTCAGATTCCAACATGAAGCGATTTATCGATAAACTGATCCAACATCAAATCATAAAAATTTGATTGCCTCTTTCTAAATTTTTTTGGTATCCTTCGCGAGGTTTAAAAATGAGAAGAAGGGAAGTCGTGAGCATAAACATTGTGCCACAACGTTGTTCGAAACCGATCGGGCGGTATGTGCCAGGAAAGCTTGTGCCTCTTGTTGGCGCAAAGTCATTATTGTTTATTACCGGGCAAGTTGCAACAGATGAAACCGGAAAAACCGTCGGAATCGGCGATCCCGGTATTCAGGCGAAAAAAGTCTTTTCAAACCTTCTCATGGTTATTGAAGCGGCAGGTGGAACACTTGAACATCTTGTTTCCATCACCATCTATGTGACGGATATGAATCATTTTAAAGCGATCTCAGCCATGCGCAACGAATTATTTAAAGATCATACACCTTCGAGCACATTGGTAGAAGTGAAAGGATTGGCTCAAAAAGAGCACCTTCTTGAGATCTCGGGAATCGCAGTGTTGTAGAACTATGTTGAACTGTGCTACGCTTCGATCCAAATTAGCTCTGATGCGCGCTCTTGTCATCGGCGGTCTCAACGTAGATTTTCATTTTTCTTATGAAAGTGATCCTCCCGACGATGGTTGCGAATCCCTCCTCAGCTTGTCAACAGCATTTGGAGGACATGCAGGAAATTGCGCTGTCGCCCTAAGAAAACTTGGCGTTGAAACTTGGGTGCTTGGCTCTGTTGGAAATGATGTAGAGGGACGGGCTTTGCTAGACGATCTTTCCCATCACGAGATTCGCACTGACCTTGTATTTCTCGATTCGCAAAAAACAGGTACGGTTCTGGTTGCAACATCCCCTTCCAAGCAATCCATGTTTATGTATCGTGGAGCCAACGACTCTCATCAAGAAATATTATTTTGACTGTCCCTGTTTCTTAGAGGAGTATAAAGGGCGATGATCATTCGATGCAGTTCTATACGAGAGATCCTTCTAAACATCGGTTCATCAACCTGTGTGTTGTTTGATCTCGACGATACGTTGATTCAGTCGCAAACGCAATATGGCAGCTCTAAATGGTTTTCTTGGGAATCAAAACGGCTGAAAGATCAAGGGATAGATGCTCGAGCAGTGTATGAAATCCTTCATCCTCAATCAATGGCAACACTTAAGTTGTGTCCGATTGCACTCGTTGAATCTTGTATTCCTCAAGTAGTTGCTACTGCACAACAGCTAGCTGCGTGTGTTATGGGACTGACCGCCCGCCATCCTGAAATGAAAGACATTACGCTAGAGCAGCTTCAACAGTTTGATCTTGATTTCAGTCGTCATAGTTTTTGGCCCATTCCAATTTTTACTACCTCGGGACCTTCTCTCTTTTCAGAGGGAATTTGGTTTCTGTCCATCCTCAATCAAAAAGGAGATTCTATTCGTCAATGGTTTGATGAAGTAAAGCCACCCATTACAAGAATTGTCTATGTGGATGATAGCTTAATACATTTAGAAAACATGGAACAAATGATGCATCGAGATATCGAACTGCTTTTGTTTCACTATGTTAAGAACGAGGAAAAACTATTTCGTCCAGATATCGCAGCCATTCAAAAGCTGGCCTTTCCAATCATCCTTACAGATGAAGAAGCTGAGATCGTAAACAATAGAACATCTTGCGTAACCTGAAGAAATGTCGAGCGAAGCTCGGCAAGAATGGTATAGTCGCTTAAAATTTTATTGATAGCTTCTGGGTGCGTGAAAGCTGCAAATAAATCGATCCTCGTAACTATCGAGTAGGAAGGAGCCTTTCAGCTCCCGTCCTCTCACACCACCGTACGTACGGAACCGTATACGGCGGTTCATGATTACTGTGACCTAGCTCGTACTATGTCTGCCATAGGGATGTATCCCATCGATTCGATCACTGCGTTCGACAGCGCCTTATGCATACTGCGGGTCTTTGCCATTCTCCATGGTCCTTTCCCACTATATGCTGCCTTTCTGGCGCTGCCTTCTTTGAGTCCAAGTGCTATTAGGCGCTTGCATCGCGTTCGAGGTTTCTTCCATTGTCGCCAGATGGTACCCCTTATCTTACGCAAGTCTAATGAAAGTGAAGCTGAAATATGCTTACATTCGATCGCTGTATCTCCTCTAAGCTTTCCGTATGCTTCAAAAGAACTTTTCGTACGGTGGCGACCTCTCCTCGAGGCACAGTGATCTGGTAGCTTTGAGAACTACGCTGAAATTCAATCGTAGCGCTGGAGAGATTTCCTCGTGTACGCATTGTAGTAAGCCGAATGATCTCGTTTTCTTGAGGAGGGCAATCTTCTCTGGCAGAATAGGGAGTTGTTGGAGAATAAAGTACGACCCAGTCTTCTGAACTATTTAGCGAGATCTCCATGGGAGTAGGATTCGTAGCGGAACTAGAGCTTGAAGAAGTGGAAAGGGCGGCAGTCGATGCAGGGTCGGTAGGTTCTGAGAGCACGCCAGGGATAAAACCCCCATGTGTGCCAGGGACAAAATGGAGCCCAGAAAAAGTTTCATTGGGGCTAGGAGAGGGTGTTTTGTAGAATTGTTTTGTGCACCGAGCAAGTACGGGATGGAGGTTGTTAGTCCAGAAATGCATTATATTGTAAAAGCGTTCCCTTGAGCCTATTGGAATTCTATATTCCACAGTACCATCTGGCGTTGTCTTTTGGTAAACTGGGCTTCCTTTTCGTGCCTGCAACAAGTGCTTTATAAAACTAGACGGGTCTGGGTTCTCTTTTTTTTCTTCCAAATTTAAGGAGCTAGAGCCGAGTAGCTCCTTTCTTTCTTCGAAAGATATCGGAACGTATCCTAAGTTCAGCAGGTCTTGCATTAATGGAGCACACGAATCTTGTTGGGAATCAATAGTTTGTAGTGGACGGAGTAGGAAACTTCTGGGTGTTATTTTTATTGGATAGTAGTGATTCTCATTGCTCTTAGATTGACAAGCTAATTGGAGAACTTCTAGAACTAACTGATTTGGGCGCAGGTCGGGAGAAAATGGGTAAGCTAAAAATTGTTGCGTCTGCGTTCGGATTGCGATGAAAGGAAACGTTGTAGGATCTGCTAGAAAATTTAGCCTATATACGGGATGCATTGATTCGTCCGGCTGCTGTTCATACGCTTTCCAAAGCCAGTATCCACGAAGTGGGCCGCCAACTAACGATATCAGCAGTTCTTCAAACTGACTATCATCTTCTAGCTGTTGATGAGGTAGAAATTGCCAATCAGGGCATGGCAGAGGCTTTTGGGAGATTGGGGGAAATGCATAACCCTCTGAAAATTGTGATGTTCCAATATTAGAAGCCATAATGATATGGAAGTGGCGTATAGGGGGTTGTGGGCGATATTCTGGGGGCGGTTCTACAGCTGGCATTTGTTCAGGATGTTTTTGTAACTTTTGAAAGAGTTCTACAAAAAAAAGATACCTATTCAGATCTTGTTCACGGAATCGGTAAGTCTCTGCCAACACTTCCAGATAGCTCAGATAACCCATAGAAATAGTTTCTCGTCTTTGTGGATGCCACCAAGTAATGTGACCAAAACAACGTGAAGAATCTGTTCCTACTACTGCTGATGGATTACCCTTTTCAAGCTCATCTAAATCCTCGGGAGAAATCTCCTTACTTTGTTGCCAAGCTTCCGAAATCTTGTGGCAAATAGGAGTATAGCGGATCTTAGGTTGATACCCTGCAATGACTACGCGTTCATGGAACAGGTGAACGATGTCTGGTAGGTTGCGTGGAGGGGCCTTGAACGAGATTTTCTGTGCAGATGCATCTGGTTCCTCTAGGAGAACGAGACCCATTTTTTTTTTTTGGGCAGCGTTCAGGAATGAGTTGAGAACCGCTTCTTGTACGTTGTAGCCTACTGTTGAGGAGGAAGTCATCTTTTAACCTTTCTTAAGGGGGGTTTATAAAAATTTTAATCAAGCATCCGTATTCATTACGAAAGTTTTGCTAAGCTGCCCGGGCTCTTCTTTGGCTAATCTCGGGACTCCAAATCCTGAAAGATGGGTTTGCATGGCGCGAACAAGTGCCAAGCTTCTTGTCTCTGAAACCACAAAATGACTCGATCCCTCGACTGGATCCAGAGTGTGTAGGTAGTAGGGGATAATCCCGGCATTGAGCAGGGTCTGAGAAAGACCAATGAGGGCTTCCTCGCTATCATTCACCCCACGTAAAAGAACGGATTGGTTGAGTAGAGAAATGCCTAGCCTTTGGATTTTTTTCAAAGCTTCGAGAACCTCCTCATCCAATTCTCTCGGGTGGTTGGCATGGATACAAAAGAACATTTGCTTGCTTGAGGAAGCTAAGAGATGCAAGAAGGATGGGTCAATTCTTTCTGGAATACCGATTGGAAAGCGGGTGTGAAATCGGATCCTTTGAATGGAGGGGATCGCATCTAAGGTCCGAAGAAGATCCGCCAACTGTTCATCGCTTAAAGAGAGGGGATCTCCGCCACTTAAAATCACTTCTGTGATCGTTGGATCTTTTTTTAAGTAGGCAGTTTCAGCCTCAAAATTCTTTATTTTTTTTTCGTAGGGAAAATTCTGGCGAAAGCAGTATCTACAATGCATCGCGCAGGCGCTGGTTGTGAGAATCAGTGCTCTGGCATGGTATTTATGGAGGAGTTTTTCCGTTTTTTGAAAGGCGCAGTCTTGGACCGGATCAAGAGTAAATCCAGACAGGGAGATGTCTTCGTCGATTAAGGGAATAAATTGGCGAAGGATCGGGTCGTTAAGATCATTTTTTACGATTTTCTTGGCGAGTCGTAGCGGCAGGTTCAAGACAAACTTAGACTTTAAAAGAATTCGCTCCCGGTTTTCTTTCGATAGATCTAAAAAGTCTAAAAGAGGGCCAATCTTTGTAAAATTTTCTTGTTGAATCTGTCTCCATAGAGGGGGCATAGGGCCAAGAGTCTACCCCTGAAGGTGGTCTTCTGTCAAACGGGAATTTCGTCTAAAACGGTCTTTAAGTTTCTTTTTTTAGCCAGTGACTCCCGTTGGATATCAGCTCCTAAGGAAACAAGTTTCTCCGTAAGCCCTTCATAGCCTCGGTCGAGAAATTCGACATTGTCGATTGTGCTCATATCCTCAGAAAGAAGAGAGGCCATCACATAGGCAAAGCCTGCCCTCAGATCGGGAATATGGATGTCCTTGCCTCGAAGCAGGGTAATTCCTTTGACTACTATGCTATGCAGGTGACTCTCAGGAGCAAAACGGCAGGGGCCGCTTCCTAGACAGCTTGTAAACAGCTCAATGTCTGCTCCCATTTCTTTGAGTGTACGGGTGTAGCCGAAACGGTTCTCATACACCGTCTCATGCACGATAGAAGCCCCTTGCGCTTGCGTCATCAAGACAACAAAAGGCTGTTGCCAATCTGTCATAAATCCAGGATGCACGCCCGTCTCGATATGAAGCCCACCCTTGAGGGGTTGATCATAAAAAAACTCGATTCCCTGTTTTTTGACCTCAAACCTTCCGCCGATTTCTCTGAGCTTGTTGAGAAAAGTAATCATATGAAGATGTTCAGCTCCTTCAATGAACACTCTACCTTTTGTGCTAATGGCTGCCATTGCATAAGAGGCTACCTCATTACGATCACTTAACACTGTATGTTCCACATCATAAAACGAAGACGCTTCCTCAATGCAAATCGTGCGGTCTGCATCGACCATGATGTTGGCTCCCAATTTTTGTAAAAATAGGATCAGATCGATAATTTCCGGTTCTATTGCAGCTTTTTTGATATATGTGGTTCCCTTAGCGCGTACTGCTGCTAGGATGGTGTTTTCCGTGGCTCCAACAGAGGGGTAATGGAGCGTAATGACCGTCCCTTTCAGCCCAGAATGGGCCTGCGCAAAATAGGCGCCTTCTTTTTTCATCACTCGATATTCGATCTCTGCTCCTAATTGTTGAAGCGCTTGGATATGAAAATCTACAGGTCTTAATCCAATGAGATCTCCTCCTGCTGTAGGCACAATGATATCGTTCGATGTGCGACCTAAAAGAGCTCCGATCATTAAGATGGGAATTCGATTGGAGCCAGAGTAGCGCTGAGGGATATAGGACGTTTTGAGTTCTTCTGTTTGAATCTGTAGGATTTGATCCTTCTGATCCCACTCCACTTTGGATCCTAGTTCTTTACACAAGTTCACTGTAATTTCAACATCGCCGATATTCGGCACGTTATAGAAAGTGCACTTTCTGTCTGAGAGAAGCGATGCAACGAGAAGCTTGGTCATTGCATTTTTAGCGCCCGCTGCTCGAATGGTTCCTTGGAGGGGTTTCCCACCCTTAATTTTTAGCATGTCCATCACTTCTTATGTTATACTGAACTTGCAATTTTAGGATATTTTTTGACAGAGAGAGATGTTTTTTCGGAATGTGATGCACCCTAAGCGTTTTGGCAACAATCCTTCTTCATTTTTGGAAAAAGTTAGGGTTTTTGTAGAGATTTGAAGAGCGATCCAGCTCATCGTTTTTCTTGCATTGATTTCTACAACGGGGTGGACTTTTATTTTCCCGTGGCTTTGGTATAGAAAAGCATCAATCCCCAATGGGCCCGCATATCCCATGTGTTGAATCTTCTGCACTAGAGCCTTTGCGTAATGGAGATGTTCCTCGATGGCCCAAAACTCTATGTCACCTACGTAGGTTCTTTGATACATCCCTCTTGCATTCGTTGCAAAAAGAGTGATGCCGAGGAGCTTTCCGTTCTCCCACTGAGAGCTGAAATCTTGTGTTTTTTGAACCCAAGGCTCTCCGATGAGAGGAAGAGGATACGGCCGTTTGACTGGAGGAAATAGATGGCCTTTCCCTGCTGTGCCGTAAGCCGTTTTAAGCACTTTGGGTCCTGGCGTTTTTTCGATCCACTCTTCTACCTCTCTTTCCGTTTCAAGAAAGGTAGCGCCAGGGAGTTTGGGCGAGTGTGTAAAGGAAAAAATTTTCGAATTCATTGTTCGCACCTTTTCCCAGTCAGAGGCGCTATATGAAAGGGTGTGTTTTTTGGCCCATCTCTCGATGGCTTGAGAGGGGCCCCAATGTTCAATTGTTACGTCCTTTGGGGGACTTTTCAAAAGGACCAGGCGGGGATCTGGGTTGAGGGGTAGTTCCGTTACTAGGATGCGATCCTCTGGCTGGGCGTATAGTAAAGGGAGAAACTGCAGCTGTGTGACAATAGGGTTTACATAAAACCAGCGCTCAAGGGGGCTTTTCAGAGAGCTCTCAAGTTCGCTTTCAAAAAATGTATTACAAATGTGAAGTTTCGACATTTTATCCTACTTTATGCGATAATGACCCATTATGAAACACGACATGCCCATTTTTAGAACAGGCATTGGGCAAGACAGCCACCGATTTTTGCCGCAAGATTCCTCCAAACCCTGTGTCATAGGGGGAGTCATTTTTGAAGGGGTACCTGGCTTAGACGCCGATTCCGATGGAGATGTCGTTTTCCACGCGCTTTGTAATGCCATTACCTCTGTAACAGGCGTGCCTATTCTTGGAGGAATAGCTCGTGACCTTTGCGGTAAGGATGGGATCACCGATAGCCAAGTGTACCTAGAAAAAGCTCTCGTTACTTTGGGAACGCAGCACATCGTGCACGCGGCGTTCACTATAGAGGGCAAAAAACCCCATTTTGAAAAACATATCCCTTCAATGAGAAAAAACATTGCAGGGGCCCTCAACATTGATCCCACCGCCGTGGGAATTACAGCGACCTCAGGAGACGGTTTGACCGATTTTGGATGCGGAGACGGTATTCAGTGCTTTTGTATTCTCACTACTTATGAGAGATAGACATCAAGTAAATACCGTTTGTTGTGCCGCATGGCCCTTAAAAAAAGACGAGCTTCTTCCTCAGTCATGTTTCCCTCTTCATGGATGATTTTTTCTAACGTGAGGTCTACATCTTTGGCCATTTCTTTCGCATCGCCGCACACGTAAAGGAAAGCGCCATCGCAAATCCACTTCCAAATGCTTTTTCTCTCTTCCCATAATTTATGTTGCACGTAAATTTTTTGCTCTTGGTCTCTAGAGAATGCTGTACTAAGACGGAGTCTTCCTTGCTTTTCCAATTCTAACCAGTAGTCGCCATAGTGAAAATCTGTCGCTCGATTCCGTTCCCCAAAAAAGATCCAATTTTGTCCTTCGGCCTGTGTGGCGATTCTTTCTTGCAGAAAGGCTCGGAAAGGGGCAATGCCAGTTCCTGGGCCAATCAAGATGATGAGAGCATTGGGATCCTCAGGCAGTGCAAAATGGTTAGATGGTTGAACGTAGATAGGGATGGGAGTTAGGCCAATTTTCGCTTCTCGGCAAAGAAAATGGCTCCCCACACCGTATTGCTTTTCGCCTCTCAGATCGTATTCGACAAAAGCAATCAGTAGATGGATTTCATTCGAAAATACTTTCGCTGAATTGGCAATTGAGTAAAAACGGGGCATTAGGGGCAAGAGCACGCGTGCCAGTTCAGAAGGATGGGGCTTATGGTGCTCGAGGAGTTCCAATAAAGGGGCTGCCGTTTTTTCAACAGGGTAGAGTTTATGAAAAGAGCATCTTTGTAGGTTGGCTTTTTTCAAAAGATATTCTCGAAACGGAAGGGGTATACCACTTTTCTCGTCCCATACCTCCTCATCGCCTGTTGCGTGCAACTTCTTGAGGATCGCGTCCACCAATTGGGGTCGGTTGGACGGTAACACCGCGATGCTATCCCCGACACGATAGGCAAGCTTTGAAGTGTCTGCTTCCAGTTCGAGATGATACGTTTTTTTAGACGAGCCTGCCCCGGTGAGAAGTTTTTTGGTTTTGAGTGTTGCGTAGTAGGGCGAAGCTCTCGTATACATTTTTTATAGACAGTTCAGAAAAAAAAAGTTAGATTCGGCAAAAAGGGAGATCGGATTCATGAGATTCCTACTGATCATTGGTTTATGTCTGCTTTCATACGCTTGTCACAATGGAACCGTGACCCATCATCGTACCTACGTTATTTCTAAATCTCAAGAGGCGGAGATTATGGAGCCGCAGTCTGACTGATGAGTGTTCGGCAATCTTTCTTCTCCCAGCATTTTTTTAGCTGTACAAGCTTTTTATTCGAGATCCCGCCAAGCACTTCGATGGCTTTCATCAGGCGGACTCGCACCCGGTCTTTCCCAAGCAGGGTCACCGAATCAAAAAGCGGAGGCCCCTTTAGTTTACCCATAATGCTTGCAAAAAGAGACGGGATAATCACTTTTTTATAGGGCAATCCAAAAATCTCTTCCGCTTCTTTGGAGGCTTCTTCGAGCGCCTTCCCATTCCAAGACTCTTTTTCATCCAAGCTCCAAATGACTGCCTGGAGGAGCATGGCAATGGCCTCCGGGGCTGTATTCTTATGAGAGAGAAGTCCAGGCGTTATTTTGAGTTGATTGATAAAGAAAAAGTCACAAAGATCTAAAAAATCGCCAAAAGTTCTCATGCGCGTATGGACAAGGGGCATGAGTTTTTTCATAAAGTCGTCATTGAATTGCCACTGTTGCAATCGATCCCATAATTGGCTCTCAGGAACACCCTCTATGATCCTTTTTTGATTGATCCATTCCAGTTTTTGCACGTCAAAAAACGCACCGGAGACCCCGATTCTTTTCGGATCGAATTCCCGGATAATCTCATCGAGCTCATAGATCTCTCGGTCTTTGGGCATGCTATAGCCCATTAAAGTCAAAAAGTTGACGAGCGCTTCTGGAAGGTATCCACTATCGCGAAAGTAAAAAATAGAGGTGGGATTTTTACGCTTGGAGAGTTTTTTCCCATCGCTTCCCAATAAAAGAGGCATGTGCATAAACACGGGTGGGTTCCAACCGAAGGCTTCATAAAGGAAAATATGTTTGGGAGTCGAACTCATCCACTCATCTCCACGAATGACATGGGTAATACGCATCAGATGGTCGTCCACAACATTGGCTAGATGATAGGTAGGATATCCGTCCGATTTTAGCAAGACTTGATCATCCACATCGGCCCACGGAACGGTAATCCTCCCTTTGATCTCATCTTCGTAAATACATTCTCCTTTTAAGGGGATTTTCAAACGGATCACGTAGGGTTGTCCCGCATCTTCTTTTTGTTTCACTTCCTCTAAAGAAAGGTTTCTGTATCTTCGGTCGTAAGCTGTGCGTCTTCCTTCAGCCTGGGCGAGCTCTCGCATTTCTTCCAGTTCTTCCGAGGAGGCAAAGCACTTATATGCCATGCCTTTTTCCAACAGTTCATAAGCATGAGTTCGATAAATGTCCGTCCGTTCAGATTGCCGATAGGGTCCATAAGGCCCGCCTATATCAGGACCTTCATCCCAGCTGATTGTACACCAGCGCAACGCTTCTAGAATATTTTTTTCAAACTCCGGGCGGCTTCTTACTTGGTCTGTATCTTCTATGCGTAAGATGAATTGTCCTTTAAAGTGGCGGGCAAAGATGAGATTGAAAAGCGCGATGTAAGCAGTCCCCACATGAGGGTCCCCTGTTGGCGACGGCGCTATGCGAACTCTAACTGTCATAAATCTCCCTTCAACTCCCTCAATAAAATGAGATCTTTCATCACATTCAGTGTCTCTATCAGTTGCAAATCGGTTTGAGCAAATAGGTTGACTGACTCGGCGTCAAAGTTTTTTTGGGCAAGCTCCTTTAAAAAACCTTGGTAGTTTTTGTTGCGCTCAATACGCATAGTAGAGTTGTAGTTCAACTTTTTTATATAAGGTTCATAAGTAGTCAGGCGCTCTTGCTGGTGATATTTGTACATGGAACCCAATTGCATCTTGTGGAACGGAGACAGATCGGAAAGGTCATCTTCAAAATTCGGCGGGATGGAGTCATTTTCGAGAGGAAATTTGGCAAAGGCTTCGCCGATATCGAGCTCCGAAAGAATGCCGGGAATCACAATCTCTGAGGCAACTCCAATGAGTTGGGGGCTTTTCCCTGAAACGGTGTAGTATTTACCTCGCGTCACTTTATATTCTCCCTGGGAGTTCACCTTGGGACTGTTGTGCGGTTCAAGAGTAAAGGTTTGAAAGGAGCCTTTCCCAAACGTATGAGCATCGCCCAGGACAATCGCCCTTCCATAATCCTGCAAGGTTTGGGAGACAATTTCAGCAGCAGACGCAGAAGCTCGGTTCACAAGGCAAAAAAGCGGGCCTTGCCAGACTGGCGTCCCCTCCACTTCTCGAAGATGTTGGATTTTTCCCAAGTGATCTTTGATGGAAACGACAATTCCCTTATTGATAAAAAGACCCGTTACACTGACGGCTTGGGCGAGCAGCCCTCCAGCATTGCTTCGCAGATCGAGAATGACTCCTTTTAATGCATGCTCCTTCTCGATTTCTTCAATCGCTTTACGGATATCGGAGGCTGAACAGTTATTCTGATCCTGGTAGAAGGAGTAGAGTTTCAAGATTGCAATGACCCCATCTCCATAAGGTTCAATAACGGATTCCAGTCGCGTTTCTTCAAGAATGACTTCATTACGAACCAGCGCAATCTCTAGAGTTTCTGACTTTCTTTCCTCTCCATCGCCAGACTGTCTTAAAATGGTTAAAAGCACGGAAGATCCTTGTTCCCCACGAATCAAC
Organism: Chlamydiae bacterium RIFCSPLOWO2_12_FULL_45_20; assembly: GCA_001796285.1. Lineage (GTDB taxonomy): Bacteria > Chlamydiota > Chlamydiia > Chlamydiales > SM23-39 > REEB52. The sequence continues at coordinate 95,481 of MGMD01000010.1, forward strand.
TCCACAGCCTCTGTGATTTCCATGCCGATAATGGACTCTTGATTGACGGCAATAATTTTATCATTGATTTTGAGTTTATTGCTTAGGCTGGCAGGACTGTTTTCCAAAATTCGGACGACAGAAAGGCCGTCGAGATCGTCTCTTAACTGCGCGCCTATTCCAAAAAGGCGTTGTTGAACCTGAATCATAAATTGATTCGCTTCTTTAGGCGTGAAGTAATTGGTGTGGGCATCGAGAGCGGAAGCGGCGGCCTTTAAGACAACGCTCAAGGTCTGTCTCGTTTGTTCCTCTTTGGTGCCGCCAATAAACTCTTGCTCACGGTTGATTCTTCCCTTTTGGAGGCGCTGGATAAAGCGGGACTGATGCTCGCTGGCAAGTTTTTGCGTGGCATCTAGCTGAAGGGCTTTGATGCGGAGAATGCGATTGAGGAGCTCTCCATCATTAGTCGCCCAGGAAAGGTCCTTAAACTCAGCGCTTTTCACTCCCTTGGGTAGTTCCATCGAAAGGATCTTGTCTTCTATTTCACCTCTTCGATCGATCGCTACCGCGAAGGCTGCATGAATATCGTAGAAGAGGGAAAAATCCCCTGTATGGAATCCGTCCAATGCTCGCTGCAGGGTTTCAGGGGTGGGCTCCAGCCACTTTGTAATCGCTTCTTCAACGAAATATGTCTTTGTCGGGTCGAGCTCATCGAGAAAATTTTTTAATGTCCGGTCCACCAGCTCCGCAGTCCATCTTTTGTAAGAGACGTGCGCCTTCAAAATTTCCTCGATCTTGTTTTTTACAATGTGTGGAGCCAGTCGAGGCGGCTTTGCCTCAGACACCGAAAAAATCAGGATAAAGATAAGGAAGGTAAATCGGAACAGCATATTCGTTTAAAAAATGAATCCCCTCCGTAGAAAGCACTACGCGCGAAAAATGACTATATACCTAAGAAGCACTTTAGCGCTATACCGAAATGGAAAGGTACTACCGCACTTTGTCAAATGGCGTAAAACGGTATAAAATATTTAATAAGATAAATGATTTTTTTTGCGCAATATTTCATCCCTGAAACAATTTGTTCGTATGACAAATCCGTTGATTTATAGTCGTTAATATGAAATAATCGTTACTTAAAGAAAGTAAACTAAATTAAGTGTGCAAAAAATGAAATCTTTATCAAGTATTTTTTGCCGAAAGAGTTAGTAAATCGTTGAAATTTAGTTAGTTGTATTAAATTTTTTTAGGAGGAAGGAACCATGAATTCGGACATAGCATGGGGCCAAGATGGACAAGTTAGAGATTCGGCAAAAGTGGTTTCCATTACAGAGGCTGCTCGAATCAATAATGTAACTAGGCAAGCAATCTATGTTGCCATTAAGCAAAAAAAGCTCAAGGCGGCCAAAGATTCTACCCGTTGGACCATTCATTTGGATGATTTAGAAGAATACAGAAAAAATAAGTATTCAAGAACGAAGTCAATATTTGATGGTGAACTTTTATTTGATCCAGATAAAGGTTACTATTCAGTTAACCAAGCTGCAAAACTTCTTGGAGTACCTGCGCAGAAAATTTACTATGCAACGCGTATAGGGCTTTTAAAGGCTCATAGAAAAGGCGCAGCATGGGTCATTCATGTGGATGATATCAAAGGATATCAAGAGCACTATCTAAATCGTAAGCCGAAAGTAGGCTAAAAGAGATCGCCCAAACTCGAGATGGGCGATTCTTTGGCCCAAGATTCAAAAAATTTATTCATAGACCTTACCACTTCGTTTCGATGGAGAGATTGCCGTGCTGATTGTAATAGAGCGTTTCGCTGTCGGGAGAAAGCTCGATATTGTATTGCAGGCCTAAGCTAAAGCATTTATAGGCGAAAGAGAGTCCAAAGTCCACATGGAGGAGGTTCCAAGTCTTGTCCCAGCCCTCGGTTTTAAAGGGAATCGTTGTATTTTGGAAAAAAGCAGTATAGTCAGGGCTCTGGATCGGGGTCATGTTGACAAAACCGAAAGAAATCCCTGGGGAAATACACATCGTTTCCTCTCGATTTACATCTTGCACTTGCAAGGCTAATCCTACTTCGGTTCTCAGGGTTCCGTCCCCTCGATTCAGAACTTTTAAGTTTAGCGATCCAGCTCCGCGTTCTCGAACTTGTTCTGTGGCCAAATAAAGGTAATCTACATTGAGGTAAGGATAGAAAAAAGCCTGAGGAGAGCCAAAGAGATAGGCGCTTCTGATTTGTCCTACCACATCCCACGAATGGAAGCTTGCACCGGCGTGTCGGTGCAGAGATAAGAACTGAATATTTCGGTCAGTGTCATAAAAATCGATGCCGGAAAGAAGGGCTGCGCCGCAGTAAAAACTGTCCCATTGGTAGTCGGTATAGGCGGCTCCATAGAGTCCATTGATTGTGCTTTTCCCGCGCGAATCATGCCAGTGGAGGTGAGCGATATTCCAGCTGGCGCCCAACCCAAAAACCCAATTCTGAGCTATTTCTCCATCATAGCCGAGAGCAAAACCGCCAGAATTTCCCTGATAGCCGATCTCAATACCATCCTGTTTGACAGATAGGGAAGCTCCAAAGGGTTCAAACCAGAATCGGTTGGGATTGGCACAGGCGCAGGGTAAATAAGGGAAACGGTGGAAGAGCTGAATGAGCTGGCTTAACACCTCTATTTGTTCATCGACAAGGGCACTAAAAAGAGCGGGGTGCATTTGGTCAAGCGCGTTGTTGATGACAGCAAAACTTTGCCCAATAAACAGGTTAAAAATAGAGACCATCTCAGGAGACAATTGGCCCGCCGCAAAAAGCTCGTCGATATTGTTCCCTACAGCGGCTGTATTTTTGTTGGAGAAAGGAAAGACGGCAAAGGGTTCAGAAATATCGACGTGTAGGAATATATCCGTAAGGGAAGAAGTAATGCTTGGCACAAAAGCTGCATTTGTCGAAACAACGGGGGAAAATCCGGGAGGAATTCCTGCGCCGAGAAGGCCCGCAGAGGTTAAAATAGTGTAGTCTGCAGCAAATCCATAGAACCCTGGGGTTGGGTCGACAGTCAGTGGCACCACGTCTAAAAACGTAGCAGTGCCGGTCACAGCTATTTGATCCGCTTCCAAAGGAGCGATTTCAAGAATGACTTGAGAGCCTGGGTTGAAGGTTAATGTACCATCTATGGTTAGAGTGCCTGGGCTGCTGCCCGGGCTGATGATCCCGCTACAAGTAGTGGTTCCCACTGTACCGGATCCTCCCAGAGTGCCAGTGGCAGTGACGGAGAGAAGCGAGGCATTAGCTAATGAGCCGTCTACATTTAACCGTCCTTCCTGAATCGTAGCAGCCCCTGAAAAGCCTGTGCTGGCGCCTGAAAATGTGACCGTTCCTGTGCCTAGCTTGTTGAGAGAGCCAGTCCCGGAGATTTCTCCGCCGTAGGTTCCATTGAAGTTTTGACTGAACGATAGGATCGATGTTGCATCGGCAAGAGCAATATTACCCTGTAGGCCATCGGTAGTCCCTGCTAACTGAGTGGCTGTGGCAATCGTCGTGCCTCCAGTATAGCTATTGAGTCCAACGAGGGTCAATGTTCCTCCCCCAGAAAATGTAACGCTCCCCGCCCCATTAAAATTGCCAGTAAAGGTCACAGAAGATCCGCTTGTGATCGTAGAGGCATTCGAGAAGGACCCTGATCGAGGAATAGTCAGCGATGGAATCACATTTAACGTGCCTCCAGAAAGATCGAGTCTCCCTGAAGCATCGCCCAAGTTTCCATCGCTCGAGATACTCAGGGTGCCTGCGCTGATATTGGTGCCGCCTGAATAGGTATTTGTGTTGGTGAGGATGAGAATACCTGCATCCCCTTTTGTTAAAGACCCCGAACCATCTATGAGCCCCATCACAGTGGCCGTACTGGCTGCAACCACATCTATTCTGGCAGTAGATGTCAAAGAGAAGGGACGAGTATGGCTGACACTGGCAGCATATTGGAGAATGGCATTTCCAATGGTGAGGGTAGTGCCAGAAGATCCAAGGTTGCCATCATTGATGATGCTGATCGTCCCTTGAGTGAGGCTTGTTCCACCTGAATATGAGTTGGATGCATTGGTTAAAGCAAGGACGCCGACACCGGTTTTTATGAGAGATCTACTAGCCCCTGAAAGGATTCCATTTAAAGTGAAGATGCCAGTAGAGCCTTGCGATACAGAGAGGTTATTGGCCAGGGCAATATCGGCGTCAATGGTATGAGCGCCATTGCCTACACTTGCCGTCACTTCGATCACTGCACTTGCAGAACTGGAAGATTGTGTGAACGTAAATACGTCTGCCGGCGCCACAGGAGAGATCGTGTAGTCTGTTGTAAAGTCAAAGGTGATTTGACCCAAAGAGACGGGAATATCTAGAAGCACGGAGGGATTCGGCCCAGGAACAGAGCTTGTAAAACTCGCCACTTCCCCAGTGCCATTGGGAGGTCCGCCAGAAGTCCAGTTTGCAGCGGTAGACCACATACCTCCGGCAGGTGCGATCCACTGAGCACTTGCAGAGAAAAGAGAAGCGGATGAAAAAAGCAGAGGGAGAAGGAGTTTCATGGATGACCCATGTAGACACGCGCCAAAGATACTATAAAAAAATGATCCATTCAATGCTATCCTATTTGGTGAAAGTCTTTAATTTGGAGTTGAATGCTAGCCTTATTTAGGAAGAGGTTGATGTGTGGGGTAAAAGCGATTCTGAGATGGATGTTTTTCTTTTGGATTTCATTTTTGCGATCTGCAAGGCCAAACGCAATCCCCTCCAGCATCCGGTCCCCTTGTTCTAAAAACAATTTTAGATGATATTTCCCTACCACTTTAGGCAGCCAGACTTGTAATGCGTCACAATATAAAATAGGATGGGGGTTTTCATTGCCAAAAGGTTCTAAGAGATTGAGCGATTCCATAAAGTCGAAGGTCAAGTCATCGAAGTTGACCTTCGCATCCAAGTAAAGTTTAGGGGTGATATCTTGTTCTTGAAGGACTCGGTCTGCTTCCTGAATCAATTGTTGTTTAAAGGCGGAGATATTTTCTTCTCGAATAGTGAGTCCTGCTGCATAGTCGTGCCCACCAAAATTGATGAGGAGGTGTTTGTTGGCTTTTAATACCGGGACAAGGGGGAATTCTGGAATCGTTCTCATCGAGCCTTTGCCAATGCCCTTTTCAATCGCAATGATGAGGATAGGCCTACTGTATTGTTTTGCAATTCGCGCTGCGATGATGGGAATGACTCCTGGATGCCATTTTTCAGATGCAAGAACGATAGCTCTATCTTGGAGGACTTCTGGGTTTTGAAATATAAAGTCTTCAATGTCTATGGCTGTTTCTTTTTCAATTTTTTGTCTTTCGATGTTATATAGATCCAGTTCTTTAGCGAGTTTTTCTGCTTCCTCGCTATCTTTAATAAGAAGGAGCTCTACACCTTTATTGGGGTCAGCGACTCTTCCTAGTGAATTGAGTCTTGGCGCTATTTTCGAGGCGATATCCATTGGGGAGAAGTCTTTTGTTTGGACTTCACTGACTAAAAAGAGCTTTGCCAGGCCCACTCTTTTGACTTGTTTCATTTGTCGTAGGCCATAGCGGACTAAGATGCGGTTTTCTCCCTTCAGGGCTCCCATATCTGCAATGGTTCCTAAGGCTACTAGGTCGAGATAGTCTTTTAGATCAATGATGGATGGCGCAAGTTGATCATGCTCAATCAAATAGTTGGTGATTGCGTGGGCGAGTTTAAATGCGACCCCGACGCCCGTCAGATCTCGATTGGGGTAGGTGCTATTGATAAGCTTTGGGTTTAAGGTGGCAATGCAACTGGGAATTTTCGACGTGGGCTCGTGATGGTCTGTAACGATGACATCGATACCGCGGCTGACCACTTCTTGAATCTCCTTTGCCGCCGTTATGCCGCAATCTACAGTGATCATCAAGGAACAGTGTTTTTTTATAGCGAACTCAAGGGCTTCGCCCGCAATGCTTTTTTGTAAGTTGGGGCGATTCGGGATATGAAAGTAGACGGAGGCGCCGATCGCTTTTAAAAATTCTGTTAGAAGGGCAGCAGCTGTCATTCCGTCTACATCGTTATCGCCATAGACTAGGATGATTTGCTTTTGTTGGATTGCAGCGATCACCCTTGTAACTGCGGTTTCCATATCGGGGAAAAGATGTGGGTCGTATAAGTTGGGGAGTTTTGCGTAGAGAAACTCATGAATATCCGCTGTCTTGATAAATCCTCTAGAAATCAGGATTTGCGCTGCGACAGGATGGATATTAAATTCTGTTGTAATATGTTGAAACAGGAATGGATTTTTTTCTGGGTAGACCCAAATAGTTCCTTGTGTCTTGGAAGAGAATGGAGACATTATTTCCATGGGAGCTTTTAAATCGGAAGTCTATAGGTCTCATCGATTATAGTCTACACTCCTTCCCCTATCTCTTCTCCGGCTTGTGTGAGAAATGTGGGTGAGGTGTTTCTTGGTGATGAAAGAACAGCATGAGGGGCGAAGCAATGTACCATGAGGAAAGGGTTCCCAAAAAGACGCCAATCGACATAACTAAAGCGAAACTGAAGATAGAAGCACCGCCAAATACGACAAGAGCAACGAGAACGAGCAAGGTAGTACCAGAGGTGATGGTCGTACGGCTTAATGTTGCATTTAAAGCATGGTTAATCATCGAAGAGAGGGAGCGATTTTCTGAAAATTTCATCTCTTCACGGATTCGGTCAAAGATAATAATCGTATCGTTCAGAGAGTAGCCAACGATGGTCATGATGGCCGCTACCGTGTTTAAATCAATTTGCACAGGGACGCCTACTGCATGAAGAATCCCTATAGCAGCTACTGTAATCAGTACATCGTGAATGACACAAAGGATAGAAGCGGTTGCGAACTTATACTCAAAGCGGAAGGCGAGGTAGATAAAAATACACAAGCAGGCAAGGAGCAGTCCTAAGAGGGCGTTATTGCGCATACTGTCTGAGATTTGGCCGCTCATCGAGGTCCAGTTGGCTTCCATATTTTCCAATGAGTGTGTTGTCAAAAACATTTCCTGAGAAGAAAGTGCCGCCACTACCCAATCGGCTCTTGGGTTGGTTTGATGGTCATTTTCTCGTGGCATTTGGAAGAAGGGTTTTTCAGCCAGTTCCATACCGGTTCCAAATAGGATGCGCAGGTGATTGGAAGGGGTCAGTTCTCGAACCTGAAAATCTTGGGGATGAGCACCTGCAAGGAGGAGAGCGTTTTCCACGTTTTGTAGGTAGTTGCCTTCTGGGTTCTTTTGTAATTCGAGGTGTAGCGAGAAGCCACCGGTAAAGTCCATTCCAAAAATGGAAGAGCGCTTGATATAAACTAGAACGCTGCCAGACAGGATGATAACGCAAGCTGTAAGCATGGCCAGACGCCCATACTTTAAAAAGTCGATAGATTTTGCCCGGATCCAGTTTGCCATGGTGAGGCTTTTCCCCTGATTTCTTCTAGCCCAGCCGACAAAGTAGTAGCGGGTCATAAAGAGTGCAGAAAACATGGAGGAGGCGATTCCAATAATCAACGTTAGGGCAAAGCCTTTAATGGGTCCTGCGTCAAAGTTTAAAAGAATGAGGGCTGCAATGATGGTTGTGACATTCGAGTCGACAATGGCGCTATAGGCCTTTTTATAGCTTGCTTGGATGGCTAAAGTGACGTTTTTAGATGTATTAAATTCTTCTTTAAAACGTTCAAAGACCAGCACGTTTGCATCGACAGCCATCCCCACTGTTAGGATCACTCCAGCGATTCCAGCCAAAGAGAGGGTAGCCCCAATATTTTGTAGCGTTGCCCAAAGAAAGAGGAGGTTAAACAGGAGGGCAATGGAAGCGATAAGGCCAGAAAAACGATAGTATGCCACCATGGATGCAATGACTAGAACCAGAGCGATTGCTGTGGCAACGATGCCTTGGGTACGGTCTTTGTGCCCCAATTCGGGACTGACGTTTTTCTCTGAGAGGATGTGTGGTGTGAAGGAAAGAGAGCCAGCTTTGAGATCGGAGACCAGAACCTCTACTTCTCTTTGGGAAAAATGGCCGCTGATGGAAGCGCTATCGCGGATGACGGCGTCAAGTGTAGGGGCGCTGATGACAGAACCATTGAGGATAACGGCCATTCTCCATCCACGTCCTCTTGTGTATTCGTCTAAAGAAGAGCCTGCCACAGTTTCTTTAGAAAAGCGGGACGTCCAAGCTTGAAGGTCGTCTCTTGGGTTGCTTTTTTTCCCTTCTTTGCTCGTTGAAGCTCGCTTGACATCAAATGAGAGATAATTTCCTTTTTGTGGATCGTAATTCGACTGCACAGATCCCAACTGAGATCCTTCAAGGGTGTAATTGTTGAACACTAAGAGTAGGGGATGGGTCTGTCCGAACCACTGGCTGTTTGGTCGAAGAAGGGCTACTTTTGAATGAGTGGTGTCCAGGGAACTGTCAATAGAGGGGTGTTCAGGAGGTGCTAATAAAAGCCCGTTGTCCAAGAGCGTTCTTGCAGTTTCAGAAATGCTTTGTCCATGAAGGTGCCGATAGGCAATCGCATGGACGCTTTCTGCGTCTTTTTGGTTTGTCACTACCGCTTCATTCCATACATCTCGTAGGAACGCTTGCGCTGCAGTGGCTAATGGAGAGTCGTAGGAAGAAAACTTTTCATTGACTATGTGAAAGTACATGGAGGAGGCTTTGATGAGCTCTGAGGCGCAAAGAGATTGTGAGCCAGGAAAATCGAGGACAATGGTATTGCCAAGCGTCCGAATAGACACTTCAGACACTCCCATTTTATTGACGCGGTTGTAGAGTTCGTTGATTCCTTGTTTTAAATCTGCTTCATTCTTTACTTGCTGATGGTTAGCGTTGCGAAGCTCAACTTGTACGGTTTTGCCGCCCGATAAATCAAGACCCCAACGGATAATTTTTCTCTCGTCTCCACGGTAGATCTTTTTCATGGAAAGCAGAAGGTTGTGCAAAAAAATATTTTTCGTTGGTCTCGGGGTAGTATAGTTTGTCCCCTCGTGGAGATTCACTTGTGCTGCGTTATATTCATCTCGCCACTTGATGAGATCATTGTGGATTTCGGTATCGATGCGGTTTTCTGTTAAAAGGCGGTGCTCGAGCGTGGAAAGCTCAAGGGAGGCATACTTTCGCGTCCCTTTTACTTCAAATTTTTCCCTTGTTGCGGCTAGAAGAGATTGGTAGAAATCTGCTTTTTCAAAGATGATTTGTTGGTTTTGGCCTTGATGGGGGCGGTATCCGCTTTCTTCCAAAAGAGTAATAAGTGAACGAACATCAGAATGAAATTGTGTCGCAAAGTCTGAATCGGGAGCTTGGGAGTAGGCTTTTTGGATCTGTTCCAGCCCATTTGCAGTTAAGAACAGCGATGGGTTAGTTTCTGTGGGCTGATGAATGACTAAGCTCAGCGCTTTTTCATCTGGAGAGAGGTTTTGGAACGTATGGGAGTTCACAATGGAAAGGCATTGAAGATCTTGATGCTTGGGTTGCCAGTTTGATTGAATATGGTCGAAAATATGTTCCGCTTGCTTCTTTCCAAATTCCTCTAGATTGAATAGAAGAAATCCAGAAGCCTCGGGTAAGTTGTGAAGGGCGATTGTATAAACACCTTCGTGGAAAGTTACCGTCTCACCGGAAAGGCGGGCCACCTTTGCCAGTTCATTAATGAGCGGCTGCTGTAAAAGAGCGGGATTGACATCAGGGTGAAGAGACAATTGGATCTGAGATGTGTCAAGGTCGAGTACAATTTCTCTAAAAAACGGGTTTCGATCTCCAATTTCTAGCCGGCCAGATTTTTGTAGACCCTCTTTAATGTCGTCGAAAGAGAAGGGGTCTAGACCCCGAGAAAAAAGCGCTTCATGATTTTTGAGATAGGTTTCAGCTTTGATGAGAGCTGCTTCATTTGGGGCCTGTCCAGAGTGCTGTTTGAGGGAATCACGGGTCTCATCAAATGCACGGATCAGGGCTTTAATGGCCATCGGGCGATCTTTAAAATGGCCTTGCGTAAAACTTGCTAAAAAGCGATTTGCAACGCTTTTTTGGCTTTCAGGAAACTGCATGGCGGCATGAATTTGGAAGGCGATCGCCTGCAAAGAGCTAGGGTTCAAAGTGTATAGGGAAAAGGCTTGTTCGCTAGGTCCAGCAAGAGCAAAGGTGACCTGAGAGGCTCGATCGAGCAGGAAATCGTGGTAGAGCTTAGAGCCTTTTTTTGCGAAAGAAAAATGGTTTTTGCTGGAAGCGGCAGTGATTCTTTTTTGTACACGCACCTCTTTTAAACTTTCCTCCTGGGGAGCTAAGGTCAACTGAGCAGGAGCAAAGGGGATTAAGGAACCAGCCCTTGGGAGGAGTTTTCGGAATCTCGTAGCCTCTTCAGATTTGGCAAATGTGATGGTAAAATGGGATTCTTTTGACTGAATTTTTTCAGGCTTGACCCCGATCAAGGAGCAAAAAGATGCGATCCAATCCTTGGATTCCTCCTCTAGCTTGACAAGTCTTTTTTCAATAGAAGCTGCAATTTCTTGCGCCTGCGTCTCTTCAACGGGAGACTTTAAGGGTTTCCCGTAATAAAAAAGGGTGGGCAAAATGTTATAAATCGTAAGAGCAACGACTGTGAGAATGAGGAACAGATGCCACTTCTTCTGCTTTTCCATCAAGGGTCTTTGGTTTTAATAAGAGGTAGAAAACGTATAGCAAAAAAGTCCTCTGGAGTCAACTTGATTTTCTTTTGCCTGCAGCATTAGGCACTATAAAAAAAGGGGGCAAAAAATGATTCTCACCGTTATGATTGTGCGAGCACCGAGGTTGGGATGAAAAAGGGCAAGGGTTCTCTTGCTGTAGTTGGAATGCAGTGGGGCGACGAAGGAAAGGGAAAGATCGTTGATCTACTTGCAGAAGGTGCTCAACACATCGTTCGCGCGCAAGGGGGGAATAATGCCGGACATACTATTGTAGTTTCTGGGAAGGAATATCGCTTTCACCTGATTCCGTCGGGCATTCTTTACCCTCATACCCAATGCTATATCGGTGGGGGGACGGTTCTTGATCCAGCGTCCTTAATTACTGAGGTGGAGCGTTTAGAGAAACAGGGTGTTCCCAATGTCAAAAGGCTTTACATCTCGCAGTATGCCCAGATTGTGTTTCCTTATCATAGGCTTATGGATCAACTCCGGGAAAAGACTCAGCAAGTCGGCACTACAGGCAAAGGCATCGGCCCGTGCTATACTGATAAAGCTAATCGCATAGGGATTCGCTTGGCAGATCTTTTACTTCCAGAGGTTTTTCGAGCGAAACTTCAAGCCAATGTGAGGATCAAAAATCGGGAATTGGCGGAGATTGATCCACATTTTATATTGGACTGGGAGCCTATCTTTGAGGAATATATGTCTTATGCCGCAGTACTGAAAGAGTATGCAGCACCTGTAGAGGAGATGTTGTTTCATGCTTCGAAAAAACAAGAGAGAATTTTATTTGAAGGGGCGCAAGGAGCGTTTCTCGATACTACTTTTGGCACCTATCCCTATGTGACTTCTTCTTGCACTTTAGCCGGAGGAATTTGTTCTGGGGCAGGGATAGGCCCGACTCGGATTGGACATGTTCTGGGGGTCACTAAGGCGTACACGACGCGCGTCGGCAGAGGCCCGATGCCTACAGAGTTGACTCCGGAGGAGCTTTTGTTGTTCCCTGAGCATACTGTGTCTAGAGAGGTGGGAACGACAACAGGCAGGAAGCGGCGCATAGGGTGGTTTGACGCTTGTTTATTAAAGGCTGCGGTTGGTTTCAACGGCGTAGATACGATTGCATTAACGAAGCTCGATATTTTGGACGCACTGGATGAAATTAAAATTTGCACAGGATATAAACAGCACCCAAGCTTTCCCGCGAGCACCGAGGTTTTAAGTTGTGTAGAGCCGATTTATGAAACTCACTTAGGTTGGAAACGGCCAACACGGGAGGCTCAGTCTTATGATGATTTACCTAAAGAGGCCAAGAGTTATATCCGTTGTATTGAAGAAATTTGTGGGGTGGAAGTTTCTCTTGTATCTGTAGGACCAGAAAGGGAAAGGACGCTTTGGTTAGATCGGTTTTTTGATGAGTGATGCAAGAGGTCTCATGGGAGTGTTGCCCCCAACCCGCGTTTCAGAACTCGATTTGTCCAAGATCCCTCAACACGTTGCCATTATTATGGACGGCAACCGAAGATGGGCTATGTTAAAAGGCCTTCCAGCTGCAATGGGGCACTGGGAGGGGGCTGAAGTTCTAGAAACGGTGCTGCGCGGTGCTGCCGCCATTGGGGTCAAGACACTGACTGTCTATGCTTTTTCTACGGAAAACTGGGGAAGGCCTGAAGAGGAGGTCGATGATCTCATGGAGATTTTTCAACTTTATTTGAAGAGAAAAAAAACGGCTATGATTCGCGATGGAGTTCGCCTGCATGCGATCGGCGATTTAACCAAGCTTCCAGAAAAAGTACAACAACAGCTGGACTGCACAAGGAGAGCCACCGATCACTGCGATCGGATCAATCTCGTTTTGGCCCTTAACTATGGCGGGCGCGATGAAATTCGGAGGGCCGTGGTCAAAATGATTGAAAAAAACCTGACGCCTAATGAAGTCACAGAAGAGTGTATTGCAAAACATTTGGATACCAGCCCCTTTGGAGACCCGGATCTATTGATTCGGACAAGCGGTGAAATGAGAGTAAGCAATTTTCTTCTTTGGCAAATTTCCTATACAGAATTTTTGAGTACACAAGTTTTATGGCCCGATTTTTCGGCACAAGAATTGTTTCGAGCTGTCTATACGTTTCAAAACCGCAGTAGGCGGTTAGGGGAGTGATATGTCTGACTTAAATCGCAGATTGATCTCAGGAACTATCATAGGGGTGCTTGTCACTTGTCTTATCATTTTTGCGCTACACCCTATTTTTCAATACGTTGTTGTAGTTTCTGTTGCAGCCATGGCGGGAGTGGCCATTTGGGAGTATGAGCAGTTCGTGAAAGCAAAAGGCTGGAAAATGACTACGCCTGCGCTCATTATTCTTTCTGTATGTGAGGTTCTAGCTTTTTTTTTCTTTGCGAAGGATGCTGTCTTTAAAGGACTTCCTATTGCTGTTTTTTTCGCTGGATTTCTTATTCTTTTTGCTATGCATTTTAGAGAAAAAGAGGGGGCGATTGTCAATTTAGCCGTATCTGCGTTCGGCCTTGCTTATATCGCTGTTCCCGTGGGTATGATTCTCGGAATTCTTTACTTTCCTCACGATGATGGCCGTTTGTGGATTGCTTATCTGCTCGTTGTTACGAAAGTCACTGACATGGGCGCTTATTTTGGGGGGAATCTTTGGGGAAAACGCCAGCTTGCTCCTCGTATCAGTCCCAAAAAGACTGTTGAAGGGGCCGTTTGCGGACTTGTATGCGCTGTTTTGGCAAGTTTTGTTTTTTATCTTGTCGGCGAATCTACTAGGTCTTTTGAATGGAGCGGTTTTACCTGGCTCTTTTTAGGGTTAACGCTCGGCATTGTCGGACAGCTTGGGGATCTTTCTGAGTCGCTTCTAAAACGAGATGCCCAGAAAAAAGATAGCAATGCTCTGCCTGGTCTAGGAGGTGTACTCGACTCCATTGATTCGATCATTTTCAATGCAACGATTATTTTTGTTTATTTGTACTATGTGAACTTATGATTATCACTATCGACGGACCTTCAGGAACTGGGAAATCTACTGTAGCAAAAGGGATTGCAAAGCAGCTTAGCTATATGTTTTTTGACACTGGTGCCATGTATCGCTCTTTTGCTTGGCTTGTCATGAAAGAAGGCTTAGATCCTAAAGATCAAAACGCAGTGGAGGCAGCTCTTTTGAAGTTCCAGTTCGAGATGCAAAGAGATCAAAAACAATCGCGTATCTATTTTGTCAATGGAGAAGAGGTAACAGAAAAGATTCGTACGCAGCAAATTTCTTTGGCCGCTTCACAAGTAGCAGTTTACCCAAAGATCAGAGAGGCAATGGTCAAAATACAAAGAAAATTTGGCCATTCTGTTGATGCTGTATTTGAGGGAAGAGACATGGGGACCGTCGTATTTCCAGAAGCAGACCTAAAAATCTTTCTTACCGCAAAGCCTGAGGTGCGCGCTGAGAGAAGGTACCAAGAGCTTAAAAGAAAGTTCCCAGATGTCTCGATCCATTTCGATGAGATTCTCAAGGAAATTCAAGAAAGGGATGATACCGATCAAACAAGGGCTGTTTCCCCTCTGAAAAAAGCAGAGGATGCTATTCTCATCGATACCTCTGATCTCACAGCTGCACAAGTCATCGACAAGATCATTCGACTCTATAAGCCTCGTCAGAAATTCCCCAAGATGAAATGGTTTTATAAAATAGTGTATTGGTTAGCTCGATGGTTTTTTCAGTGTTTTTTTCGCCTTCGCATTTATGGCATTGAGCATTTCAGTCCAGGCGCTGCGGTCATTGTGGCGAATCACGCTTCCTTTATGGATCCGGCAGTTCTTTCGATTTCTTGCTTAGAGGAGGTCAGCTTTTTGGCAAAACAGTCTCTTTTTAAAGTTCCCTTGCTTGGGTTCATCATCCGGAAGTTAAACTCCTATCCTGTTGCCCAAGGTGCCTCTGATGCGGCCGTATTTCGCTTGATGATCGAGTTGCTTGGACAAGGAAAAAAACTGTTGCTATTCCCGGAGGGCCGGCGTTCTTCTGATGGACAGTTATTGCCCTTGCAAAGAGGGTTGTCTTTCATTGTTCAAAAGGCGGGCTGCAGAGTGATTCCGGCTTACATCCAAGGAACGTTCGCAGCCTGGCCTCGCACGCGGAAATTCCCCAAACTTTTTGGGAAAATAACAGTAGTTTTTGGCTCCTCGATTGAGTATAAAGAGCTGGAGGACAAAACATCCTCTCGAGACCGGATTACAGAAAAGACAGCGTATTCCATTCGCAGGCTTAAAGAGTGGCTGGAAAGAGGCGCAATTGGCATCCCTCCTTGAGATGTTTTGCCGTTTGGAAAAAAATACCCTAACCATTAAACTGGACAGCGTCCAGTTAAAATAGGGAAAAATGAGGTAAAAAAATGGCAGGAGAGAGCATTCGCCAATTCACCGATAGCGAATTTCAAAATCAGATCCAATCGGGCCTTGTCCTTGTGGATTTTCACGCTCATTGGTGCGGCCCTTGTAGAACATTGGCTCCTGTGTTAGATCAAGTAGCCAAAGAGCTAAAAGGCAAGGCGGTCATTGGTAAGGTAGACATTGATAGCGAGCAAAAAACGGCGGCACACTTTCAGATTACCTCTGTGCCTACTATGATCCTGTTTAAAAATGGAAAAGAGGTGGGTAGATTGGTCGGTCTGCGTACCGCTGAGGCTATAAAAGAATTTATCCGTTCAGAAATGTGATGACAAACTCGATATGAGCCAGTTTCTAGGCATGACAATATTTTTAATTGTGGTGGCAGGTTTGCTTCTCCACGCGAGGGTGGAGCTCCCTTGGTACGCCAGTTGGATAGGACAGCTGCCTGGCGATTTGATCATACGCAAGCAGACAATAACGATCTATGCGCCCCTCACTTCGTCCCTGTTAATTAGCTTGGTGGTATCCTTCCTGCTTTCCTTGGCCTTTGGCAAGAGGTCATCTTAAACAGTCTCTTAAGCCTTCATACAGAGCAATGCCCGCACAAGTGGCAAGATTTAGGCACCTAGCTCCTGATAACATAGGAATTTTATAAAAGTGATCCGGATATTTTTCTAAAAATAGCTTGGGAAGACCTGATCTTTCTGAACCAAAAATCAGACACGATTCTTCTCTATAGGGCGCTTCGGTATAGCTTTTTTGTGCTTTACTAGAAAAAAAGAAAAAACTCTGCATCGTTTGCAAGAACGCTTCTAAATCGTCGATTTCTTGTATGTTGACTTCTGACCAATAGTCAAGGCCTGCTCTTTTGAGATGCCTAGAATGGGTACTAAATCCTAAAGGGCGAACCAAGATAAGGTCTGTGCCAGTTACGGAACAGGTGCGGACAATATTCCCTGTATTTTGTGGAATTTCAGGTTGAAAAAGGATAATTTTCATTAGACCTCTTGCATCATTCAGGGTCTGTCGCTTTTCTGGTTCTTATGCAAGTCTATTATTTCTCGCCAATGGTATAAGATGCCCTCAATTTGTTGCACAGATTCTCAAAGGAAACTTCCTCTTGCACTCTTGATTCCAGATCTTTCAGTTGTAATGTTTGTTTAGAAAGTTCTTCGCTCCCGATAATTGCCAAGAATTTTGTATGGAGACGGTTGGCGTTTTGCAGCGCTGACTGCACTTTTTGAGTATGGAATTCAATATCTGCTGGAATGGCTGCGCGCCGAAGCTGTGTGACAAGAGAAAAGGCTGTTTTTAATGCTTCTTCTCCCATGGGGAAAAAATAAATAAGCGGTCGCTTTTCTGGAGGCAAAGAGGTGTCCTGTTTCAGCATTGTCTGGATGACTCTTTCTAGTCCTGTTGCAAAACCCACTGCAGGGAGGTCGGCCCCTCCAAAGGTTTTGATCAGTCCGTCAAATCTACCGCCCGCACCGATCGTATTTTGCGCCCCAAGATCGTCTGCAAGGATTTCAAAGACGGTTTTTTGATAGTAATCGAGTCCGCGCACGATTTTATCGTCAATAACATAAGGAATTTCAATCCTTTCCAAAGCAGCGCATACCTTTTGAAAGTGCGTTGCCGAGGCTTCTCCAAGGTAATCTAAGATGGAGGGAGCTTTTTGCAGAATCTCTCGATCTTGTGGATTTTTAGAGTCCAAAATACGCAAAGGATTTTTTTCAAAGCGAGTTTGACTCTCTTCCGATAGCTTCGAGAAATGCGGCTCCAAGTAGGCTAAAAGCGCATTTTTGAAAGCTCCTCGCGATTCAAGATCTCCAACAGTGTTGATATGCACTCTAAGATTTTTCAGGCCAAGTTTTTGATAAAACTGCCAGAGAAGATCGATCACCTCGGCGTCTTGCTCGGGACAGCTATTTCCAATCGCTTCGACGCCAAACTGATGGTGCTGTCGATATCTGCCCGATTGAGGCCTTTCATAGCGAAACATCGGCCCAGTGTAAAACAATTTATGCACGGGCCCTAGGTTGGCTAGGCGATTTTCAATAAATGCGCGCATAACTGATGATGTCCCTTCGGGACGAAGCGTCATCAGCCTTCCCCCTTTGTCTTCAAAGGTGAACATTTCTTTGGTTACAATGTCCGAAGTAGTGCCCACTCCGCGATCAAAAAGTCCTGATGCCTCGTAGATGGGCGTGCGGATCTCTCGATAGCCAAATGCAAAGGAAACCTCCCGCAAAGCAGTTTCCACAAATTGCCACATTTCAGACAGACGCCACCGCTCTTCTGTGCCGTAAGGTATAATATCAAACGTCCCCTTCGGGATCTGGTATTTCATCGGATCTATTATAGGCAAACGATAAGACTATTGCAAGAGCGACGAAATGTCGTTAATAAGACGCGTCCATTCTGTAAGCGCACTTTCTGCGGGGTTTTTTTCATGCTCCCGATGAAGATTTTGGATCAGTTCCATGTAGGGAAAAGGAACCCACTTTTGCCCTGCGTATTCTGTCAGATAGTAGCCAAATGAATGGGGAAGGTTTTGTGGATAATGGAGAATTTTTTTCACCAAAAGGCGAAATTTTTCTTCGACCTCTTTTTGTTTAAAGGAAAGACTATCTTCCATAAGAGCGGACCAGATGAGGGAAAGCTCGTTTAGAAATCGCACGTCCTCCGAGCGGTTCTCGGTTTTTAAAATTTCTAAAGCTGCCTGCAGGGCAGCTAAAGGGTTGCCAACGCCTTTTGCGTGTTGATGTGCCTCTAAAAAAAAATCGACCGTTTTTTGGAAGAGATGTACTACGTAAGCCGTAAACTTTAAGCGAGTCCTTGGGGGTTCCTCATCGTCCGGAGGCTTAGGAACTTCTCCTTTAGTCTGTCTTTCTCCAATAGGTTCCACGCGGTATTTTTCAAATGGGTCTAGTGGATCTGGGCCTATAGGAGCGCTATACTGAACGTGATTCAAATCATTATACCAGTTAACTATTCCTCATACTATTTGAAAAGACCTTTTTGTTGACAGAAGGGAATCGGTGCTTTACTCTAAAAGCTTTTCCAACCCCGGATCCCAAGGAGAGGACCCTCGTGTCTGTTTTGGATGTGTTCAAACCTGCCCCAGCCATAGACGAAATCCAAGATCCAAATCTCATAAAAAAAAAGTATAAATATTGGCGGATCCGCACATTTTATGCGATGTGGGCGGGCTATGCTTTTTACTACTTCACCAGGAAGAGCTTCACCTTTGCCATGCCCCTCATGCAAAGCGAATTGGGGCTCGGCAAGTTCGAACTCGGCCTTTTGGGAAGCATTCTTTATCTTTCCTATGGAGCCAGCAAGTTTTTAAGCGGAATGTTAGGGGATCGATCGAATCCTCGCTATTTCATGTCCATCGGGCTGATTTTGACAGGCGTTTTCAACATTTTTTTCGGGATGTCTTCAGCGTTTTGGGCATTTGCTCTTTTTTGGGGGTTGAACGGGGTTTTCCAGGGCTGGGGGTGGCCAGGATGCGCTAAACTGCTAACTCACTGGTACTCTCAATCAGAAAGGGGGAGATGGTGGAGCATGTGGAATACATCTCATAACATCGGCGGTTCTGTGATCCCTCTCCTTGTCGCCACCTGCGCTGTCTATTATGGATGGAGAATGGCTATGTACATCCCAGGGATGATTTGCATTTTGGCGGGACTTTTTGTTATGAATCGTTTAAGAGATACCCCCGTATCCATGGGGCTTCCCTCTATAGAAAGGTTTCGGGGGGATGAGATGCACTCTGGGTCTACGAAAAAAAGTGGCCATCTCTCCCCCAAAGAGCTTCTTTTCGAGTATGTCATTAAAAATCGGTATATTTGGCTCCTTGCAGCCGCTTACTTTCTAATCTATGTGATTAGAACCGCTGTGAATGATTGGAGTATGGTTTATCTCATTGAAGTCAAGCATTACACGATGAAGGAAGCGGGTATTTGCCTGTTTTGGTTTGAATGGGGAGGTCTGTTCGGAAGCCTGACTGCCGGCTGGGCGTCTGATTTGCTGTTTGGTGGGAGAAGAAATCCCATCAATGTCATTTTTACTCTTGGGATTCTAGCTCTCATCTTTGCTTTTGGAGTGAGTGATAATTCTTCTGTGCTTTTAAACGCAGTCTATATTTTTCTCTTTGGCTTTTTTATTTTTGGACCCCAAATGCTCATTGGTATGGCTGCAGCAGAGCTCTCTCACAAAAATGCTACGGCTACCGCTACGGGCTTTGTGGGTTGTTTTGCCTATCTCGGTGCAGCGGCGGCTGGAGCTCCGCTTGGCGCTATTGCTCAGACTTGGGGATGGGATATGTATCTAATGACTCTATTTATTTGCGGAGTTCTTGGGGCTCTTATTCTCCTCCCCCTTTGGTCCATTCGCTCTAACCCCAAAGAAGTTGCAGCGCCAGCATGACCTCCTCTTCCCCGCTATCCCCTTCTCAAACAACGCAACCCCAGGGCTTTGGCGCTGTCGAGCAGCCCATTGCAGAATCACGTTCCGTATATGTGCCCCTTAATGTGCACTCCCAATACTCGATCCTTAACTCGACTGCCAGTGTTTCTCTTTTAGCCAAAACAGCAAAGCGCTTCAAAATGCCAGCTATTGCCATTACTGATGATGGCAATCTCTACGGAGTGGTGGACTTTTATAAAGCTTGTAGGTCTCAGGGAGTCAAGCCGATTATCGGCTGTGAAATGTGGATGGCTCCTAGCTCGCGTTTCGAAAAAAAACGAACGCCAGGGCTTTCGAATGGAATGCCCATTGTGCTCTTAGCGAAAGATTATGTGGGCTTTCAACATCTCTCCAGGCTGTCGTCTATTGGTTTTTTAGAGGGGTTTTATTACCAGCCGCGTATTGATAAGGAAGTGTTAACAGCGCATCAAGAAGGGCTTATTTGTCTTCTATCAGACATTACAGATGTAGAGTGGTATCACCAGCTCTTTGGCGAGGATTTTTACCTGGACATTCGCAGGCATCCCCTAAGCCGAGATGAAATTCAGGAGAGTTGGCTCGCTCAAAAGTATCGTGATGCATGGGAAACCCAAGAAAAGAAGAACCAAGAGCTGATCCGTCTATCTAAGACATTGGGAATTGAGTTGGTGGCCACCAACAAGATTCACTACATCGAACGAGAAGATTGGCGCGCACATGAGATCCTTTTAAACATCCAATCTGGAGAGCCTTGCGAAATTTGGGAAAGAGACTCCCAGGGCAATCCAAAAAATAAAGCAGCGAATCCAAAGCGCGAGACGATGTCTACGCGAGAACTGTATTTCAAGTCGCCTGAGGAAATGGCAGATCTTTTTCAAGACCTCCCTCAGGCTCTCGAAAATACTTTGAAAGTGGCGGCAAAATGTAATGCTGAACTCGATTTTAAGACCAAGCATTATCCTATCTTTATCCCTCCTGGGTTGGATGAAAAAAAAGCTACAAAAAAAGAACGGTTAAAAGTAGCAGAACAGTTTTTATACGATCTTTGTGTGAAGGGTATTCAGGAGCGCTATACCCCGGAGAGGCTTGCCAAAGTGCCGGGAGATAACCCGCTGGACATCGTTAGGAAGCGCTTTGAGTATGAATTTAATATTCTCACATCGAAGGGAATGTGCGATTATATGCTCATCGTTTACGACTTCATTTCCTGGGCCAAGGCCAGGGGAATTCCCGTAGGGCCAGGAAGAGGTTCTGCGGCAGGTTCGATTATATCCTACTTGATGGGAATTACGGATATCGAACCGCTGCGCTTTCACCTTTTCTTTGAGAGATTTATCAATCCAGAAAGGATTTCCTACCCCGATATTGACGTCGACATCTGTATGGACAGGCGCCAAGAGGTGATTCATTATGTCGTTGCGAAGTATGGCAAGGAAAAGGTCGCCCAAATCATTACCTTTGGCACGATGAAGGCAAAGATGGCGATTCGGGATGTAGGCAGGGTATTGAATGTTCCGCTTTCCAAGGTGAACAAAATAGCTGCCCTAGTTCCAGAAGATCCTACGATGACGTTAGAGAAGGCGTTTAAGATTGACCCAGAGCTTGCACGTCTCATGGAAACGGATGAAGAAGCGAAAGCTGTTTTGGAAATGGCTCAAAAGACGGAAGGTTCGATTCGCAACACAAGTACTCATGCAGCAGGTCTCATTATCTCAGCCAGTGCGATTATGGAGCATATCCCCGTTTGTACCGCAAAAGACTCCGATATGGTTGTTACGCAATATGCGATGAAGCCGGTAGAGAGTGTGGGGATGCTAAAAATCGACTTTTTAGGGCTTAAAACACTCACGTCGATTCAAAAATGCGCTAATGCGGTAGAAAAAAGCACGATGCAAAAGATCGACTGGGGCAATTTGCCTTTGGATGATCAGCCCACCTTCGACCTTTTAAACCAGGGCAAGACGCTAGGGGTATTTCAGCTAGAATCTAGCGGGATGCAGGATCTGTCTAAGCAGCTCCATATTGACGTATTTGAAGAAGTAATCGCCGTCGGAGCCTTATATCGACCGGGACCCATGGACATGATCCCCTCGTTTATCAACCGCAAGCACGGAAAAGAAAAGATCGAGATAGACCATCCTCTAATGAAAGAGATCTTATCTGAGACTTACGGGGTCATGGTCTATCAGGAACAAGTGATGCAGATTGCTAGCAATTTAGCAGGCTATTCCTTGGGCGAAGGGGATGTTTTGCGGCGTGCGATGGGAAAAAAAGATCGAGAAGAAATGAATCGGCAAAAAGAAAAATTTGTCAGTGGTTGTGAAAACAAGGGGATCTCTCCAGGTACAGCTGTGCTGATCTTCGAGAAGATCGAAAAATTTGCCTCTTACGGCTTTAATAAATCCCATGCGGCGGCCTATGCCTATCTTTCCTATGCGACCGCTTATTTTAAAGCTAACTATCCGAAGGAGTGGATGGCTGCTTTGATGACCTCAGATCAGCATGATACGACAAAACTGGCCAAATTTATCGCTGAGGCTAAGTCCTTGAACATTCGTGTTCTTCCCCCAGATATCAACCAGGCTTCCAGAGAGTTTGCCGCTTCGAAAGATGGCATCCGCTTTGCAATGGCAGGGATTAAGGGCATGGGGATTGGCGGCGTGGATGCAATCTTAGAGGAGAGGGAAAAAAATGGACCGTATCAGAACCTGTTTGAGTTTATTCAGCGGGTTGACAAAACGCGGGTGGGGAAAAAACACATCGAACTGCTAATCGATGCAGGAGCCTTGGACTTTACGAACGGGTCTCGCGATGCGATGCGAGAAAGCGTAGAGGAGATGTATGAAAGGGCGTTACAAGAGCAAAAAGAAAAGGCCATGGGGGTTTTGAATCTCTTTACGTTCATCGAAACACCGGAAGTGGCAGCCTTGACAAATCCACTCAAAGTAGTTAGTCCTTCAACCAAATTGCAACTCTATCAGAGAGAAAAAGAGCTTTTGGGCTTCTATTTAACAGGGCATCCCATGGATGGGTATAAAAAAGTTCTGGGTCGACTTTCTTGTGTTCCATTAACCGAAGTGGGAAGGCTCGAGGATGGGAGTGTATTTAGAGCCGCTTTTGTCGTAGAAACAGCGACTGTGAAAGTGTCGGCCAAAAATCAAAAGAAATTTGCGATTCTCATCATTAGCGATGGGATAGAGCGTTTTGAGCTGCCTGTATGGTCTGAATTATTTGAGGAAAAAGGGGCTTTACTCAATGAGAATCAGCTCCTTTATGGAATTTTACAGCTGGAAAAAAAAGAAGGGGCGAGTCAGCTTTCATGCCGCTATTTAGACGATCTTGTAAGCATTGACGAGGAAAGGATCAAGCTTTGCGACGATGCATTGGAAAAGATCAGACAGCAAGTCAAAGCTAAGACTGGCTTCGATAACAAGCGGAAGGCCAAGCAAGAAAAGGAGGGCAAGGTAGAAAAAGAAAACATCTCTAAACTTTCCATAGAAGTAGACGCTGATCGGGTACGCTTCAGTCAAATCCTTCAACTCAAGGAGCTTTTCCGTTCTTATCCAGGTAAATCAACGCTAGAGATGCATTTTCGTGTCGGTAGCAAGCGGCTCGGCACTGTTTTTGTGGACTCTCAATGGGGCGTCAATGCAAACTCAGAATTTCAGAAAAAACTGGCTGAGCTGATAGCGACCTTTGGTTCGATTTTCTTATCCTGAATGGAGATGCAAAAGAGTTGACACCAAATCTGGAATGTTCTAACGTACTCCCATGAAAATGTTTCTCTGGGTTCTGTTTTTTGGTTTTTCCTCACTAACGGCTTTGGATGAGCATGAGCTAGAGTGGAAAGAGGGACCTTCGGTGCAGGAATATAATAGTGCTCTTCAACAGGCGCTGAATGCCGGCAATTGGTGGGCAGTCATTGATTATGCAAATTTGATCTCTTATAATTATGCGACTACCGCTTTTGCTAAGGAAGCCTCTTATTTTATGGGAGAGGCTTACTTTAAGCTGGGCTATTACGAAGCTGCCAATGAGTCTTTTTCCGCTTATTTGAACCATGTTGTCTCTCCCAAACATTTCGAGGAAGCCATAGAATACAAATACAGCATTGCGGAAGCTTATGCTAACGGCAAGAATAAGAGGTTGTTCGGCTCCATTAAAATGCCTGCCTGGGTGCCAGCCAAGGAAGACTCGATCGAAATTTTTGATGAAGTCATTGCCGTCTCCCCCCATTCTGATTTAGCCATCCGGTCCTTACTTTATAAGGCGCGTATACAGACCTACCTGGAGGATTTTAAACCAAGCATAGAGACTCTGGATGTGTTAATTAGAAGATTCCCGAAGCACGAATTAGCGGCTGAGGCTTATTTAGAAAAAAGCAAGGTCTACTTGCTTCAGTGTCAGGCGCAGAACTTAGACCCTGAAATTTTAGACTTAAGTTTGCTGAATTTGCGGAAATTTCGCCTAGCTTTCCCAAGAGAGCCGAGGCTTGAGGAAGCTGAAAAAATTTATCGAGATATGCAAGAGATTTTTGGTGGAAGTCTCTATGAAACGGGGTATTTTTTTGAGCGGACCAAAAAAATTCCAGCCTCGATTCTCTACTACCATAAGGTGATTGCCAAGTATCCCGACACGGAGGCTGCCCATGTTTCCAGGAAAAAGCTCGAGACTCTCGAGTCTTCTCCTCAGCTGTAGCCTTCTTAGCTCCTGCGGATATCAGTGGACTTTCGAGCACCCAGATTCTATTGTTCCAACAGTTAGCGTGCCCTTTATCCTTGGCGATGAAGAGGGGTTCTTAACCTCTGCAATCATTGAGCAGTTAAGTGTAGGGGGGCTTGTTGATGTCGTTTCTTCGGGAGGTGACTATGTACTGCAAGTGGCCATTGTCGCTTGCAATATAGAAAAGATCGGATTTCGCATTGACCCGCAAGAAGTGGAGGGCAAGGTGCGGAACAACTTACTCGCAACGGAAGGACGGAAGAGCTTAAGCGTTAAAGCAGGTCTTTATAGGTCGGGAGAGTTGGTGCATGGCCCTTACACCCTTACCGCTGAGGCTGATTACGATTACGTGGATGGGGACTCGATTCGGGATCTGACTTTTGTAAATCCTGAGGGGATAACAGTGACTGTGCTGCCATTTTCCTTGGGGCAGCTAGAACCCATTAATTCTGCGGAAAGTTCGGCTCAAACCCCTTTATATCGGCAAATTGCGAAGAAAATTGTGGATGCGCTATCTTCAAGCTTGTGGAACAAAGAGTCTTTAGCGCTGAGATCAGCTCGATTCGACGGATGCAAGAGTGGGTCCTAGATTGTGTTAAGGGAGTCGGATTTAGAAAAAATGAGCTGAATCATATTGAGCTGGCTATAGAAGAGGCAGTCGTAAACATCATAACCCACAGCTTTTGCAATCAAAAAGGAGAAGTGGAGATAGGCGTACAACAGCTCCCGTATGGGGTGGAAATTCGCCTTCTGGATCGAGGACCTCCTTTTAACCCGTTACATCGCAAAGAATTAGACCTCGCCTTACCATTGGATCAAAGAGAAGTGGGTGGATTGGGGATTCACTTTATCAAAAAATGCATGGATGAGGTCCGCTATGAGAGATCGGATAGCAACCTGTTAATTTTGGTCAAGCGCGTCTCTAGACCTCTTGCATAATATAGAGGCCTTCTATCCATTTTTCTCATACAGGGTAAGAGTCTCTTCCGTCTCCAACATATCGACGAGCACATGTTGCAGTACCTTGAGCACGTAGCGAGGGCTGTTATAAACCCCTCGTGTTGAGAAGATCACCTCTAACTGAGCTTTTTCTGGGTGATTGAGGGCGATGAGAACATAGGTCATGGGTTGGTCTGATTCTACTTTGGGGATGATCCAAACGATGAACTGCTCATTGAATAGGGTGACTTTTTCAACACTCTCAATGACATGGAAGTATTGGGTTAGATCGTCAGGTTCCCCATTCTCTTCTGAAAGAGAAGATAGAAGGCCATGTCCATGGAGATAAGAGAGGTCGATCGGGGTGATGCCATCGTGAGCGCAGCTTGGGAGATTATTGACAAACTCTTTATAGGCTTCCTCGATCTGAATTGGGTTCAGCATGCTCTACCTCCGTTTGCCCCGCTCCCTATGTTCAGGTTAGACAAAAAATATTAGTTTGTCAAGTATGACATTATTTCTTGGGATTGGTACAATTGTAAGCGCAGCTTCGGTATATTTTGAGAGCGATCTTTTTCTTTTTCGTTTTTTGCCTTTATGGGAAATCCCTTGAATTAGAAGTGGGCGCAGCGTCTGCCATTTTAATGAATGCAGATACGGGGGCTCTACTGTTTGAAAAGCATGCCCATGTGCCTAGTTATCCAGCCAGTATCACAAAAATCGGGACGACTCTTTACATCTTAGATCAAGAAGTTCAGCTAGATCAGGTATGTGTCGTCTCTACTGAATCTTTAAAGAGAAGGCCTTCAACAGATTGGGAAAAGTATCCTCCTTACTGGCTAGATAAGGATGGGACTACAATGGGGCTGAAGATTGGCGAGGCCTTAACCGTAGAGGCTCTTCTTCACGGCTTGCTGATGGTCTCAGGTAACGATGCGGCTAATGTTCTTGCAGAAAATATAGGAAGCGGGTCAGTGCCGCAATTCATAGAGAGGGTGAATGAATATTTACGCAAGATCGGTTGTAAAAACACACAGTTTAGCAATCCACATGGGTTGACCCATCCTGATCATTGGACGACTGCTTATGATGTCGCGCTCATGACGCGCCGAGCTCTGCAGATTCCCACATTCAGAACGATTATTGGAACTGTGACTTTTTGTCCGCCTCAGACGAACAAACAGCCGGAAAGAGAGTTGGTTACGACAAACCCCTTTGTCAAGCCGGGTAGTCGATACTACTATCCTAAAGCAATCGGGGGCAAAACGGGTTATACCGCAGCGGCGCAACACACCTGCGTGACGATAGCAGAGCATGAAGGAAGGGCTCTTATTGCAGTGGTCTTGGGATGTAAAGATCGGTTGATGCGCTATGAGGATACGAAAAAACTTTTGGATACTGCCTTTGCAGAAGAAAAAGTCAGTAGACGCTTAATGGGCCCTGAAACGACTTTAAAAAAGAGGGTGCTAGGTGCTAAGTCAGAGGTAAAGGTGAGTTTGGTGAAGCCACTTTCTATCGCATACTTCCCTTCTGAAGAGCCAAAATGTAAAGCAGTTTTACATTGGAATATCAGCGAGCTTCCGATTCGAAAGGGGCAGAAGGTTGGAGAGGTGCACATCCTTACCGATGATGGAAGGTTTTTAGAAAAGGGGGACTTGATTGCTCGAGAGGAAGTCAAGGGAAGGCTATTTTTTACATTGCGAAAGTGGTTGTTCAATCTCTTTAAATAGGAACATCCATTCAGAGAAAGTAAGCTCTTCCGGCCTGGCGT
This sequence comes from Chlamydiae bacterium RIFCSPLOWO2_12_FULL_45_20, assembly GCA_001796285.1. Lineage (GTDB taxonomy): Bacteria > Chlamydiota > Chlamydiia > Chlamydiales > SM23-39 > REEB52. The sequence goes on from MGMD01000010.1 coordinate 122,453, forward strand.
CAGTTCTTTTTCCGATTTTTAGCAGGGCTTGCCGTGTGGTCTCTTTTTCAATAGGGAGAGTGCTCGTGAGCATTTTTCTTCTTTTCTGAAAAGATCGGCGGATCAGTTGGAAAAAGCCAGGGATGTCGACCTCTCGAGGGAGAATGCTATCCTGTCGAATTACCATGGACTCCACGGTAGGCCGAGGGTAAAAGCAAGCGGGCGGTACAATAAATGAATTTTGATAAGAGGCATAGAATTGGACAAAAAGGGAAAGAGGCCCAAAATTTTTTCCCTTTTCAGCTCTCATTCGATCTCCCACCTCTTTTTGCACCATGATGATGAGGCTTGAAAATGGGTGGGAAAAAATTTTTTCCAGAATAGGTGTTGTGATATGGTATGGGAGGTTGGCTACAATTTTAGGCCTCTTTGGCAAGCAAAGGGAAGGAACCTTTAAAAAATCGCCTTCGATTACTTGGAGGTTTCCATTTTGAAAACGGTGTAACTCTTTTGCAAAAGTGTGATCGATTTCAACTGCACAAACCTGCGCTCCCTTATCCAAAAGCGCGGCTGTTAAGGCCCCGGGCCCTGACCCAATTTCCAGAATGGATTCCCCAGGAGTGATCTCCGCGGTCTCGATTATTTTTCTAATAATATTCGAGTCGATGAGAAAATTTTGAGACAAGCTCTTTTTAGGGTGGGTCTGAATGCGCTTTAAAAACGCAGCGAGTTCACTTGGTCTCATGAAATTCCTTTCCTCCAATTGCCAAAGGGTATTTATTGCAAGGAAAAGGGATGCAGATTTTCTAGACTAGGAAGAATGGTCTCATACCCATAATGTTTGCGCAACTTCGTAATATAGGCTTGCGATTCTTCCATGGAAGCTTTTTGAACGAGTTCATCACGCAGTTGGCTTGCCACTTGGTGAAACGAAGGGGCTGGCACATCTGTTTTAGTTTCGAGATAGAAAATGCGATGAACCATTTGATTGTCTCTACGGCTTAATTGAGCCACTGGGGCGCTGTAGGAGCCGGGACTTAAGGTTTCGATGGATTTTTTATGGATCTCTGAGAGGTCTTGAGTTTTAGCTGTATATGGATTGGATATGGAGATTGTCATTCCGGGACGCTCCAGGTTTTTCAGCTCCGTTTGTAAGAGATCAGGCGATTTTCCAGAAAGCAGCAGGAGCTGATGCGTTTGTTGGGCTGCTTCTTCCCCATCTACATCGATCCGAATGGAGACGACACGATAGGTCCATTCAGTATAAGAGGGGTGTTCTTTCTGGTAGAGGTAGTAGGCGTGTTTGATATCTTGAGGGGTGATTGTCATTTGGGCTTTTTGATGAACAAACCACCACATCATTCGTTGGACGATCATCTCATTTTTAATCATATCCCACGCTTCAGAGCGGGTGAGTCCAATGGCATCAAGGGTATGGGTGACATTGGGTCCGAAACGCTCCTCTAAGGCTTCTCTGACTTCACCGTCTGTAACCTTAATCTCTTTATCGGCAGCATCTGCGATGATTAGTTCCTGATCGATCATCTCTTTTAAAACATGCTTCCAGCTGGCCTCATAAAACTGGCAGCGAGCCAAACTAGAGTGTTCTATTTGAGGATAATTTTGGTGGAACGTCACATCCATTTTTTTTTTGATATCTATCATGGAGATGATCTTGCCGTTAACTTGAGTTAGGATGGAGTTTTGGATGGCAAGTTTTTTATCTTGCTGAAAGTCAGTGAGGGGTTCCGCAGAAAGAGTCGATAGAGTCAAAAGAAAGATCGCTAGCTTTTTCATAACGTGTTCATGATACCAAAGTTTGTTTTTTGAATACAGCGGCAAAAAATCCGTCATGCCTGCCATATTCTGGGAGAAGGGATAAAGGCTTTTCTTCTAGTTGTAGTGGGAAGGTTTTTAAAAAATATTCGACTTGCTCTTCATTTTCCTCTTTGAGAAGACTGCATGTCGCATAGACGAATTTACCGCCCTCCTTTAAGAAGGCGACGGCTTCTTTGACAATGGCTCTTTGCTCTACGACAAGCCTCTCGAGAGTTGCTCTGTCGAGCTTCCATTTTGCGTCGGGGTTTCTTCTCAGTGTGCCAGTGCCAGTGCAAGGAACGTCGGCGAGAAGCCAATCGACTTTTTTTCTGGGTAAGACAAACTGTACATTTTGAAGCCCCGCTCTTTTCATTCGTTTTCGCGCCTCTTGGAGAATCCAGGGGCGAATGTCATGAAGGTAGACTTGTCCTTTCCCTTGCATTAGTGGAGCGATGGCTAGAGCTTTGCCTCCAGAGCCACTACAATAGTCTAGAAAATGGTCGCCCGGTTGCACGCGAACAAGCTCTGCTACCAGTTGGCTCCCTTCATCTTGCATTTCAAAAAGACCCGCTTTGAATTCGGGAAGGCTGAACAGAGGTTCCCTTTTTTTAAATTGGATGCCCATTGGAGCTATTTTACAAGGAAACACGCCCAAAGAACTTAAGGTAGTTAGCAGGCTGTCTCTTGTGGTCTTAGCGCTATTGGCTCGGATGGTGATAGGCGCTTCAGAGTTGAGGATGAAAGAGAGCGTTCGAGTGCGTTCTTTCCCAAACTGGGATGTTAGTTGATTGTAGAGAAATTCATTAAGGCCTAGTCGATGGGGTTCTGGAATGGCTGGATCGTTGCAACAGTTTTCTAAAGAAATTTTTTGAAAACACCTCAGCACGTGGGCGGGTTCTGAAGAAGAGGCGAGATAGATAAACAGGCTTTTATAGCGAACCAACCGAAAAAGGGTATCTGCGATTTTTTTGCGATCATGCGACCCAATGCTTTTATGGGAGCGAAAATACTCGTTTAATAAAAGATCCAAAGGCTTTTTTTGCTGAAATAGCTCTTTTAGCAGGATACAAATGTGGTAGTCGCAAAAAGGAATTCTCATATAGGATAGAAGTTTACCCTGGAATGGGTTTTTTATGGCAGTAATTAGACTTGCAACCACGGTGGTTACCCGATTTTTCATCAGTCTTGTGTTCTTGGCTGGGGCTGTCAACAAAATTTTACACTGGCATGATGCGGAAAAGCTTCTCCTTCAGACGCTTAGCGATTGGCAAGCATTCCTTGGATCTTCCGATTTTTTTCATAATTTTTTACATTTCATCATCCCCCTAACGCCACTCATCCTGTTGGTAGAAACTCTTTTTGAGCTTTTGGGGGGGCTTTTAGTGTTGTTAGGCATCAAAGAAAAGTTAGGAGCTCTTTTATTGATTTTTTTTCTCGTTCCAACGACAATTATCATGCATCAGTTTTGGTATGTTGATGGCGCGATGCGCGAGTTGCAACTGATCCATTTTCTCAAGAATGTGGCTATTGTGGGGGGATTGATCTTGATTGTGCTCCAAGGTACAACGCAAGCGGCGCCTCCAAAACCAAGACACCCATTTCAGTAGACCTCAGAACTTGGGTTATACAAGAGGTCTAGTAAACCGATTTGATGAGCCTACAACCCCCTTATTCGACCACTAAATTGCAGCGTTTTGGTGCAGCTCAGCTGCCAGTTTTTGCATCACGTTGGGTGTATTTTGTTCTAAGTTTTTTGGTTACTGCCTTTGCGCAACCTGCATGGGTTCCGTGGCTGGGCTACCTGGCGGGAGCTTTTGGGTATGCGCTGTTCTGGAAGGGTCTTTTAGGGTTTAGAAGGAGGCGGGACCGATTTTTACTTGCAGCCCTCTGGTTTTCTTTGGTGCAAGGCGTACAACTCTCATGGATGGCAACTACAGACTACATGGGGCCTTTGATCTATGTTTTGTATTTGTTTTTGATTCTTGGCATGGGGGTTCAATTCGGCATTTTATCTTTTTTGGTGAGCCCCTGGATGTCCATTTTTCGGATGGTTGCAGTATCGGGTTGTTGGGTGGTTTTTGAATGGCTAAGACTTTATTTTTTTTGCGGCTTTACTTGGAATCAGATAGGCCTTGCGCTGGCAGGCTCTCACTATTCTTTGCAGTTTGCGTCTGTGTGTGGGATCTTCGGGCTTTCGTTTTGGGTCCTTTGGGTTAACTTATGGGCTCTAAAAGCGTGGACTGAAAAATGTAAAAAACTGGCTTTTTGCTGGGGAGCTTTAGCGTGCTTTCCATACCTTTTTGGGTGGACCCACCAGTGGGTGATTGAACGGACGGCCCCTGTTTCGAAAAAGCTTGAGGTGCTCCTAATCCAAACGGGGCTTTTCCCTGAACAAAAAGATTTATTTCTCGATATGCCTGAAGCCTACCTTTCTCCGCTTGTGCAATGGCAGCGCATTTTGCACGTGCTGGATGGGTCTAAAAAAGCAGATCTTATCCTATTTCCAGAAGCAGCTCTTCCTTTAGGAGCGCATGTTGCTGGGTATGCTTTGGACGATGTAAAACATATCGTGCAGGAGGATTTCTTTCCTCCATTGGAGAGTCCTTTTGCGATATTCAGTGAAGGACAGTGGAAAGTGAACAATGGATTCATTCTCCAGGCGCTGGCCAATCAACACGAAGCGGATATTATCGTGGGGCTTGATGATCGTGATTGGACGGGAAAGTACAATGCTGCTTTTCATTTTGTTCCTTGGAAAAATAAGTACTCTCGGTATGAAAAACAAATTTTGGTCCCGATTGGAGAATACATTCCAGCTAGCCAATTTAGAAGGTTTTCTCAATTTGTTTCAGCCAGTTTTGGCGTTTATAGCTCGTTTGATCCTGGCAAGGAGAGTAAAATTTTTCACTCACATGTACCGATCGGTATTTCCATTTGCCTGGAGGAGACGTTTGGCCATTTAATCCGGAGGTGCCGCCTGCTGGGTGCGGAACTTTTTGTCAATATTACCAATGACGTGTGGTTTCCGCATTCAAAACTGCCTGAACAACATTTTCATCATGGTCGGGTCCGATCGGTTGAAAATGGAGTGCCTATTTTGCGCTCTTGTAATACGGGAATTACAGGCGCGATCGATTGTTTTGGTCGCGTGGTGAAAGTTTTACCTAAGTCAGAAACACAGGTTTATGCCATGCATCTGACGCTCCCTATGCAGTCTTATCGAACCCTTTACTCTTTGTGGGGCGATGCAGGGATTTTGACTATTAGTTCCTTGGGCATGATCTTGTATCTCTTAAGAAAAAGTTGCCGTAAATGTATAACTCGGTTAATTTTCTAGCTAGATTTTCCGAGTAATAGAGGTAATGGATTGGTCGGCTCAGAGCCCTCCTTAGAAGGGGAAAAGCAAACAACGATTGCAAAGGAGGTTTCTGCTTCTGGTATCGGGCTGTTTACAGGAGAGAAGGTTGCATTAAAAATTCTTCCAGCCCTTCCCAATACGGGGATTGTATTTACGCGCGTAGATCTTCCAGGAAAACCCCAAATTCCTGCTTGCTTGCGATTTGTTCGTGAAGCTCCTCGTTGCACCCGACTCGCCACAGTGGATGCGAGTGTTCATATGGTAGAGCATCTTCTTTCTGCGCTGAAGGGAATGGGAGTCGATAATGCGCAAATTGAGGTAGAGGGGCCTGAAATCTTAGCGGCTGATGGTAGCGCAAAGCTTTTTTGTGATTTGTTGGAACAAGCTGAGATCTCTATACAAGATGTAGATCGCCGTGTACTGAAAATTTCCAGGCCTATTTTTTGGTCAGAAGGGGAGGTTCATCTCATTGCCCTTCCATCGAATGAGTTTCGTGTCAGTTATACGTTGCATTATCCCCAATCCCCCTTGCTTCGCTCGCAGTACTACACGGTCCAAGTGAATCCTCGACATTTTAGAGAGGAAATCGCGCCTTGTCGGACCTTTTCCCTCTATGAAGAAATCCTCCCGTTTATAGAAAGGGGAATGATGAAAGGGGGCGGGCTGGAAAATGCCTTGGTGATCCGGGAAGATCAAATTATGAATCCCGAAGGGGCTCGCTTTCCAGATGAGATGGTCAGACATAAAATTTTGGACTTAATTGGGGACTTTTTCTTGTTAGGGCCTATTTTAGGACATATCATTTCGGTTCGCTCCGGTCATTCTAGTAATATAGCCTTTGCGAAATTGATCGAAACGTTGGAGTGCCCGTAATGGAGCCAAACAAACGTCCCTTCATCTTTAATGCGAAGGACATCGAAAAAATTCTTCCTCATCGCTATCCTTTTCTTCTTGTGGATCGAATTTTAGAGATCAACTTGGAAGAAAATGAGATCATTGGGTTGAAGAATGTGACAGTCAATGAGCCATTTTTTCAAGGGCACTTCCCCAGTGTACCCATTATGCCTGGCGTGTTGATTTTAGAAGCTTTAGCGCAGACTGGTGGCGTCCTTGTTCACCAGAAAGGCTATGTGAAAAAGATTGCTGTTCTTTTAAATGTTACGGGAGCGAAGTTTCGCAGGCCTGTACTGCCTGGCGATGCGCTTCTTTTGTATGCAAAGGCGCAACATATAAGTGGAAATGGCGGAAAAATTAAGGCGAAAGCTATGATTGGGCAAGTCCTAGCTGTCGAAGCAGAATTGAGCTTTGCCCTTGTAGATAAAGACCAATTGTAATCTCAAAATCGGATTTTCATGTCTAATATACACCCTCAAGCCATTGTAGAACCCGGAGCGCAAATTGGGAATCATGTGACGATCGAAGCTTTTGCTGTGATTAAAGGCACGGTGACCCTCGAGGATCATGTAGTGATTAAGTCCCACGCCTATATTGATGGAAATACTACCATAGGTAATAGTACAGTCGTATGGCCTGGTGCCAGTATCGGAACCAAAACACAAGATTTGAAGTATCGGGGAGAGAAAACGTTTGTCTCCATCGGTAAGCGATGTGAAATTCGGGAATTTGTCACAATTAACTCTTCTTGTCAGGAAAATTCCACGGTCCGAATAGGTGATGACTGCCTGATTATGGCCTATTGCCACGTGGCGCATAACTGTGAAATTGGGAATAAAGTGGTGATGTCCAATAGCGCAATGCTGGCCGGGCATGTCATTGTAGAAGATTATGCGATCATCGGCGGGATGACGCCAGTACATCAATTTTCTCGTATCGGTTGCTATGCTATGGTCGGCGGGTTTAGCCGCGTGCCAAGAGATGTCCCTCCTTATACTGTCGGGGGTGGATTTCCCTATAAGTTTGGTGGGATTAATATCATTGGCCTCAAGCGTCATTTGTTTCCATTAGATGTGCGCGTCGCTCTCAGTAAGGCGTTCAAAATTACCTACAGGTACGGCCTTCACCTCGAAGAGGCGTTGGAAAAAATTCAAGGCGAACTTACTCCGTGTAAAGAAGTGGATCATTGGATTGCGTTTTGTAGGTCATCAAAACGGGGATTACTCGGCCTTGAAGGGGTTGCAAAATGTCCTCTCAATGAAACGGAAGAGTTGTACTTCGAAGATTAAGAACTCACCTTACGCACACAGGGGGCCTTATGGGCGTAAGGTGAGTTAAGAAGGTGTGAGTTTCGAAAGAGGTCTAGTGAAAATCATCTTCTTTGGAACGCCCTATTTTGCAAAGGAAATCCTGGATTTTCTTTTCGCAAAAAAAGTGCAAATCCTTGCCGTTGTTACCCAACCGGATCGGCCTAAGGGACGCTCCTTGCAATGCAGTCCCTCTCCTGTGAAAGAGCTTGTTTTGGAAAAAAGGCCAGAACTTGAAGTCTTACAGCCATTAAAAGTCTCAGAGGAATGGTTTTTGGAACGTTTAAAAAAGCTCGGAGCCGATCTTTATGTGGTTGTTGCTTTTGGTCAAATTTTGCCGCAAAAACTGCTTGATATTCCTCCGTTGGGATGTATCAATGTGCATGCTTCGCTACTCCCTAAGTATCGGGGAGCCGCCCCAATGCAGCGCTGTTTAATGCAAGGCGAAAAAGCGACAGGCGTTGCGATACAAAAAATGGTTTTAAAAATGGATGCCGGGGATGTTCTTGCCGTCTCGAAAACTGCCGTCCCCATCGATATGACCTTTGGCGAGCTAGAAAAGATTTTGATAGCTCTGACAAAACCTCTTTTACTCGACATTGTCCGCCGGTATGAAGAAGGGATTCCAGAAGCCACACCTCAAGATCACTCTCTTGCTACTTATGCGCCAAAAATTGAGCCTGAACAAACCTTGATCCAGTGGGATCAAAGCAATCTGGAGGTGCATAATCAGATCCGCGCGCTATCACCGAGACCTGGCGCTTGGTGCTATTGCCAGGTTGGGGAAGAACGAAAGAGAGTAAAAATTTTAAGTGCCGCCCTTTCGGTAGAAGAAATTCCGCTCAAACAGTTAAAGGGCAGAAAAATTGGCTGTAAGCATGGTTCCATAGAGCTTCTCGAAGTGCAACCTGAAGGTAAAAAGAAAATGAATGCCCCAGATTGGCTGCGAGGTCAAAAAAAAATATTGTTTATGTGATAAAGTCTCTTTACATTAAGAGCGTCTCTCTATAACATCTCTTTTCGCTAAGAAAACAGGGAGCGATTTATGTCGGCTAGTGCTGCGTTGCCAGTGAAGACTAAGGACTCGGTAGGCCTGGAGCCCTTATTCGGGGAAGTAAGTAATCCAGATTATGCAAGTCCTGAAGGTAAGCCTTTTGGCTGGTTTCATCATTTGGTGAACTATACACAAACGGCGAGTGGGGCTTTTCGGTGCTTGCAATTGGGTGATCGAGTTTTACAGCTCGTTTCGCTTGTTTTGGAACGATTTGGTAATACGTTATCTGAATATTTTGGCGCCATTGCCAATCGTTTAGGGACAGCGTGCAGCATGATGAACTGTGCGCGGCTGCCTCAAACGACACGTGAGGGGTGGGCATCGCTCCGTGAGGGATGGCAGGGATCTCGCAGTGCCTTCATTGAGAGAATTCAGAAAATTGCTGATGCGGCGGCCTCTTGGCTTTATGCTGCTGCTGTATTTTTGCCTAACGTGATGACGTCGGCAAATGTGGTGAATCTTTTTGCAGATGTATATAGTGTAGTTATTGCAGCGACAGATATCAACGAAGCTCATAGTCAGAAACAGCAGCAAGTAGTAGTGGAGGGGGCAAAGGACATTCCTCCTATTGTGAATAGATTGTCGTACACAATGAAGGAAGCTTTCATGAGGTTGGTGGCTAAAGTAAGTTCGATTGTTACCAGCGTGTCGGGGCTCATGGCCCTTTCGTCTGGTGGACCTTCTTTACTTCTTCCCCTTCCAACGATCCTTTTGAAGCTTGTCTCTACACTTTCTGCTATGGGCGCTCATTTCTATACAAAGACTAGGGATCTAGCGCTTATTCAATTCAATAAGCCTATCTCGCCTCAGCTATGTATTAGTGCGGCTACAGCTTAAATTTTTTATGACAGGGCAAAGAATGTTTTTTGCCCTGTGCAAAACAAACTCCAGCTGCTTTCCATAGTTAAGATCATGCAAAAAAATAGCTTACCTCGTTCAGAATGGTGGTTTATTGTTGGCGCCCTAATAGTCATGATCGCTTTAGTGGGAGTAGCAAAGGTCAACCTCTATCGGGCCCGTTCAGAAATTCAACTTTTTGAAGCGACCCCTGATGATATTCTGGTTACTGTCAATGGGGAGGTCTTTCGCCCAGGCGAGTATAAAATGGAGTCTGGAACGACTCTAGAGACTGTATTAAAGAAGGCTAGACCTAAGCGTTTTGCCAATCTAGCGAATCTTTCTTTAAAAGAAAAAATTTACGAGTCCGTGTGTATAGAAATCCCAACGCTCTCGCAGCTCCAAATTCAGATAGGCGGGGAGATCCGCGAACCCGTTTCCATGACTGTTAAGGTCGGAGCGCGTGTTTGCGACCTTAAGTCACAAGTAGTGTTCACAGAAGAAACAGACCGGAAATTTTTTCAAAAAAAGAGGCTTTTGAAGGATGGGGATATCATTGTTGTCCCTAAAAAGAAAAAAACTACTTGAGATAAATTCCAGAGCTTAGCTATCCTTACGAGCCTATACTTAAAGTAGATCGGTTACGATCGTATTTCACGCATGCCACCCTTATTCTAAAGAATGGCTTTGTAAGGGTTAAGCGCGGTTGGCAATAAGAGGGGTCTCCTCTTTGCATTTCCCCGAGGCATGTTAAAAAATTGAGAAGGAAGACCTATGCCACTTACATTGATTGGGCAAAAGAAAGGGATGGTTCAAGTTTTCGATAAAGACGGTAAGCGTGTCGTCTGTACAGTTATCCAAGCTGAGCCGAATACGGTTTTACAAATTAAGCGCAAGGAAACGGATGGGTACAATGGCATTCAACTCTGTGGCATTACGAAGACAGAATCTCAAATTGCGCGCACCAAAAAACCGCTCAAGGGGCACTATGCGAAACACAAAGTTGCGCCGCATCGTGTAATTCGCGAATCCCTCCTCGATGAGGTTGATAACTACCAAGTGGGGCAAAAGCTCGATGCCAGCATTTTTGCGGATGTCGAATTTGTCGATGTGGAAGGGGTAAGTAAGGGGAAAGGGTTCCAGGGAGTCATGAAGCTTTACAATATGGCTGGGGGGCCGGCGGCGCATGGCTCCGGGTTTCATCGACATATGGGTTCGACTGGGATGCGTTCAACTCCTGGAAGATGCTTCCCTGGAGGAAAAAGGGCTTCCCGAATGGGTGGCGACCGCAAAACGGTTCAGAATTTGCGAGTTGTCGCTATTAAAGGAGATCTTCTCCTTGTGGAGGGCGCTGTGCCTGGAGCCAGAAGTGGGATTGTGTACATCAGAAAAGCGAGTAAGAAGGGTTAAAGCTCATGGCAACACTCAAAAAATATGATTTGCAAGGGAAAGAAGTTGGGGTGGTAGATCTCGATGATGCCCTTCTAAAAGGCGGAGCCCATCCGCAGTCGGTGAAGGATTATATCGTTGCGATCCGAAAGAATGCGCGGCAGTGGTCCGCTAACACAAAAGTCCGTAGGGAAGTGAATTGCACGGGAAGGAAGCCACATCCCCAAAAAGGGCAGGGTCGTTCACGTCAAGGAGATTTAGCTGCGCCGCACTACAAGGGTGGCGGAGTTGTGCATGGGCCACGACCGAAATTTGACATGCATATTCGTATTAATAGAAAAGAGAGACGGGCGGCCATTCGTACTCTTCTTATGGAAAAAGTTCAGGGCGGGCATGTTGCGATCTTAGAAGGCGAACTCAAAGCACCAAAAACTAAACGAATGGTTGAATTTTTTGAAAACATGGGGTCTATCGAGAAAAGAGTTCTTGTTCTTTCTGAAAGAGGGGAACGCTCAGATTCTCTTGACAATTTGGTTAAAAGTATCCGTAACCTCCCTAAAAAAGAGCACTCGCCGGTAGCTTTGATCAATGGATATGAGCTTGCTCGTGCGAGCGAACTCGTAGTACTCGGTTCAGCTTTGGATGAATTTCTTTCGATTTTAGGAGCATCATGAATCCATTTAGTATTATTAAAAGGCGTCGAGTGACAGAGAAGAGCCGGGTGTTAGAAAACCTGGTGAATGCCAAGAGCAATCTATCTCTCAGCCGCTGTCAGAGTCCGAAGATTGTGTTTGAAGTCGATGGGAAGGCCAATAAGACGCAAATCGCTCGTGCAATTGAAGAGATTTATAAAGACAAAAAAATTCAAGTTGTCAAAGTGAATACGATCCATGTGCCCTCTAAAGCAAGGCGGGTAAGAGGCCATTTAGGAAAAACATCTAGAATTAAAAAAGCAGTCGTGACGCTCCGTCCCGGCGACATGATAGAGGCAGGTGTTTAACAATGCCAAAAAAATTTCGACCCACTACTCCTGGGCAAAGAAAGTTAGTGCTTCCTGTTCTTCTGGAACTTATGCCTGGGGAGAAAAAATCTCCCAAGAGTTTGCGTCAAGGTAAGAGACGCGGTAACGGAAGGAACCACAGCGGCCATATTACTTGTAGGCACAAGGGTGGAGGACATAAAAAGCTATTTAGAACGATTGATTTTAAGAGGGATAAGGAAAATATCCCGGCGAAAGTGACATCTGTGGAATATGATCCCAATCGGTCTGCGTTGATTGCCTTATTAGTGTACGGGGATGGAGAAAAGCGCTACATTGTTGCCCCGCAGGGCATCAAGGTTGGTAGTATGGTACAGACCAGCGATGATCCCCCCTTTAGAATTGGCTGTTGTATGAGGTTGAAATTTATGCCTCTTGGGTCCGTGATTCACAATATCGAGATGAAGCCAGGTTGTGGTGCTCAGCTGGTTCGATCAGCAGGCCTTTCAGCACAGCTTTTAGCTAGAAGTGGCGGATATGCGACCGTTCGTATGCCATCTGGGGAAGTCAGAATGATTCATGAAAATTGTCGAGCGACGTTTGGGGCTGTCTCCAATGCAGAGCATAACTTACGCGTCATTGGCAAGGCTGGTAGATCTCGTTGGATGGGGATTCGTCCTACAGTCCGTGGGGTGGCGATGAACCCAGTAGACCATCCACACGGTGGAGGCGAAGGGCGTGGTAAGGGGAATCATCCACAAACTCCTTGGGCGCAGTTTACAAAAGGGTTTCGAACGCGCGCTAAAAGAAAGACGAAAAAATGGATCGTTAAAGCTCGAAAAAGGGAGCGAAACTAATTTATGGGAAGATCTCTAAAAAAAGGTCCTTTTGTTGACCACCACTTACTAGCGAAGGTCGATAAACATAATAAAGAGGGGTCGAAGACTCCTATAAAGACTTGGTCAAGACGCTCAATGATCGTGCCAGATATGGTTGGGCATACATTTGAAGTCCATAACGGAAAAAAATTTCTGACGGTTTACGTGTCTGAGAACATGGTTGGGCATAGGCTGGGAGAATTTTCTCCGACGAGGCAATTTAAGGGACATCCGAAAAAGACCGCTGCAGCTGCAGCGCCAAAGGGATAAGAGATGCAATTTGCAAAAGCTAAAACCAAATACGTGCGAATTTCTCCTCGAAAAGCGAGGTATGCAGCTGGGCTTATTCGCGGCCTGAATGTAGAGAAGGCGAGCCTGCAGCTTCAGCATTCCAAGCTGAAGGGGGGGAGATTGTTGAAAAAGACGCTCGATACAGCAGTGGCCAATGCAGCTGTGCTGATAGATGCGAGACGCGAGCAACTGAAAGTTCATGAAGTAAGAGTGGATCCAGGGCCCATTCTGCGAAGAGCAAAACCTAGAAGCCGAGGATCGTCTGTTCCAGTGAACAAGAGAACGAGCCATTTTACCATCGTGCTTGCAACGGAGATCGGAGAAAAGTAATGGGACAAAAAGTATCACCAATAGGATTCAGACTTGTACGTCGTAAAAAATGGGTGTCGAACTGGTTTGCCAATAAGCAAGAATTTGGAGATCAGATTGGCGAAGATTATCGGATCCGACAGTTCTTGCAAGCCAAGCCGGCGTGTCAGGGCGCTTCGAAATTTCAGATTAAGCGCATGAGTGGGAAGATCGAAGTCACGATTTTTTCTTCAAGACCCGGCCTGGTCATTGGGAAGAAGGGCGCAGAAATTGACATTTTAAAAAGTGAGCTGCGCAAACTCACTGGTAAAGAAGTTTGGATTGAAGTCGAAGAGATCAAACGTCCAGACCTAGATGCCAAGCTTGTCGCAGAGGGCATTGCCAAACAACTGTCGAGACGTATTCCTTTTAGAAGGATTCTCAAAAAAGCCATGCAGACTTCGATGGATGCTGGAGCCGCAGGAATCAAGGTGCAAGTTTCTGGTAGGATTGGCGGGGCTGAAATTGCTCGAGTAGAATGGTATAAGGAAGGGAGAATTCCTTTACATACCTTGCGGGCAGATATCGATTACGCACAAGGTCGGGCAGAGACGACTTATGGCTCGATTGGTGTTAAAGTATGGATCAACAAGGGTGATGAGGTCATTGTGCAACCCAAGCCAACAGTAGCAATGGGGGCATAAGATGGCATTGAGCCCTAAAAAGACGAAACATAGAAAACAGCAAAAAGGGAAGATGACTGGTCTGACCAAGGCTGGCGCGTATGTTGAATTTGGCGATTTTGGAATGCAGTCACTGGACAGGTGTTGGCTGACGGCAAGGCAAATTGAGGCGTGTCGAGTAACGATCAATAGGACGTTTAGCAGGAAAGGACAGGTTTGGATTAGGGTTTTTCCTGACAAACCTGTATCCAAAAAGCCGGCCGAAACGCGAATGGGAAAGGGAAAGGGAGCTCCGGATCATTATGTCGCTGTCGTCAGACCCGGTAGAATCCTTTTTGAAGTGGGCGGAGTCACTCGCGAGGAAGCGCAACAGGCTTTAAGGCTCGCTGCGGCAAAGCTGCCGATCCGCACTAAATTTGTAGATCGATTGGAGAGAGTGTAATGGCTAAGAAAAACGAGTGGAAAAGTCAGTCGGTCAAGGAACTTGAGGCTGCTGTTCGAGAGTTGGATAGGGAATTGTTTTATCTAAAAAATGAATTAGCCACTCAGAAGAAAATAGAGAAGCCCCATTTATTAAAGGCAAAAAGAAAAGAGAAAGCGCGAATCCTCACGATTCTCACGCAAAAGAATAAAGAGAAAGAGGCTGTATGAACGAAAGAGGTAGACGCAAGGAGAATGTAGGAGTTGTCATTTCCAATAAAATGGAGAAGACGGTCACGGTCAAAGTAACGCGTACAATGAGGCATTCGAAATTTGGTAAAGTCATTGAGCGCTCAAAGAAATATTATGCCCATGACGAAAGCGATGCAATCGAGTTGGGCCAGAGAGTGCGTATTATGGAAACCCGGCCGCTTTCGAAATTGAAACGATGGCGCGTAGTTGAGGTAGTATGATTCAACAAGAGACAAATCTAGAAGTTGCAGATAACACTGGCGCTAAGCGCGTGCGTTGCTTTAAGGTTTTGGGAGGTTCTCGCAAAAGATATGCTCGAGTGGGGGATATTATTGTGTGTTCGATTAAAGAGGCAGATCCCAAGGGCGCTGTAAAAAAAGGGGACGTGGTGAAGGCCGTTGTCGTTAGAACAAAAGGTTTCATTCATCGAAAGGATGGGTCCGCGCTCCGCTTTTATGACAACAGCTGTGTGATCATCGATGACAAGAATAATCCTCGCGGTACGAGAATTTTTGGCTCTATTGCTCGAGAGGTTCGAGATGGTGGTTTTGTGAAGATCAGTTCCCTAGCTCCAGAGGTGATTTAATATGACGAAAAGGATCAAAAAAGGCGAGCAGGTGCTCGTGATCACAGGAAATGACCGAGGAAAAATCGGGCCCGTGCTTTCTAGATCTGAGGATCGGGTGATTGTTCAGGGCGTGAATGTGCGAAAGAAACACTTAAAACGCACTCAGGAGTCGCAAGGGGGGCGAGTTGTAGAAATGGAAATGCCCATACACATCTCCAATGTTGCTTTGTGTGATAAAGAAGGAAATCGGATGAAACGAGGCTCTGCATCCAAACAAGCGGAGGTTGAGACCTCCAAGAAAAAAGCGCCGATCCAGCGCGCTGCCAAGAAGGTGAAAGATGTCTAGGCTATATAAAAAATATCGAGAAGTAATTTTGCCAGCGCTGAAAGCTAAGCACCCCGATAAGTGTTTGATGGCGCTCCCAGTACTGAAAAAAATTGTTATCAGTATGGGGCTTGGCGACGCTTTGAAGGACAAGAACGCGCTGCAAGAGCACAGCGATGAGCTAGCTTTATTATCGGGCCAAAAGCCGATTGTAACTCGTACGAAAAATGCGATTTCAAACTTCAAGTTAAGAGAGAATCAGCCCGTAGGTTTAATGGTTACCCTTCGGGGAAAAAAGATGTATGACTTTTTAGACCGGTTCTGTAGTATTGTATCACCGCGCATCCGAGATTTTCGGGGATTTCTTCAGAAAGGTGATGGCAGGGGAAATTACAATTTTGGAATTGTAGACCAACAGATTTTTCCAGAAATCAATCTTGACAAAGTCAAAAGAGTGCAGGGAATGAATGTCACGTTGGTGACGACTGCAAGTACGGATGAAGGTTGTATAGAATTACTCACCCAATTGGGTTTTCCATTTAAGTAAAAGAAGAGAAACTATGGCATTTAATGATCCCATTGCGGAGTTATTGACGAAAATGAGAAACGCTAAGGACGCGAAACACCGTTATGTCGATTTCGGTTTTAGCAAAATAAAGGTGAAGATCTTAGAAATTTTGAAAGGTCACGGATTCATTGAAAATTTCTTGGTCAATGTTGAACAACGAAAGGTTCGGGTTTTTTTGCGTTATACCAAGGGCCGTATCCCTGTTCTTAATGGGTTGACACGGGTTTCAAAATGTGGCTTAAGGCAGTACATTGGTTATTCAGGCATTCCGAAAGTCTTTAACGGGATGGGCATTGCGATATTGTCTACGCCCAAAGGTGTCGTGGATGGAGAGACGGCTCGTAACCTTAAGGTTGGCGGCGAACTAATATGCACAGTTTGGTAATAGTTAGAGGAACGATATGTCAAGACTAGGAAAAATGCCGATTTCTCTCCCAAAAGGGGTGGAAGTGAAAGAAGAACATGGGAAAGTTATCCTTAGGGGACCTAAGGGACAGCTGGAAATGCAACTTCCTGTGGGGCTGACTTTTAGTGTGAAAGAACAGAAACTGCTCCTTTTTTGTGATCAGTCAAAAATCGAAAACGATGGGTTTTACGGCTTGTATTGGGCGCTTCTGAATAATGCGGTGATAGGAGTTTCTACAGGTTTTGAGGTCAAGTTGACAATGATTGGTGTTGGCTATCGGGCTGCAGTCCAGGGTAGTAAGCTCGATCTACAACTTGGTTTTTCACATCCCACTTGGCTCATCATTCCCAAAGGGCTTCAAGTGGATGTTGACAAGGGGACATCGATTTCTGTGAAGGGATCAGACAAAAGACTTGTTGGGGAATTTGCGGCGAAAATTCGCGAGGTGAAGCCGCCGGAGCCTTATAAAGGAAAAGGAGTTCGGTATGAAGGCGAATATGTTCGTAAGAAAGAGGGTAAAGCAGCTAAAGGTAAGGCGTAATGGATAATTCAAAAAAAAAGCGCAAAAAATCTAGGGCGATGCGCGTGATGCGCGTCCGTAAAGCGCTTCGGGGGAGTGCTCAAAGGCCTCGTTTTTCCGTATCAAAGACGAATGCACACATTTATGCGCAAATTATTGACGATGAAAATGGCGTGACTCTCGTTGGCTTGGGAACGCAATCAAAGACGTTTTCTATGAAAGAGAGATCTAAACATTCGGCAAGGGAGCTGGGAAAGCAAGTTGCGGAGCTTGCTAAACAGAAGAGCATCGAGACCGTTATTTTTGACCGCGGACGCTATAAATATCACGGGATTGTCGCTGCGTTGGCGGACGGCGCGCGCGAAGCAGGATTGCAGTTTTAATTTTAGGAAAAGAAAGATATGGGAAAAAAACCTGAAAAAAGACGTCAGGAAGATTTTGGAACAGAGTTTGAAGAGAAAGTTCTCTATATCAATCGATGCTCAAAAGTTGTGAAGGGTGGACGGAAGTTTAGTTTTTCGGCACTCATCCTTGTAGGAGATGGCGAAGGGCATGTAGGCTATGGATTTGCCAAGGCTAACGAAGTATCGGATGCAATCCGCAAAGGTTCTGAAGCCGCTCGGAAAAACATTTTTACGATCGAGATGGAAGGAACTACGATTCCCCATGAAGTGTACGTGGAATGGGATGGGGCCAAAATTCTGTTAAAGCCGGCGTCTGTGGGAACTGGGGTCATTGCTGGCTCGAAAGTGCGTTCTGTATTAGAGCTTGGCGGCGTGAAAGATGTGGTGGCAAAAAATCTTGGGTCTAGCAATCCCCTCAACCAAGTCAAGGCGATTTTTAAAGGGTTAGGACTACTCAAAAACCGCAAGGCAAGCCTTGCTTTAAGGAAAGGAGCTGAAGCTCTATGACCAGTCTATCTGAGTTAACAAATGTTACCCGTGCCCCAAGGAAGTTTCGCCGTGTAGGCCGAGGAACAGGATGTAAAAGAGGGAAAACATCGGGACGTGGTGAAAAAGGTGATGGGAGCCGTTCTGGGTACCGCAGACGTTTTGGATATGAAGGGGGCCAAGTTCCTCTCTATCGTAAGCTGCCTATCCGTGGGTTTACCCGAGGAACATTTTTGAAACCGACGTTTTCTATCAGCCTTCAGACCATCGAGGCATTTTTTGAAGATGGGGAAGTGGTGAATGTAGAAACATTGCGTCTCAAAAAACTGATTCCACGAAGAGTGCCAGGAGGGATTAAGATTCTTGCCGACGGCACGTTGACGAAAAAAGTGAGCATCGAAGTTCACCACTTCTCTAAGACTGCTGAGGAGAAGTTAAACGATCTGGGTATTTCCTTTAAAAAGGTTTAAAGCATGTTTCAGGCATTGCGTCGTATCTTTGAAATTCCGGAACTTCGGGCTAAAATATTTACCACGCTAGTTTTGCTAGCGGTGTGCCGAGTAGGGGCTTATATACCAGTTCCAGGGATTCATGCAGATCTCGCGATTCGCCTGTTTAAATTTGCGAGCGGTGGCGGCCAAAATCTGTTTCAGTTAGTCGACATTTTTTCAGGGGGCGCTTTTGCTAAGATGACGATCCTTGCCTTGGGAGTTATGCCTTACATCACGGCCTCCATTATCATGCAATTGCTCATAGCCATTGTTCCTTCTATGCAAAGGGAAATTCGCGAGAGCCCCGATCAGGGAAGGCGAAAACTTTCGAAGTGGACCCGGTTGGCGACACTTTTTATTTCTCTCATGCAATCAGGACTTTTTGCAAGTTACGTGATACGAGTCAATCAATCTAGTCCGGGGATCATTGTGCCTGAAATTCTCGATGTGAGCTTATTTGGTGTATCTTGGCTGTTTTACCTGACCGTAATGATCACCATGACTGCAGGAACACTGTTTTTAATGTGGGTGGGAGAGCAAATCAGTGAGAGGGGAATTGGGAATGGGATTAGTTTGATCATTGCTGTCGGCATTTTGGCCTCATTTCCGAGCACGATAGGATCGATTATCAGCCAGCTGAACTTGGGTTCGCAGGAGGTAGGGCAGCTTAGTTTTCCAACCCTTTTTGTCCTCTGTGGCCTTTTTGTGTTGATTACTGTGGGGACAATCCTTGTTATCCAGGGACAGAGACGCATCCCGCTGCAATATGCTCGTAGAATTGTTGGAAGACATGAAGTGCAAGGGGGCAATTCCCATATTCCTTTGAAAATTAATTATGCAGGAGTCATCCCCGTTATTTTCGCTTCGGCGTTTTTGATGCCTCCCGCTACGATAGGACAATTTTTAGGAAGGGGTACATGGCTAGGGCAGCTTTCTAACTATCTTTCTCCAGGTAATTGGGTCTATACTATTATTTATGTGATGTTAATCTTGTTCTTCACGTATTTTTGGACCTCAACACAGTTTAAACCCGAGCAAATCGCGTCTGATATGAAAAAAAATGGCGCCTTTATTCCAGGGGTACGGCAAGGAAAGCCTACCCAAGATTTCCTTGAATCAACCATGAGCCGAATTACGCTCGCCGGAGCTGTGTTTCTTGCAACCATTGCCATTTTACCAAGTTTGGTTGGAAAGTTCTTAGGAGTGGATGCGAATATTAGCCAGTTTTTTGGAGGAACATCCCTCTTAATTTTAGTAGGAGTTATTTTAGATACAACGAAACAGGTTGAGTCACACCTACTTATGAAGCGTTACGAAGGTTTCATGTCAAAGGGCCGACTGAAGGGCCGCTAAGAGGTTGTATTTAAACAAGTAACCATGATATTTTAAGACACAAAAGGATCGAAAATTATGCCGAGAGTCATAGGAATTGATATTCCGGACAACAAGCGCTTAGAGGTGAGTTTGACCTATATTTATGGTGTTGGAAAGGAGCTTTCAAAGCAGATTATTGAAAAGCTGGGGTTGAATAAGGATATGCGCGCAAGGAATTTGACAGAAGATGATATTGCCCGTATCAACGCTACTCTCCAGACTGACTACGTTGTTGAGGGTGATTTACGCCGACAAATCCAAAACAATATTAAGCGTCTTGTTGGGATTAATTGTTATAGAGGCTTGCGGCACCGACTTGGTCTTCCGGTTCGTGGTCAGAGAACGCGTACCAATGCGCGTACCCGCAAAGGAAAGAGAAAAACAGTTGCCAATAAGAAAATCTAAGTAAGGGAGTGAACATTGGCTAAGCAAGAGCAAAAGGCGCCACCGAAAAAAGCTGGGGCTCGCGTCAAAAAAAAGAATGTAAGAACAGTCCCATCGGGGATAGCTCACGTCAAGGCGACGTTTAACAATACAATTATTGCAATCACGGATCTTGCGGGCAATGTGGTTTCTTGGGCTTCGGCAGGAAAGGCTAATTTTTCGGGGTCTAAAAAATCCTCTGCCTTTGCAGCTACGGTCGCTGCGCAGAACGCTGCGAGAGAGGCGATGGCTCAAGGGATGAAAGAGTGTGAGGTGAATCTGAAAGGTCCGGGGTCAGGCCGTGAGTCCGCTGTGAGAGGGCTGATGAGTGCAGGTCTTGCGGTTAGCATTATCCGCGACAGGACGCCAGTTCCCCATAATGGTTGCAGGCCGCGCAAGCGCAGACGAGTATAAAAGGAGAATAAAACATGCCCATTAAGTATGGCAAATTCGAAATGCCAGAAAAAATCAAATTGGATGAAGCTAGTCAAACATCGACCTTCGCACGCTTCATAGTTGAACCATTTGAGCGTGGATTTGGCCATACGGTTGGTAGCTCGCTCAGAAGGATCATGTTGGCTTCTCTGGAGGCGCCTGCAATTCTTTCTGTGAAAATCGAAGGAGTTCCTCATGAATACATGGCGGTAGAGGGCGTGATTGAAGACATGACCCACATCATCCTTAATTTAAAGGGGACTTTGCTTCGCAAGCTATCGACCTCTGAAGACGCCCATCCGAGAGATATTAAGTTGATTTCTAAAGCTCTTGATATTAGCCAGGAGGTGATTGAGAAGGCGGGAGGATCTTACAAAGTAACGCTGAAAGACATTTTGGCTGGTGCGGACTATGAAATGGTCAATCCAGATCACGGTATTTTTACTGTGACAAGGCCATTTCATAAGAGGGTTGATTTGCGTATTTCTTTGGGAAGGGGTTATGTGCCATCAGAAAGGCAAGTGAGTTTTGATCCAACCCTTGATGAGATTCTCATTGACTCTGCTTTTTCCCCTGTAAGGCTTGTCAACTACTACGTAGAAAATACAAGGGTAGGACAGGATACCGATTTTGACCGGTTGATTCTGGAAGTTACAACGGATGGTAGAATTGCACCTGCCGAGGCCCTGACGTTTGCTGCGCAGATTGGCATCATGCATTTTCAGGTGTTTGATATAGTGAAGACGCACGTGGTGCATTTTGACAAGGGTGAAATGCAGACGAATCGGGATCGTGATGAAGTACTATCGAAGTTGGCTCTTAGAATTAATGAGATTGAGCTATCGGTTCGTTCGACGAACTGTTTGTTCAACGCAGAGATCGATACGATTGGGGAACTGGTTGTTATGCCTGAATCTGAGATGCTTCGCTTCCGCAATTTTGGGAAAAAATCTTTAACTGAGATCAAGCAGAAGTTGGATGAGCTCGGCTTATCCCTTGGAATGGACCTCAGTAAATATGGCATTCATCGTGACAACATTAAGGAAGTGATTGAGCGTTATTTAGCCGAAAAAGCTGGAGAGGCAGTGCTATGAGACATGCAAAACGAACATTTAAAGTGGGACGCACGGGCTCTCATAGACGTGCGATGATCGCGAATATGGTCAAAGCGCTCATTGAAAATGAGCGCATAGAGACTACAGTGACCAAGGCGAAGGAGCTGAGGAGACATGCTGATAAGATGATCACATGCGCGAAGAAAAACACCTTAGCCTCGAAGAGAAATGTGATTGCCGCCCTGAGGGTTGCTTTTAATCCTCTGACGTCCAAAGAAGCTCGCCAGGCGAAGTCAGGCAATACAAATTTCCATTCGCGCGACCGACTCATCATCCATAAACTGTTTGGTGAGCTACGTGAAAGGTTTGCTCCGCGTAACGGAGGCTACACGCGTATTATCAGGAAAGGGGAGCGAGTTGGCGACAGCGCTCCAACATGTTACATTGAATACCTCAAGTAAGATTGCCGAAAGAGCGCCATACTACGTGTGGCCCGAAACTTGGATTTTGATCGGCTCAAAATCCAAGTTTCGGGCCGTTTTTTTTTCAATTTCTGGCTTTACTTTCTTTGAAAATTCGACTATCCTTCGGGCACCGAGAAAGAGAGGGCAATCATGACGAAGCGTATAGCAATCAATGGGTTCGGGCGAATTGGGCGGCTTGTAGTGAGGACCCTTCTTAAGCATCCGAATTTAGAAATTGTTGCCATCAACGACTTGGTTCCTCCGAGCAACCTGGCCTATCTTTTTAAGTATGACACTGTGCATGGGATCTGTCCTCACGAGATTCGTTCAGATGCTACGGATCTTTTTGTGGATGGGAAAAAAATCTGTGTTTTTTCTTTGAAAGACCCGGCGGAACTCCCTTGGGAGGATCTCAAAATTGATTATGTAGTGGAGTCTACGGGGAGATTTACGCATCTTGAAGGTGCTAAGAAGCATATTGAGGCGGGGGCAAGGCGGGTGTTGATTTCGGCTCCTGGACAGGAGGGTATCCCGACTCTTGTAGTGGGTGTGAATCATACGACATATAATCCGCGGAAAGATTTTGTGGTGTGCAATGCTTCTTGCACGACAAATTGCCTAGCGCCGCTTTGCAAAGTTCTTTTAAATGAATTTGGGATTGAAGAAGGGCTGATGACCACAGTCCATTCTTTGACAGCTAGCCAGCCGACAGTTGACGGCCCTTCTCATAAAGACTGGAGGGGTGGTAGGGCTGCTGGCTATAATATTATTCCGGCTTCGACGGGGGCTGCGAAGGCTGTGATCTTAGCGCTGCCGGAACTAGCAGGAAAGCTTACTGGCATGGCATTTCGCGTTCCTACGCTGGATGTATCGGTAGTCGATCTTACGGTTCGGCTATCGAAAGATACGACTTATGAGGCGATTGGGGAAGCGATGGATCGAGCATCGAGAACCTATCTCCAAGGGATTTTGGCGACGACTGATGAGCCTTTGGTCTCTTCCGATTTTATCGGCCATTCTTCTTCGTGCATTTACGACAAACTTGCAGGGATTGGGCTGAATCGCCGTTTTTATAAATTAATTGCATGGTACGACAATGAAATGGGTTATTCCCGACGTGTTGTTGACCTGTTGGAGTATATGAGCCAAAGTGAATGAATCCAGATGACTTCAACGAACTGAACCCTTTAACACTTGGAATATTGAGTGAATTTTACACGCGAACCTATCATAGAAACAGTCATTACCCCTCGCGAAGGATGCAAGTTAGCGATCCGGAACAGCAAGGTAAGTGGCGGAGAAGATTATTTTGTTGATGCTGTGGAAGTAGTGTCTTTTGGACACTCTTTCTTTTTCCGCTCGTTAGAGCGACCCCAGTCTTTTTTAGTTCCTGTGAGTGATTATGAGGTCCTAGAGCTCAAAGAGACTCGTATGGTTCTGAAAAATATTTCTACGGACAAGGCGATTAAGATTGGTGGAGGCAAGCTGAAGGAAGAAGAAGCTTCTCTTACTGAGTCTCGTCCTGCACCGGAGCGGGAATCTCGTAAGCGGAAAGGGAGAAGGGGCCGCCGTCGTGAGCGTAAGGAAGTGGAACCAGTGGGGATGACTGCATCTGAGGTAACCAACGAGCCATCAGCTGCGGATCAAGGAGTGGAAGAGGCTCCCTCTTTTATTTCTAAGTTGTTTCCTCCACCGTCTACTTTGATTAAGGAGTCTTTGAGCAAATATAAGCCTGTAGAGGAGGTGGATTCTTTGGCCAAAGGGGCTCAGGAGAAGAAGGGAATGGAAGACGCTATGCTTGATCATCCTGGTGCAGGATTTCCGGAGGAAGACGAAGAGCAATAATCTTTGTTTTTCATTTTTTGCCCGTATTTTACAAAAATGCGGGCTTGCATCAATCTCTTCTGAATCTTAAAATCTTCTTCTTTCTTTGCTTGGATGGTGGAATGGTAGACACTAGGGACTTAAAATCCCTTGGGAGCAATCCCGTGCGGGTTCGAGTCCCGCTCCGAGCATCTTAATTTTTAGTAGATTAAAGACTTGCATTGAAAGTGCTGAACTTGGAAGGTAGTTATTTTGTCCAACCCCTGTCCAACTTTTCTTTGCTGACAGGTTGGAGAGAAGCTCTTAACGCTTTTGACCATAGGAAATTAAAATCATTTACACTATAATTTTGATCTATTAGGTTCAGAGATACCTCATGCGCACATATCATCATTACGGCATTCCTACTGAAGAAGAGAGAAAAGATGAAACTTTAGTTGAAGTAGGTAGATTTAAATTTTATTCTACTCCTTTTGAAGCTAATAAATGGCATATTCAATGGCACCGCTTTCCTGAAGGTCACGGGCTGCCAGAGTTAATCACAAAGGTTCCTCACATTGCTTTTCAAGTAGATGATCTCGATGCAGAAATTGAGGGCGCAAAAATTCTTTTCGGGCCTTATAGCCCATTGCCAGGTTATCGAGTGGCTATGATCGAAGAACAAGGAGTCCCGATCGAGTTGGTTGAGACAAAACTAACAGATGAAGAGCTGTCCTTACTTGAACAAAAAGAATTCGATAAGAGGAAACCGTATTGAAGATTCCAGCAGAAGAGAGATATTCTAAACACAAGATCACAATTCATGGGCTCCAAATGGCCTATGTTGATGAAGGAAAGGGAGATCCGATCCTCTTTCTTCACGGCAATCCCTCATCTTCTTATGAGTGGCGTAATGTAATCCCGCATCTTGTTGATATGGGGCGGTGCATTGCCCCAGATCTTATTGGCATGGGGGATTCGGATAAGCTACCTAATAGCGGTCCATCATCGTATCGTTTTATTGAGCATCGCAAATACCTTGACAGGTTTCTTAAGGCTCTTAACGTGCAGAATCGCATCACTTTAGTACTTCACGATTGGGGTTCGGCGCTTGGCTTCGATTGGGCGTATCGCCATTCCCAGTCAATTCACGCCATTGCATACATGGAATCCTTTGTCAAACCGATTGATTCATGGGATGAATGGCCTGAGGAGGCAATTGCATTGTTTCAGACAATACGATCGGGTGGGGGTGAAGAGTTAGTGCTCGACAAGAATTTTGTTATAGAAAATATCTTGCCAGCAGCTGTTTTGCGGAAACTATCCGATGCTGAAATGGATGTCTATCGCCGGCCTTTCAAAAATCCGGGAGAATCAAGGCGTCCGACGTTGACATGGCCACGAGAGATTCCAATCGCAGGGAAACCACACGACGTCCATCAAATCATCGAAACTTACGGTAAATGGCTTAGCTCTTCACATATTCCAAAATTGTTCATTGAAGCTATTCCTGGCGCAATGTTCCAGTCACATCGAAATTTTGCTAAAACATGGCCAAACCAGACACACGTAAACGTTCGAGGAGGCCACTTTGTATCAGAAGATTCTCCTGACGAAACGGGAACAGCGATCGCTGCATGGCTAAAAAAACTCAGCCATTGAGGATCTGTCGATGAGGGAATGTCTACTGCGCTACCAGGCCTCTGCATGTGGATATTTCAGAGATGGTTATTTTTCCTACAGCACAAGCTTCAGTACATCATATCTGAGGGAATAGTCCTAAACAATAGTGCTTCTATTCCCTCATTTAGGTTGGGGTTTCATATATTAGGGCAATCGTGAGAATGGTTGCTAGTGTGATGGCAGAAAGAATCCACATGGCTAACTGATAGCCGGACATAAAAGCATTAGGATCTGAACCGGTCTCAAAAATTTTTCTAAAAATCGTCAAAATGATCGCTATACTCAGAGCCCCTCCTGCGTTTTGCACAGACCATAAAACACCTGTGGCAGTTCCTGCGAAATGATGCGGAGCCGATGCAATAGCTGTTGTTGTAGCTGGGGTTCTTGCGATTCCCCATCCGATTCCAAGTAGAATAAGTGAAGCCAATACAAAAAAGATTGAAGTATCAGCTAAGAAAAAGGCTTGGAGAATGGTGCTTATGCAGAAAAAAGAAAGTCCGATAATCATCAGTTTTTTTGCTGAAATTTTGGCCATCAAGTGTCCAACATAAGGAGACAGAAGAGCTATGCAAGCAGTAATGGAAAGTATCATGAGCCCTGCTTGGTATGCAGCCTGATGACGAATTTGAATCAAATACAGAGGTATCAGGAATAAATCCGAAGTAAAGACAAAGACAAGACCAAACATGACCAGTGTAGGGAAGAGGAACCCCTGGTTAAAAAGTAGAGCAAATGGAATAAGGGGAGATAGTGAATGTTGTTCCGAGAAATAAAACCAAATGAGAAAAACTAAAGCGCCTATAGCAAGTAGTATAGTTTTCTCACTTGCCCAGCCCCAATCCGGAGCATGCATCAGACAAAGGACTAAAGCGCCTAGTCCCGCCGTAAATAAGAAAAAACCTTTTAAATCGATTTTTTGCCCGCCCGATTCTTGCCGAGATTCCTTTGCCAGCATAGCACTTAAAATGGCGCTCGCGATTGCAAAAGGTACATTGATATAAAAAATCCAACGCCAACTCAGTGCACTAACTAAAAATCCCCCTACAGCAGGCCCAGCTGCCATCCCCAATCCTCCGATACCGCTCCAGATACCGATAGCTCTTGCTTTTTCTTTTCCGGGAAATGCATGTGATATCAAAGCTAATGCACTGGGAATGATAGCTGCGCTTGCGGCGCCTTGCATAAGCCTACAGAAAATTAGCCATTCCGGAGATTCTGCAAGACCCGCTAGAAGGGAAAAGAGGCCAAAGCATGACACCCCTAATATATTCATCATCCTTCGTCCAATATGGTCTGATAATCGTCCAAATGTGATGATCAGGATTGTAATAGCGAGAATAAAAGCGTTCATTACCCATTGAAGTTGGACCATGGAAGCAGACAAATCTTTTTCAATAGCGGGAATAGCTGTATTGACAATAGCAAAGTCCAACCAAACGACAAAGCAGCTTAAGCTACAACTTATTAAAGTGCCCCACTTGGACCGATCTTGCACAGGTTCCACTTTTTATTCCTTATTTTTTAGAATGTCGGGTTTGGTCAGGCGGCGTGATGCGGGGCGATTTAACTAAAATTTTTTGACATCTCTCTGCAGAAAATAATTACCAAAATTCCCTTTAAGTATCCAGTACCAAAAGTTGCTGCTCGTCTCACAGCTGCAAGTCCTCTCTCTGGATCAGCAACCGCAGCTATAATCATGGCCAAGCGCCGAAACAGGCCCATGTTCTCTGCACTGTGTCCTCGATCCATCAAATTATCATCCTCCTCGAAAATTACATCAGCTATCCAGTGGCATTTATTCTCGATGCTCCAGTGCTGCCGGACCCATTTAGCAAAATCCTTTGCAGATGCTCGACGGCTGGAAATATAAAGCCGTCTGAAAACTTCGTTGGTAGCTGATCCTTCAATGCACCTGGAATTTTTCTGAACCATTTTTGAATATAGCTCTTAAGAGCCCCGGCGGGGGTTTTTACCAAAAACCACCAGAGAGCTCCATGAGAAGGAGCTGAGACTCTCTCTCCAAGGAGAGAGGAAAACCAGTCTTCTTGAAGATCAGCATAGTCAGCGATCTCTTCGATCGTGTTGCATCCGCAAAAAAAGCCACAAAGAACTACAAGAGACAGATACCAAACAGGATACAGTACTCGGCTTTGATTGCGTCGATAATCAGGCAAATCGGCAAACGCCCCCTAACTGTCTCTGCGAAGACCTCGGCATTAAATTCCTTGCTGGCTTCCAGGATTTTGGCATCAATCGGTTTGCGGCGTGACATAGAACCTCCTTAAATTTGAGGTATTTACTATGCCATGTTACCTGATCTGCTATCAAAAATTTTTAGTTAAATCGCCCTGACTCTCTTTCTTGTTCAGTAAAAGGAAACAGTTTGGCAAGAGCCTGTTTACACTCTTGAAGTTTGATATCTTTCCAAGATCGATGATCTTGCTCGTTCTTAGTATTGCGCAGGACAGGCAGAAGCTGTTGTCGAAAATCGGTTTCATCGAACAAAAGAGACTCAGGAGAGATTTCTTGGGGATTTTTAATTGAACTCATGCCGACATAGAGAATAAAGGCCAGTCGTAATTGCTCTGAGTTGAACTGCATCTTGGTCAATAGGTGATGAGCATCAAATAAATCGCGTGATGCATTCCGAGCAAATAAAGCAGTCAGTTTCCCAGCTGCTAGCTCATGAAAATCAAGAATTCGAATTCCGTGTATTTGATGGTGTCCAGTGACTTTAGAGGAGCATTTTTAAATATCCCAAAGCGGGATTCTGAACATAAAATTCAGGTCGACTTCTAGATTACCCTGGTTCCCAAGTACACCTTGATACTTCAGCTGCCATTTTCCACCAGCATGTTTGGTAGGAATACGATGTATCGTAAGATTTTCTCGTTGAAAAACAGCTTCCAAAGCCTTCTCAATAAGGGGACGTTCGCTCATCATTCCTTCACGATCCGGCATTCCTATATAATTTAAATTAATATCAACTGATAGGCGAGGAAGATCGAAGACAAAAAGGTTAAGAGCAGTACCTCCTTTCAACACTAGCCGCTCTTGTAAAAAAGGGTGGGCATTAATTCCCTCAAGAACATTCATCAGGTGCCAGACTTTTTCCACTATTTCCACACGGAAACCTGTGTGACCCGATTCTCGAATGAGCAGTTCTTTAGAAAGTTTCATGAGGTTCTTCCCAAGTTCTCTGGAGTAATGATTTTGGAACAATAAGGTTCCATCTAGCAACAAGCTGATTTGACTCTTTATTATGAAGATCTAAATAATGAGCGCCTTTTGGTACAAAACTATCAAAAGCTACTAAATCATTTTCTGATAGACTAAATATTTCACGATGTTGATCGAGAAAAAATGCCACTCGAGCATAAGTAGTCGCATTATTCAAAAGTTTTGCATAGGCCAGTACCTGCTGAAGGTTGAGATATTCAATAGATTCTAAAGAACGCCAAATTTCTTCCCAGTTACCGATCAGCGCAGGTCTGTCAAGAATATCTACAAAAGTGCGTTCTAAAGTTGTAACCCGAATCTTGCATCCCTGATAATCGACAATTTCAATACCGAAATCTGGACTAACTAGAGTTCCTTTAGGAATGGAAATACTTTTAAAAGCGATATTACGAAAAATAAAAGGAGGCTTTAATTTTCTCTGAGTAACATAGATAAAATCGGTTCGTAAAGAATGAAGCTTCCCATGAAAACTCAAAGATGTATGGTATGCCAAAGTGGCATCGGCAGTTATTTTACTTGCGATTAGATAAGGATCGATAGGATGAGTTTTTGCTTCAGCACCTTTGGATATTGTGTAATAAAGGCCCTTCCGAATTCGGATGATGTGTCCTTGCCGAAGATGATAAGCCAACAAGTTATCCAAAGTGCTGCTGCTTTTCTCCATCCCGAGAGCAGCCCTCACCTCTTCGGTCGTAAAGATCTGATTATGAGCTAGAAATGTTTCCATGTTCATGACTTGAAGATATTCTCTGTAACTACTAATAATATTAGTGGTTAAGGAGATTTTCTTCAAATAAAAATTCCATTTAAAATTTTAATTCGCCAGTCAACGATCCGATTATTGCTAAATTTTCACCAAATAGGCATGATTTTGTTCGATTCGTTACACTAGGTTAGTAGTCGATGAGAAAGTTGGAGCATCTGGAAACGTTCATAAAGGTAGTAGAAGCAAACAGTTTGGCATTGGCAGCTAAGCGATTAGGCCTCTCTGCTGCGGCTATTAGTAAACAGATAAGTGCCTTAGAAAATGAGTTGAAAATGAGTTTGCTGTCTCGAACGACAAGACGTTTGGAATTAACAGAATTGGGGCGCGTCTATTACGAGCACTGTAAGGGAGTGATGAAAAAGATTGACGATCTCGATGGGGTTATGAATTCCCTTCAACAAGAGCCTTCCGGAAAATTAACCGTGCTTTCAAGTCGATACTTTGCCGACCATTGCATAGTCCCTCATTTACAGGAATTTTTCGCAAAATATCCCAAAATTACACTGGACCTTATCATCATTAGCCGAGCTTCCGATTTATCCAGAGAAGATATCGACCTATTCTTTGGAATTACTCATGCTGTCCCTCCTGAAGCAACTCAGCAAGAAATTGCTAAAGGACATTTTTCTTTATGCGCTTCTCCTTCTTATCTAAAGCAATATGGAATTCCCAAGACTCCTCAGGATTTGTCCCATCATCGTTTTATCACTTATAGCGTAAGACAATCCTGCCATCGACTCTCTTTCAACAATGGAAGCGAGATCTATCTCAATCCTTTATTGCGGGTCAGCGATACCAAGATGATGATTTCTTGCGCTCTTCAGGGATTAGGATTCATAACACTCCACCATCTAGAATCAGAAAAACACTTATCCGGAGGGACTCTTGTAGAGATCTTGGCTAAATTTAGAGAACCTCCCCAGCCTATTTATTTGGGCTATTTCCAAGATCGATATCTGCAACCCAAAGTACGTTATTTTATTGAGTTTTATCAGGAAAAATTAAAGAAAACAGGTGCGTATGCTACTTGAAAAAAACAAAAAAGCGAAAATTTTCGCTGATTTACATAACAAAAAAGAACCTTTCATTTTAGCCAACGCATGGGATGCGGCAAGTGCAAGAATTTTTGAAAAAGCAGGATTTTCAGCCATTGGAACTACAAGTGCAGGTATTGCTGCAGCGAAAGGATATCGAGATGGACAAAATATGCCTTTAGAGGAAGTACTCGACACTGTGAAACAAATTCTTTCTGCTGTAGAGCTTCCTGTATCTGTGGATATAGAAGCTGGTTTTGGCAAACGCAATGAGGAGCTGGTGCGTAACATAAAAAAAGTGCTGTCTTTAGGAGCAGTGGGAATCAATTTTGAAGATGGGACCGGCTGCAAGTCTTTTCCTCTTACGCCGATCGAAGAACAAATGAATAAAATTCGAGCAATTCGAACAGAAATCGCCTCGGAAGACTTATGGATTAACGCACGCATCGATGTTCTGTATCTGGGACTGCTAGAAAAAGAGGCTGCTTTAGATGAAACAATTCGACGCGCTCATGCTTATTTAGAGGCTGGAGCTAATTCTGTCTTTGTTTTTGGTGGTGTGAATGACAAAGATTCAATTGCCCGTCTTACTCGTGAAATTAAAGCTCCTCTTAACCTGTTAGCCAATCCTCAACTTCCATCTATCGAAGAATTGCAGAAACTAGGAGTAGCCCGAGTTAGCTTGGGATCAGGTCCAATGAGGGCCTCTTTAGGCTTACTAGAGGAAATTTCCCAAGAACTCTTGAAATTTGGAACGTATCAAAGTTTAACAAACAAAGCAGTTTCTTATTCTGAGCTTCAAGAACTTTTTGATTAACAATTTTATGGAGTTTTTATGTCGATGCTAAAAGGAAAAACGGTAATTATTACGGGAGCAAGCCGAGGAATTGGACAAGCAATCGCATTGAGATGTGCCGCAGCTAAGGCAAATATCGTTATTTTGACTAAAGACTCCCCAGCGAATATCGACGAGACAGCAAATCAAATTATTGCAGCTGGAGGACAAGTATTGGCCCTCAGTATCGACGTATCTGATTATAATGGAATCGAGCAGGCTGTAGCTCAAATGGTTGCCAAATTTGGCGGTGTTGATATCGTAGTCAATAATACGAGCGCGACATGTCTTACTGATATTTTGCATACAACACCTGAGCAATTTGATTTAGTACTGTCAACGAGCGCTCGAGCTGCATTTTTCTTAAGCCAAGCTTGTCATCCCTGTCTGCAAAAATCCTCAAATCCGCATATCATCAATAGACTTGCCATAATTGCGCGGTAACAAGGTACCGCGCAATTATGGCAAGTCTAATATTTCTCCTCCTCTAACAATGGATCCTTTCTGGTTTAAGAATCACTTGGCTTTTTCTATGGGAAAATAGGCCATGAGCATGTGCACCCTAGGAATGGCAGAACAATTCAAACGAGATGGAATCGCCGTGAATTCTCTTTGGCCAAAAACCACGATTGCAACCCAAACTATCAAAGATCATTTTTTGCCAAAAGTACACGCATCAAGCCGGTGGCCCTCAATCATGGCAGATGCAGCCTATGAATTATCTTTGCGCAATTTCCACCAATACTCAGGTTGCTTTTTGATGGACGAAGATTTCCTTCAAGAAACAGGTCAGACTGTTTTTTCTCAAGTATGCCGTGGATCCTGCTTCTACCTTGATACAGGCATTTTTTCTCCCCATTGAAGAGCAGAGAAATCGAGTGCCTCAAGAGTTGTTTGTTTTTAATCAACCTAAGTAGTGAGCGACACAAAATCCCGAAATTGCCAATTCAATTGTCGTAACCGCGATACGACAATCAGAAAATCAACACGGTTCTATTTCATTAGACCTCTTGCATAACTCAGGTCTATATCACGCCATTATATGAAAGAGCTCGCTGCGCCGGCTCCAAATCCTCCTGCGATAGTCTGCCCCTCTGCTCCAAGTCCGGCAGATTGAGCTATGGCTGCAGCAAAGCATCCTCCCATGAGAGCAGCGAATGCTTTTTTAGCTGGTTCCTTCAATTTTTTTACGAGGTCTTCTATGGGTTTCATATCTGGTAACATTTGAGTGATTTGTTTTGTTGAAAATGTGCCGCCGGCCAAGACGCCACCAGCTGCTCCCACTACTATTCCAGGGGTGCCGCTTTTTAAATATGTTCCTCCAATTAACAGAGTTAAGAAGGCAGCTCTCAAGAGAGTCAATGAAGAGGAGTCTTCTGTATTTTTTATCTGATTTTTAATTTTTTCAATATCATCAGTTAAACGTAATTTTTCAACCTGAGAAACACCTGGAGTCGCGAGTTTCTTTTCCATTGTATCTAAGGCTTTTATATATTGGTCTTTTTCAGCCTCGCTCAATGCCACTGCTTGGGGCATCACATGCATTAGAAGGTGTGAAAACCACATAGCAGTTGAAAATGCAAATGCTCCCCAGGTCAGGGACTCTAATTGTTCAATTTCTTCTGGCGTGGTGCTACAGCTGGATTTCAAAAACGCTTTCATATCATCCCAAGGAGTCTCGGATATCCCAAGCATCTGAGTTAATAGGACACTGGCTACGAACTGTGTTCCTATAACGGCGCCGTCATAGCCCGCTTTCATGGCTTTTTTCAAAGCGGTTGGTGAACAATAGGGAGAAATCGCTTTTCTAGCCTGATTTATTTTCTGAAGACATTTGTCTTTGAAGGATAATAAGCCTTTAGGTGCTTCCAGTTCTGTGTCACAGGTAGGGCAACTAGAGGAAGAAACCAACGCTTTTTTTATACACTCTGGGTGAAAAAAACAACTGGTCGTCTCGCTTTTAGCTACGTAATTTTCAGGAACTCGATCCTTGAACTTTTCGAGGTTATCTTTAACGCATTTATGGAATATTTGAGTCATGAGAGCATCTGAAGTCGATTTTCCTAAGTCTTCCCAAGTCGGATTATTTCTCCATATCCGTTCAATATATTTTTGATTCAACTTTTTGTGGGCGAAAGCTTTTGTCTGATTTTTTGGATTAGCAATGAATTGACGACACACTTTGCATTGAATATCAGAGTTAGTATTAACATGGTAAGTATAGATTGTGCTAATTGCTGTTTTCATTAAAGAGATTATATAGTTTCGGGCAGTTTATGTACATATTGATCACTCCCATTAACGGAAGCCGGAAGTTGACCCCCTGACCCTCGTAGAACAGACTCCTCTCAGGTGTTTTGGGGAAATACATAGGGATAAGCTCCTTCGGTTTTTAAAAAAAACCTAAAAAACAAGTCTACCGAGTCCAACTGAAGGGCGGTGGCAGGTGGCGATTTATCGAGTTTTGAAGGAACGAGGATTGTTGTGAAAGACAAGGAAAAAATACCGAACAAAAGTAAGTGAGAAAAGAACCGCATCTTTTTCTAGTTGATAAGGTCATGGCATGTTAGAGCTCTTTAAAAAACAAGGAGTCTATCTATGCCGATCTGTATCAGAAGCCAAAAAACTTGAATGGAACCGTCTCATTGAGGAGCAATGCCAAAGCGGCCTCTCCATTGAAAAGTGGTGCCGACAGCAAAATCTCATCTCTCATACCTTTCACTATTGGAAAGATAAGCTCTTCCCCAAATAACTGCAAAAAGCCTGTTTCATTGAACTCAATGTGAGACGCTCCGATGTCATCTTTTTGCAAGCTCATTCTGGGGTGTCAAGAATCTGCCTAAAACGGCAGATTCTGTGCGACCGGTATGTCGCTACACTAGGAGGTGAAAGTCCTTCACGGGCTCTAGTAAGGAGAACCGTTAGAGAAGGCAAGGGTGCCTACCGTG
>MGMD01000011.1 GCA_001796285.1 Chlamydiae bacterium RIFCSPLOWO2_12_FULL_45_20
AGCCTGGATGGCAAACGATTTGGTCGGGTTGGACGCGATTTCAAGACATGTTGTGGGGGGCCACAAATGCCACTTGTGGGTAACGATCAGGTCCTAAAACTCAGCCAAATGCAACAAAATACAAAAAATATTTGCCTAAACAGGAAAAATATTTAGAATGTTCTTTCAATTGACAACCTAAGAGAAAGACGTTATGAGCGAAATAAATTTTAGTCCCGTAGAAGATGAGTTTGAAAGATACCATGAGGCATTGTTTTTCCATTCCACTTCATCCCTTCAACATCTAGACCTTTCAGGGACGATTTTGTCCTGGCCAGTTTGTTCTCGCCCTCTCACACAACAATCCGTGCTATACGCAGTCCAATCAGGAGTCGCGGAACGCATTCAAAAAGTCACTCAAAATAATGGTCTGCAAATCGCCCCGATGGAAGCTGGAGGAAGTGTTGAAGTCAAAGTTGAGGCTAACTGGGGAGGGAAAGATGGACCTGGAGTACAGATAGGGGCCTCTGGCGAAATCCACGATAACCATGGAAATTATGCAAAAGGAGAAGTCACACAAGACAGCAGTGGAGAAGGAAGAACTTCTCTCTCTGCAGGTCATAAGGAAACATCAAAAGGCGAGTAATACCATTTGCGAGAAATAAATTCATAAATTAGGGCTGGGTAACGTGGCAGATTTGAATGGTCGTTTTGCAGCTCATGTTTTTAAACATGAGCAAGAAAGGATCGTTCAAAGATGACATGTTATACGGCCCTAATTTATGAATTTATTTCTCGCAAATGGTATAACGTCGTAATGAAAAAAAAATGGGCGCTCCTCTTCTTTTGTGTTCTTGTCATCTCAAGCCTTTCCTATATCTGGATTTCTAGAACCCTTCGATCATCACAATCGGAAAAAATCCAGCATGTTAAATGTAAACATGGACCCTATTTTTTTTCTATTTTTATTCATCAATTCACAGCTGCAGATCTGCCCTGTTTATCCATGCAAATGAATGGTCATACCGTATCTGTAATGCTCGACTTAGGATTTAGGGGACAGTTGAGCTTCCCTCCTCGATTTCTCCAACAAGTCGAAAATAAAAAATATCTTCGATCAAAGAAGATGTATGGACTTCGGGGCGGTGAATACGAGGAAAAGCTCTACGAAGTCCCCACAATCAGCGTTGGGCCTATAGTTTTTTCTCATCCTGTAATCCATGAGCACTCTGAAGAGTTTCATAGAGAATCTTCCTTGGTACAAAAAGATCACAAATCTTCTCCCTCAGAACAAGGCAGAATCGGATGGGAACTTTTTGTAAACACCAACTTGTTTTTGGATTTAAACAATTCTAAAGTAGCGTTTTGTGATAGTATTTCTACATTGCAAAAAGAAGGATATTTTTTTGAGGCATTTGCTAAAACACCTCTCTTTCTAGAGCGGGGTTTAGTGGAATTTGAAGTCGAGACCCCGGAAGGGGTCCTACGCTGTATGCTAGATACTGGCGCTACTTGGAATGTTCTCAATACAGATCTTGAAGAAGGAAAGTCGATCGAACAGGTCATATGGGAGCCTGACAATGTTTTGAAGTATTCTTCCTTCAAAATAGATAAGAAAAATTTCGGCCCTGTGGCTTTTCACCGTATTCCTATTAAAATTCCCGTTCATATTGAGGCCATATTGGGGATGGAGTTTTTTCACCATCATCTGGTATTCCTGGATTTTGCTGAAAATGTCGCCTACTTCTCAAAAAATAGACACCAGTTCAAGTAGAAGGATCATTTCCGATATAAATCCCCCACAAGAACCAATCCTACTGCAATCGAAATCACATTCTTAAAAACAAACTGCCCTACAAGGGTCAATCCATAAGGAAAAATCGTAAAACAATCCTCAGGACTGAAAATAAGAGGCAGAAAAGTCCCAGGAAGTTGCAAAAATAGCAAATATAGCCCCACCCGATTCATCCTCCTCACCATCAAGCATAGACCAATCGCCGCTTCCCAAAACCCTAGATAAATAACAAAATGAGGAATCCTTATCCAATAAGTAGAACGGGTCACAAGCTCCTCAACAGGACTGATCCCCACAATCTTCAATACACCATACCATAAATAAATCACGCCCATAGAATAGCGTAGACAACTCACGCCTATTTTTCCAAAAAATCGCGAGAGCCTAACTTCCTGCCGCAAATAGCAGTCCCACACCATATGCCACGCACAATTTGAAACTTGAATTCTAAACGACGCGAAAATTCGCCAAAATCTAGATAGACTTCTTCTTCTTAAACTTGTCGAGAAACTCTAATGCCTTGCCTGTCCCCAGACAGACCGCAAGAAGCGGGTTCTGCGCTACAAATACAGGAAGCCCCGTCTCCTTAATCAAAGCCTTGTCAAGCCCCTTCATCAACGCCCCACCACCAGCAAGCACCATCCCCCTCTCCACAAGATCCGCAGCCAGCTCCGGAGGACACTTCTCCAACGTCAACTTAACACTCTCAATAATCTGCTGAATCGGCTCTTTTAAACAATCCCGAATCTCCACAGAATTAATCCGCTTCGTCATCGGAAGACCCGCTACCTGGTCACGCCCCCGAACTTCCATCTCAAGTTCATTATTGCCCAGTGGATACGCCGAACCAATCGTAATCTTAATCTCTTCCGCTGTACGAGGACCAATCATGAGATTGTAGGTCCTTCTCATATAGTTCATAATACAGTCGTCAAACTCATCCCCAGCAATCCTCAGCGATCGAGACTCCACAATCCCACCAAGAGAAATAATCGCAATCTCCGTCGTCCCACCACCAATGTCAATAATCATATTGCCAGAAGGCTCATGCACCGGAAGATCTACCCCTATCGCCGCCGCCATCGGCTCCTCAATCAGAATCACCTCCTGCGCACCAGCATGAAGCGCAGAATCCTCCACAGCCCGCTTCTCCACCCCAGTAATCCCCGAAGGCACCGCTATAAGAATCCGAGGACGAAAAAAACTCCTCGCCGGCGT
The DNA here is from genome assembly GCA_001796285.1 of Chlamydiae bacterium RIFCSPLOWO2_12_FULL_45_20. GTDB lineage: Bacteria > Chlamydiota > Chlamydiia > Chlamydiales > SM23-39 > REEB52. The sequence continues at coordinate 2,993 of MGMD01000011.1, forward strand.
CACCCTCTTAATCAACGCCTTCAGCATCCCCTCCGCTATCTCAAAATCCGCGATCACCCCATCCTTCATCGGACGCACAGCATGGATCTTACGAGGCGTCTTCCCAAGCATCGCCTTCGCCTTATGTCCAACAGCCAATACCTCATTCGTCAACGTGTCTACAGCAACAACAGAAGGCTCCGCCAAAACAATCCCCTTCCCCTTCACAAACACCAACGTGTTCGCCGTCCCCAAGTCAATCCCTATATCACTCGAAAAAAGATTCGTCACACGATGGATCTTTCGCGTCAAAAGTTCCCGAATCTGATAGAGCGTCTTTAATGCCTGGTCTGTTGCCTTCGTCATACAATACTACGTCTGTAAAAGTTCCAACACGTCTTCCCACGTAAGTTTCGCAATGGCTTCATCATCGCAGCTCACCACTTTCTTGACCAATCCTTTTTTTCTTCTCTGCATTTCCACAATCTTCTCTTCAATGGTATTCAAAGTAATCAGCTTATAAGAAGAAACCGAATTCTTCTGCCCAATACGATTCACCCGATCCGTTGCCTGACTCTCCACTGCAGGGTTCCACCACATATCATAGTGAATCACTGTATCCGCCCCAACCAAGTTCAGCCCCGTTCCCCCAGCTTTCAATGAAACAAGAAATACAGGAATCTTCAGGTTCGTATTAAACTCCTTCACAATTTCTAGACGGTTCTTCGTACTCCCATCAAGATAGGAAAAGGAAATGCCTCTTTGCTCAAAATCTTCCCTCATAATCTGCAACATCCGAGTATATTGACTAAAAATCACCGTCTTGTGATTCCCCTCCACTAAAGTCTGCAGAAGTTCAAGCAACATGTCATATTTCGCAGAATCCCCCGCCTCCGCCTTCTCCTTAGCAAAAATCGCAGGATGACAGCAAATTTGCTTCAGACGGGTCAACGTCGCAAGCACATGGATCTGTACTTTATCAAATCCATCCCGCTCCACAAGCTTAACCAACTCATCTCTCGCCGACGCCGCATAAGATTTATAAAGCTCCAGCTGCACATCAGAAAGCTGGCAGTGATACACAAGCTCCGAAACGGGCGGAAGATCTTTCAAGACATCCGTCTTCATACGCCGCAAAATAAAGGGAGACACCTTCCTTCGAAGATACTCAATATTCTGAGCCTGCTGTTCGCCAGAGACGCGAATGTAATTTTCCACAAACCGATCGTACGTTGAAAGAAAGCCCGGCATAAGAAAATCCATCAAACTCCACAACTCATCCAAAGAATTCTCAATCGGCGTCCCCGTAAGGATCAATCGATGCGCCGCCTGAATCATCTTCACCGACTTCGCATTCCGTGTCCCCCGATTCTTAATATGCTGCGCCTCATCAAGGATCGCATAAGAAAAAGAATCCTGGCTATAAGTCTCAATATCTTTTTGAAGTAAAGTATAAGAAGTGATAACCACATCATACTCACCCATCTGACTCAAAAGCCTCTTCCTCTGGCTAGGAATACCGTCTACCACAATCGTACTAAGCTCAGCGTTAAATCGATTCAGCTCCTCTTTCCAATTATAAAGTAGCGAAGTAGGACACACAATGAGAGCCTGAGCCTCTTTGTCCATCTTCTTATTTTGCGTAATAGCCGTAATCGCTTGCACAGTTTTGCCAAGCCCCATGTCATCCGCCAAAATCCCATTGAGATACATCCGTCGAAGTCTCTCTAACCAATGCACCCCTTCCTCCTGATAAGGACGAAGAGAAGCCATAATCTCCTTCGGAATCGGCGTCGGCTCAATTTTGGTATTGCCCAGCATCTGTTCTCGAACCTCCAGCAGCCCCTGCGACATCGTAAACTCCACAGGCAATCCATGAAATGCCTTCGAGTCAACCGTTACAAGATTCCATAAAGGCTTATCTTCCTTATAGTCATCCAGCTTCCTAATCCCTAACTCGTCAAAAAGCTGCACAAGCTTCGAAATACGCGTAAGTTCCAAAACCAAAATCTTCGAAAATCGAGCACCAGACTCTTTCGTTTTCTTCGCATCCAATTCCAGATAAGAGCGCTTCGCCGCAAGACACTCCCAAAGAAGCTCAAGTTTCACGCCACGCAACGCCCCGTGAACCTTAAGATCTATCGAATAATAACCAGGCATCGTACTCACATCGAGCTTCAACTGAAAGGAAGTCTCATCATAAATAAACTGATCCAACAAATTCTGCGGACACTCAAACTGAATACGGTGTTGATTACGCGGAATCGTTCCCGTCATAAACTCAACAATTTTCTTCTCAGTCTTCGCAACATAAAAACCCGTCTGCTGATTAAACACAAAATCTTGAAAAAGCTCTTCTATGATTTTACGCTCTTCTACAAGATTCCGAGCCAAAACACCCTGATCCGCCACAAACGTTGTAATATGATCATAAGTCAGCTTGGCCGCAGTCGAAGGAATTTCCTGCCCATCATAAGAGAAAAAAAGCTCCGCATCCAACTCCCCATCCAAGTAACTCAAGTGGCATCGCGCTTCCAATTTCCCCGCAAATGGCAGCGTCACAAAACGCTCAATAACCTCCCCATTAGAAACCTCGGCAAAACGCCTTAATTCAGGCAAAGCATTCTCCACAAAAGTCCCAAAAAGAGGCTCAGGGACGGTCATCTCCCGAATCGTATGCAAATTCAAAAGATGGGTTCGCTTAATATGCGGAGGAAAACGATAATAAATGTCTTGATGAATCATCCCAGGCTGTGCGCACTCAAAAAGAACCACATCCTCAATATTTAAAATCGCCTCCCCCACAATTAACTTGGGACTAAAAAGAATCTTTGCAGCCGGAGGCTCAATGTAATCCAGCTGAAACCGCAGAGTCGCAGGAAGAGGGGCATACCGAAGCGGTGTCTCTAGATTCCCCAAATAAAGGCACGGTAACACAGGAAATTCATCCTCCAAATCCTTAAAACCCCTCGGTCCCATTTGAGCCCCGCCAATCTCATACGTCCTCGCAAGCAAAAGCCCAAAAACTTCTGGATCCAACTGCGCAATCCGACTGGCTCGGTCGTTTTGCACCTGCTCCTGCACGCGAGCATGATCCATCACAAGCTGAAGAAGCGTCGCCCCAGCTTCATCAAAACTCTTTAAAGAGAAAAAAAGTCTCTTCCCCCCAACAAATAACGGCTCTTCATACCGGACCGCATCCAAAAATCCTTTGAGCCCAGAAATTTGTAGAGGCTTCGAACGAAAGGGCAACCGGAGCGCAAGCTGAAATTCAATTTTCCTCTTTTTTTCCCCCTGCAAAGACTGCGGATTAAAAATCACTGCAAGCTCAGCTTCTGCTAAACAGCTCTCCTCCAAAGGCAAGAAGAAAGGAGAGTGCGATAGCACATCGGAAGAGGATACATACTCTTGAAGAACCTGCTTTTGATACCGTACATCGTTTTTAACAACCTCATTCTCCTCAGCCTCCTTAACTCTTTCAATGATTTCCTCTCTTTCATGTTCCTCAAGAGCCTCGTCCTCCTCTATACCGGCTTCTTTAGAATACTCAATCAGAAGACTATCAATTTTTTCCTCCAAAAAATAGGTAAGCGCCGCCAAATGCTGACAGTCATAACGACTCGGACAGTCACAGTTCGTGTGAATCGCAGTCGACTCAAACCGATCCACCTCAATTTCACTTTCATAAGTGCTCTCATAATTGCTGAGAACCTTACTGCTAAAGCGAATGGTTTCATTATCTAGCTTAATGATTTTAGCATTCAAGATCTTGTGCTTCTCAAAAATACTCCGCCCCTCCTTTAGGGTATTCGAGGAGAAGTCCTGTCTTAACTTGCGAAAATTCAGCATAATTTCTCAAAGAGTTGGTCTGCATCTTTACATTTACAAAATTTCCCAAACAATCGCAACCAAAAAAAAATTTCGAAGAGAACAAAACCGATCCGCTCCATATGGATCCCAATAAACCGCTTGCTCAAAAAAATCGGAGTACCTTAAACTAGACACCTTTGCGGGCGTAGCTCAGTGGTAGAGCATCACGTTGCCAACGTGAGGGTCGTGAGTTCGAACCTCATCGCCCGCTACGACCTTTGCTTGAGAATTGGAGTTTACGGGTGTCAACTGTTCTTAAAGAATTTACTAATGAAGACGTACAAGTGCAGATCGAAGAAAAAGCTGCCTGCCGCATCGAAATGCACGTCAGTGTCTCAACAAACATGTTAAAAGAAGCCAGAAAAAAGGCCGCCAAAATCGTCGCCAAGGAAATTACATTGCCCGGCTTCCGAAGAGGCAAAGCCCCTGAGGAAATGGTGCTAAAAAAATACCCTGCTCAAGTTGAAAAGCAACTCCATAAAACACTGGCCGATCTCGCCTACGAGGCTGCCCAAAAACTCGCCAACCTCCCTCTTTTGAACAATAACGCCCAGATCCACTTCGATCTCAAAAACATGAGAGCCGACGGTGCATCCCTCCTCTTTTCGTTTGAAGTAGAACCCAAACTCCCAACAATCGATTGCAGCGCTTTTCAAGAGACGCCCATCAAACGTCCTGAGGTCAGCGACAGGGAAATTGAGGAAGCTATCCGCCAGATGCGCTTTTTTTATGCAAAGTGGACTTCTGTCACCGACCGTCCCATCCAGGATGGCGACTACATCATGATCAACCTCGATACAATAGACAATGGGACACCCACCCCCGTATTTAACCAAATCCGCTTCGAAGTTTCAAAAAGCCGGATGGCCCATTGGATGAACAAGCTCGTTGAAGGCGCGAAAGCCGGGGACGTTTTGGAAGGGGTCAGCGAGCCCGATGAGGACGCTACAGAGGAAGACAAAAAAGAGTTTTCCCCGAAAAATGTGCGTATTACACTCATCAAAGTGGAACTAGCTGAGCTACCCAATATAGACGACGATTTCGCCCAAAAAGTAGGCGCCCCCAATGTAGAAACGATGCGTACTTCCCTCTCCAATCATTTAAATTTCCAGGCTGAAGAAAAAGTTGTCAATGAAAAAAGAGAACAAGTCAATGCCTTTCTTCTAGAAAAATATCCTGTAGATCTCCCAAGGTCTTTGATCGAAACGGAAAAAAAACACCGCATAAGCCAGCTCGCTAGAGATCCTCAGTTTCAAAAGGAATGGGAATCCCTATCCCAGGAGGAAAGAAAGTCTCTCGATAACAAAGTCGAAAAAGAAGCCACCGATGCTGTTCGCCTCTTTTACCTCTCAAGACAACTCGTTCAAGACAAAAACATTCTTGTCTCTCACCAAGAAGTGCAACATGAAGCTGTCGCCATGATTCAAGCCAATGGCCACAGGAACGTGGATATAGACAAGCTCTCCAAGGAAATCTATGCTCTGGCCTTCTCAAAAGTCCTTTTGCTTAAAGCACAAGACCATATTTTGAAAAAAGCTTGAAAAGCTAGCTAGAGAAAAACTATAAGATAAGTAGATGAATCTACTAATTGAGGAAGCAACATGTCTTTAACTCCTTATGTGATCGAAGATACAGGGCGCGGCGAGCGTTCCATGGATATCTTCTCCCGACTTTTAAAAGACCGCATTATTTTTATCGGCACTGAAATTTCTGACCAGGTCGCAAACGTCGTCGTAGCTCAACTTCTTTTTTTAAAAATGGAAGATCCGAAAAAGGATGTAAATCTGTACATTAACTCCCCAGGAGGACAGATTACAGCGGGACTTGCGATCCTCGACACCATGCTCTTTTTAGGCTGCGACATAAACACCTATTGCATTGGCCAAGCTGTCTCAATGGCAGCGCTGCTTCTAGCTGCAGGAACAAAAGGAAAACGTTTTGCTCTGCCCCACAGTAGAGTCATGCTTCACCAGCCCTACGGAGGGGTCATGGGCACCTCCGAAGATATCGCCCTACAGGCTAAGGAAATTCTCGAGCTGAAAAAAATCACCTCCTCTTTGATGTCTCGATTTACCGGACAATCTATAGAAAGAATCCTCGAAGACTCTGAAAGAGACTTTTATATGGATCCACAAGCTGCACAAAGGTATGGCATTGTCGATCACATTGCTGAACCCTCTCACCTAAACAGTGTCTCAGAAAAAAAATCTGAACTTCCAGCGAGCGTATGAATAAAAAAACTTCCAATGAAATGGCCAGCTGCTCTTTTTGCGGCCGAACTGAAGATATCGTAGAAAAATTAATTTCCGGCCCCAGCGCTTACATTTGTGATAAGTGCGTCGGCCTTTGCGTTGATATCGTGCAGAAAAAGCCAGTAAGCTACGAGATGAAACTCCTCAAGCCCAAAGAAATCAAATCGCATCTCGACGAATACATTATCGGCCAAGAGTCTGCGAAAAAAACCATTGCAGTCGCAGTGTACAATCACTATAAACGAATCCGCTCACTCGGAAAACAATCGGAGATCGAATACAGCAAATCTAATGTCATGTTAATCGGACCGACAGGCTCCGGGAAAACTCTCATGGCCCGAACCCTTGCAATGATTTTGGATGTCCCCTTTGCCATATCAGATGCCACCACCCTTACAGAAGCTGGCTATGTAGGAGAGGATGTGGAAAACATCATCTTGCGTCTTCTCCAGGCTGCTGATTATGACGTAGCTAAGGCTGAACATGGCATCATCTATGTCGATGAAATTGACAAAATCCGCAAAACAACCTCCAATGTCTCCATTACCCGAGATGTGTCGGGAGAAGGCGTACAGCAAGCTCTTTTGAAGATTGTTGAAGGAACAGTAGCCAATGTCCCTCCCAAAGGTGGCCGCAAGCACCCCAACCAAGAGTACATCAAGGTCAATACCCAAAACATCCTGTTTATCGTGGGAGGAGCGTTTGTTCATCTCGAAAAAATGATTGCTAAAAGGCTAGGAAAAAGCACGATAGGCTTCGATGCAGCCACAAAAAAAGCAATCGATACCAATGAGACCAATTATCTTCTTTCCAAAGTAGAACCAGAAGACCTCATCTCCTTTGGGATGATCCCCGAATTTGTGGGCCGATTTAACAGCATCGCCAATTGCAACGAATTAACCGTAGAAGATTTAATAGACATCTTAGTCAAACCCAGAAATGCCATCATTAAACAGTATGAGCGTCTCTTTGCCGAGGAAAAGGTAAAACTAACTTTCTCCCAAGGAGCCTACGAAGCGATTGCTCGAAAAGCAAAAGATTCTGGGACAGGCGCAAGAGCTCTTCGAGTGATCACTGAAAACCTCCTCCGCGATCTAATGTTTGAGGTACCTTCCGACCCAGGAATTCGAGAAATCATCATAGACAAAGACGCGATTCAGAACCTCAAACCGCCCACAATCATTAGAGATCGATCCGCTTAGGTTCCGTTTCAGAAATTTTCTCCCACTTTTTTTCTTCCTTGTAAATTTTGCTTCAGAAGTAGAATAATAGGGCCGAAGGCGCAGTTCCATGTTGCAACAACACTTAGAGAAACTTTGCAAGGAGCTTGAGATCAAGACGCCCAAACTCAGTGAGAAAAATCTGTTTCTGTTTGCCGTTGCAAATGAAACGGTGGAACTCAAAGATCTCGACCCAGGTGTGGCTTTGCACGCGAGAATTTACGAACTTCCTAAAAAAAAAAAAGAAGAACTGTTTATTCATTTGATGAGAGCGAATTTACTTGGACAAGGAACGGGAAACGCGCGAATCGGACTTGATAAGGATGAGAAGTTCTTGACTCTCTCCTTAGGGTTGCCTTATGAAATGAACTATCAGACATTTAAAGAATCAGTCGAGGACTTCATCAATTATCTCCTGTTTTGGAGGGATGAAGTGGTAAAGTTTCAGAATGAAGAAAGTGTGTATTAACGCCTAAAGGTCATGCATGCCAGCACATCTCTATGCTGAAGAAGGCCCGCAACGCGGATCCAGTTTTAATCTTGAAGGAGCTGAAGAATGGGTTATTGGCCGTGATCCTGATACATGCGACTTTGTCATTGAAGATAGCACTGTATCTAGAAAGCATGCACGCCTCAACATCACCCCTGATGGCGTCTACATCAAAAACTTAAGTAAAGTCAATCCCTCCCGTGTCAATGATGAAGAGCCTGAAAAAGCAGTTCTTCTCAAAGAAGGGGACCGCATTCAGATCGGAAACACCACCCTGGTCTTTTCCAACAAAGAGACCAGCAAAAAAGCGACCAAAGAAGATGTAAAGGGTGTCTATGACGATATATTTGGCGATCTAGATGCACCTTTAGAAGAGCCTTCGGCACCGAAACCCGATGAAGAACGTGAAACGGCTCAGCAAACCCCTATCCTCCAGCCCGAGAAGCTAGAGATCCCCCCAGCCCCGTCTAAACCAGAGATGACGGCCTATGACACGATTTTCGAAGATTCTGGCTTAGAAGAAGAACTTCCCTTCAATCTCATCTCTGAAGCCCCCTTGCTCCTGAAAGTTATTGCAGGTCCCAATGCCGGTGCAGAAATCGGGATAGAGAAAGGCCGAACCTATACGATGGGAAAAGATCCCAATTCTTGCGATATCGTCTTTCAAGACTTAAGCGTCTCTAGAAATCATGCCCTTCTCCAAGTCCACAAAGACGGCTCGATTGACATTGAAGATTTAGGTTCAAAAAATGGCGTGGCTATCAATGGCGAAGTGATCACAGAGAAGAAAGTGATCACAACCCAAGATCTCATCGCACTCGGTACGACGGTCTTTATGGTCATCGATCGTGAAGCCCCTCAAGAGACCATCTACTCTCCCATGATCCCCCCTTATGAGTCAAAACCGCCTGTTGAAGAAAAAAAAGAGGTAAAACCAGAAAAAAGAGATTGGAAAAAAGACCCAATCCCCGTGAAATATTTGATCCTCATAGGGTCGGCTGCGGCCATCTTTTTGGTTATTTTCCTCAGCTTTTTTTCCCTTTTCAAATCAAGCCAGCTAGAAATCGTTCACAAAGAGCCTATTTCAGCCATCCAAGATGCGTTGGAAAAATTTCCCGATGTACAATTTTCCTACAACCCAGGCAGCGGCAAACTCTTTCTTGTGGGCCATGTCCTCACGCCGGTTGAATACAAAGAAATGCAATACCGCTTAAGCCAAATTGATTTTCTCACAAACATCGAAGACACTGTGGTGATCGACGAGGGGGTTTGGCGCATGATGAATGACGTGATCAGTAACAACCCCGACTGGAGAGGCGTCAGCATTCACTCACCAAAAGCCGGAAAATTCGTAGTGTCAGGCTATATCAAAACCACCAATGAATCGATGCAACTTTATGAATACCTCACAGTTAACTTCCCCTACTTAGACCGCTTGGAAAATAATGTCGTGATTGAAGAAAACCTGAATGCACAACTCCAAGCTCTCATTAAGCAAGAAAACTTGGGAGCCATCACCTTTCAGCTATCCAATGGCACCGTTGCCCTGTCGGGACAGTACCCACAAACGATGAAAGAACAAATGAATCACCTGATCAAAGAAATCAACAAGATCAAGGGCGTTACATCTTTAAAAAACTTCGCAACAGCGCTACACCCAGACCGAGTAGGGATCGATATCTCCAAAGATTTTGAGGTAAGCGGTAGCTCGACATTTGACGGACGAGGTTTTAGCGTCGTGTTGAACGGCAAAATTTACACATTAGGAGATGTAGTCGAAGGAATGACAATTACATCCATTGAAACAAACACAATTCTTCTTGAAAAAGATGGATTAAGATATAAAATCGACTATACCCGCTAGACAAGGAAGGAGATCAGCTATGTATGGATTAGAAAAAAAACGTGGAGAAAAGTTCATCTTTGATCTGGAAAAAGAGATCAAAGAACAACCCAGTCGCGGCAAAAAAATTTTAGATAAGGTGGAAGAACGAGTGCAGGAAATTAAGAAAATGTTGCGCGAAGGCGCCAACGAGAAGGATTTTGATGACCTTGGGATTCTTTTACATGGATACGCCGCTTTACAAAAAGTCATTCGAAAAGTGAAATAGGAGCAAACTAATGAGCACACTACCGGGGATCACCCTCTCCTTCCACACCTTGATATCAGCTTATAAAAGACTGCAAGACGAACTTGTCAAACAAGTCAGAGCTCTTGCATCGAAAATAAGCCAGGCGAACCCAGGATCTTTTATCTTGCTCCAATTTGAAATGGCGCAAGTAACGCAGATGGGTGAATCGATCTCTAACTTGATCTCTCAGGTCAACTCGGTGATCAGTAATGCGATTCGAAATCAAAAAACGCAGTAAGGATAAGTTATGGCAACCAAAAAATACAAAGAAGACTTTATACTCCTCGCAGAGGCTGGCTTCATAGCCGTCAACCAGGCAGACGAAGACGCAGCCCTCAAGCTTTTCAGAGCTGCAGAGCTTTTAAACCCCAAAAATCCCTTGCCTAAACTCGGTTTTGGGTACCTCCATTTGCACAAATTAGAGTTGAAAGAAGCGATCAAGCACTTTGATCACGTGCTCGAGACAGACCCCAAAAATGAAATGGCCAAAACATTTATGGGGCTTTGTCTCAGTATGATGCCAAACTCGGTCACCAAAGGGGAAAAGATACTCGAACAAACCGTCAAATCCAAAGATCCTATGATCAAGGAGCTTTCCCATTCCGCCATCGATTTTGTCGACAAGTTCATTAAGAAAACCCCAGGACCTGCGAGCAAGAGCTAGTCATGACTGTACCTCCCGACCAAAGTCCAGATCGAATATCTGCTGGTAAGCCGCCTCAAGAGCCGCTTCAACAGGCAATTCCATCTGGAAAGCCTCAGGCGAATTTTGATTCCTACATGGAAGGCTCGAAGACTCAGCCAAATGTTCCTCAGGGAATCGGTGCTCCTACACCTATGGAAGTTGCCCGCGGCCCGGCCATTTCCTCTTCTGGCATCTCCTTTGATTCGGTCCTAGCACAAGGTCGCCAAGCGCAAGATACGCTTGGTACCGTCGAGGAACAGCTCAAAGACAAAAACTTAAAGCTCAAACGCTCTCAGAGCCACTTAGTACGTCAAAAGCTAGGGGACGCAAATAGCTACATCAGGGCAGCTGGCTCTAAACTCGGAGTCCAGATGCCCCAAGGGAAAATGCCCCCAGGACTTTCAGGAGTAGCGCGTTTCATTGCCATGATCAATGAGGGACAAGACCAACTGGTCCAAGTACAAGCGCAACTAAAGAAAATGGCCGCATCAGGCGCAAATGTCAATCCTGGGGACATGATGTCTGTACAAGTAAAAATGGGACTTGCAGCACAGGAGATCGAATACACTTCGCAACTCCTCGGGAAAGTGATTCAATCGGTGACTCAACTCTTGAACACGCAGTTATAATAGAACCCTGAATGATGCAAGAGGTCTAATGGATTTACCCCCTTCTTTTGACAAACTCCTAAACCACCTCGAAGATGTCGAGCTGACCACCGTGCACGGCCGCATTACGGAAGTGATCGGGATGCTGATCCGCGCGGTCGTCCCTCAAGTAAAAATGGGCGAAGTTTGCCTGATAAAAAGGGAAGGAGAACCGCTTGCCACCGAAGTCGTTGGGTTCACCAAAGACGAAGTGATTCTTTCCCCTCTTGGCGACATGAAAGGGATTGGTCCTTCATCTGAAGTCATCCCCTTGCGTATGCCGATGCATATCAAGGTGGGTCCAAAACTATTAGGACGCGTTTTGAACGGTCTTGGCCAACCGATCGATGAGGACAGTAAAGGCCCCCTAGACACTGAAGATACATTCGCGGTCATTAATCCACCGCCAGACCCGCTACAAAGAAGTCTCATTGATAAACCCCTCTCTGTTGGAGTCCGATGCATCGATGGCATCTTAACTGTGGGAAAAGGACAAAGAGTCGGGATTTTCTCTGCAGCAGGCGTGGGAAAGTCCACTCTTCTTGGCATGATCGCTCGTAATGCAGTAGCTGACGTCAACGTCATCTCACTCATCGGAGAGCGAGGAAGGGAACTCAGAGAGTTTTTAATCAACGATCTCGGAGAAGAGGGCATGAAGCGATCCGTTGTCATCGTCTCCACATCCGATCAAGCCGCGCAAATGCGGCTTAATGCCGCCTACGTAGGAACTGCAATCGCCGAGTATTTCCGCGAACAGGGAAAGTCGGTCATTTTAATGATGGACTCTGTCACACGCTTTGCAAGAGCCCTGCGAGAAATCGGCCTTGCTGCAGGGGAGCCGCCTGCAAGAGCTGGATATACCCCTTCAGTATTTGCCATCCTGCCACGTCTCTTAGAGCGCTCAGGAAACTCTAATAAAGGTTCGATTACCGCCTTTTACACAGTCCTTGTTGCCGGCGACGATCTCAATGAACCCGTGGCAGATGAAGTACGATCCATCTTAGACGGGCACATTATCCTTTCCACGGAACTGGCGCGCCAATACCACTACCCGGCCATTGACGTGCTCGCATCGATTAGCCGAGTTCTAACCCAAATCACAGATAGGCCGCACCAAGAACTCATCGGTAAAATTCGAGAAGTGTTAGCCAACTATAAGAAAAACGAACTACTCATCCGAATCGGCGAGTATAAGCCAGGCTCTGACAAAAATGCAGACTTTTCCCTCAAATACATAGATAAAGTCAACCGCTTCTTAAGACAACAGGTGGGAGAAAAATGCAGTTTTGAAGAGACCCTACGACAGCTCAAAGGGCTGTTCACTTAAGAGACCGTAAAAAAGGGCCGTTTAGAAAAACGGCCTGTTTGTTGGGATCAATGTTCCTTTTAACTTTAGTTGTTAAGAAGAGATGCCCAGTTAAGAGCTGCTTGCTGCGACTTCTGCTGCCCATTCTGAGGAGATACGAGTTCCACAGAAGGAGGCAAAGAGTAAAAACTCTCCTTAGCTGCATCCGCAATACGTTTACGTACAGCGGTGTCATAAATCGCTTGCAGGCTCTCTTGCTGAGGTTCCGCTTTATTTCTATAATACAGATCTGATAGGAAAAGAGTCACTAAACCGACTGCCGCAATTATGGCGAATGCGAGATGTACTGCTCCTAATGTAAAAATTGTAGTCGCAACGGCAGCAATAATACCTGCGATTACATAAATTTTGTATGTTCTGAGTTCTAAGTTATCGGTTGTTTTGGTTACGTTATCTACATCGCGAACTGCATTAAGCATCGCGCTGACCTGATTCTGATTCCAATCCCTCAACTCTGGGTTAAAGTACGCGTTGGCTGGTTGTAACTTAGGGTTGGGTAGTGTTGCATTACTCATTGGATAACTCGTAATGGTCGGATAAGACATATGGATTCTCCATTATTTATTAATTGTTATTAAAAAGTACGACATAATTATAATAAAAATCAGATTTATCAGATACTAAAATAAATAATTGATTGTTAATGAGTTGTAATTAAAAATTTAATTCTATATCAATAATAATATATTAAAAATTATAATATTAATAGATCCAGCTACATGCCCATTTGCCAGCAATCACTTAGATCAGGTATCTTGGTGTTTAATGAATCAGCCCTTGACCTACCCCCTTGAGCAATTAATGATTATTAAAAAAAATCGTTTTGACCAGGCGGTGAAAACCCTTCAGCAAAAAAAGGAAATTCTTGAAAAAGAGTATGAAAAACTTTACGACATAACTCAGGAAAGGGACGAGGTAAAAACACACAAGCAGGCAAAACTTAGCCAGCTAAGAGACACTCTGGATGAAGGGACCACTACGGACAAAATCCAGCAGATGAAGGCCTATTTAAAAATTGTAGATGACAAACTTCTGGACAAAGAAAAGAAGGTCAAAGCCCAGCAAACCAAAGTGGATCTTGCTCAAAAACAAGTGGACCTCGCAACGGATGAGCTCTTCCAAAGAAAGAAGGATTTAGAAAAGCTAGAAATCCACAAAGGGGAGTGGGAAAAAGAGGTACGTTATTGGAGCGCACAGAAAGAGGCTGTAGAACAAGAAGAGCTTGGCTCCGCGGCCCACGTAGTTCGCAAAAAAGAATCAGAAGCTAGGAAAAAAAAGAACCATGAGTAGCACAGAACCCCCTTCAAGAGTGCCGCCAAGAGAAAGTGGCCATGAGTCAAAAGCGGCTAGAGAACAGCTATCTAGTAAAGGAAAAGTGGAAAAAGTGCGCGAGGTTGATCCAGATGAGGAGACTCGCAAAAAGCGCTTTTTGAAATTTTATAAAGAGGACGATGCCGATACGGAAGAGTCCTCTTCTAAAACCCGCCCAACACCCTTCGAGCTCTACACGCAGACAGAAAAAAAGGGGGGAAACCTACAGTCCAGTTTGGGAGACGTAGAGGATGGGATCATTCCTGGGCCCCAAAATGCGCCGCCCCCCAATCTAAATCAAAATGGGTTTCAAGAAGACGATGAAGAGAGTTACAATGCCTCACAAGCTCTTCCTCAGTCTGAAGGCTTTTGGGAAAATGTCAATCTTCCCGATGAACCTCTACCGAAAGATAGAGCGCTTCAAGAAACCGACACATCCGATCCAAGGAATTTTAAAGCCGGATCTTCTAAAAATAAGGCGCAAGCTAGTGATTTAGATGCGTCCAAGAAAAAAGAGAACGCCGCCTTCGGTGGATCTATGATTGGTCCTAAGAAAAAGGACCAAGAAGAATCCTTGATGGATCTTTTTTCTTTGGAAGAGGAGAAGAAAAAACGCCATGAAACAGTCGTCCGGGCCAAAACAAAGCACAGTCAAGACGCTCGTATAAAGCAAAAGATAGAACAAGAAAAGTCTTCCCGAGAAGAAAATTTTAAAGAAACGCCCCGCGTAGTACAAAGATCCAAAGAGCTGGAAAAAGAGCATTTGCAGGCGGGTAAGCAGCGCGATGAAAAAGGAAGAAAAGAGAGACAAGAAGGGGAAGACACCCCAATGATCACGCCTATTTTGCCTGAAAGTACACAGCAAGACAAAGAAGGCTTTTCTCAAAAAGAGCCCAAAGTTATCGAAATTGAATCCCTGGCCTCGCCACCTCTCCCCGCTCAAGTGGAATCTCTGGCCCAAGCCGCCACAGTTCAGGGAGCAAACTACCTCCACCCAACGACCGTCTCTCTTTTTTTTCAGATGGTAGGAACTTTGTATGTCCTCCAAAACTCCGGAATCAGCCGTACGGAAATTGTGCTCAATAATCCATCGTATTCCAACTCAAAATTTTTCGGTTCAACGATTACTATTGAAAAATATTCCACAGCTCCCGATTCTTTTAATATCCGCCTGACAGGCTCGAATCAGGCCGTTGTAGCTTTTAAAGAAAACATTCCGAGCTTGATGACTGCATTTGAAAATAGTAATCTGCCATTCCGGGTCAACCGAATTGATGTAGGATACTCCGCAGATAAACCCGTATTCCGTCGCCGTGATCGAGAGGCCAAAGATGGGGATGCTAGCGGAGGTGGTTTAGGAGAAAAGAGGAAATAGTCTATATGAACGCGCCGCTTCATTGGGTTAGACGAATCGCACCAGAGATAGCTGAGCTAAACCAAATTCCTCTTTTTGGCAAGACCCCCCCATTCGACTGGGAGCACTTTTCCTCTCTACTATCTTCACGACTGGGAGTCCAACAACTTCTCATCCGCCCCAAGGCGCAAGGATTTAAAAAAAGCAAACATCTTGCTGAAGGCCTTGGAGAAGATCTGATCTCCATCGGGGTAGAGATCACGCCCATCGGAGACATTCTGTGGATCATGTCAGAGACAGACATGGGCAAGCTCGCCAATGGAATGGTCAACTCATCGAGTAAAGCGGGACCACTTCCTTCAGAGCTTCTTCAAGAGGGGTTTTATCGTTACATCCTGCTCGAAGCCCTTGCAACCCTCGGAACCCTGCCCCCTTTTACAGGGTTGACCTTATGTACACTAGAAGAGCCAAAAGAAATCGAAGAGGGTTTCTATGTCGATATCGAAATTTCTATCGATCAGAAAAAATGCTGGGGAAGGCTCCTCCTCCCAATGGATTTTCGGAGCTTGTGGATCCGCCATTTTGCCGACTCCTCCATAGAATACGTGTCCAAAGAAGTCGCAAAAAGTACTTTCCTTTCTCTCGGGATAAAAACAGGTTCTCTCTCGGTTAAAAAAAGCGAATGGGAACCACTCCATTTGGGCGATTTTGTCCCGCTCGACAAAAACAGCTACGACGCACATAAGGGCACAGGAATTTGCATGCTCATGCTGCGCGACATCCCCCTGTTCCATGCAAAAATAAAAAATAACCGAGTAGAACTCATCGATTACGCATTTTATTACGAGGATACCATGGAAGAAACACGCCCTAAAAAATCTGCTGAAACACCCAAACCCTTACAGGACGAGCCCCGAAAGTTTCCCTCTCAGGAAATGGAACCTGTGTCTATTAAAGAGCTTCCCCTCGATATTACCGTGGAAATCGGGCGCATTCGGATTACTTTAGATCAACTAATGCAGCTAACACCTGGCAACCAGCTAGAGCTTCCCATCCATCCCGATCAAGGGGTCAATCTCACCGTTGGAGGGAACAAAATAGGAAGAGCTGAGCTCGTCTATTTGGGAGAGCAGCTGGGGATCCGTATTTTAGAAATTTGATCTTCCGGCAACATGGTTGAGTTCAATAAACAGACAACACAACCCGACTTAGCGAAAGGTTCTTTGCGTATTCCTCTACCCAAAATAATCGGGCCATATAAAATCGAAAGCCAGCTTTCCAAAGGAGGGATGAGCCTCCTCTATTTAGCCATCCATCCAGAAACCCAAAAGCCTCTCGTCATCAAAGTTCTGCTTCCAAAGTTTGTACAAAATCAAGAGCTTGCTAATCGTTTTTTAAAAGAAGCTCATATCATTGAAACAACGAACCATCCAAACATTGTCAAATTGTATGGACAAGGTAAGTGGGAAAGAGGCCTTTACATCGCGATGGAATTCATCCAAGGCATCTCTCTTCGCCAGTTCATCCAAAAGAAATCCCTTTCGCTCAAGCGAGCCCTCGAAATCATCCAGCAAGTCGCTTACGCCCTCTGCCATCTCCATACACATGGCATCATCCACCGTGATCTGAAACCAGAAAACATCCTGATTACTGAATCTGGAGAAATTAAACTCATCGACTTTGGGATAGCCCAACAACACGCGCCGCTTGACAAAGAGAGGCTCACAAAAGAAAAAAAACTCATGGGAACCCCGATCTACATGAGTCCTGAACAAAAACAAAACCCGAGTAGTGTAACGTTTTCTACTGATATCTATTCCCTAGGGATACTCTCGTATGAACTCATTTTAGGTCGCTTGAGCCACGGTGTAATTCACCTAAATCTCCTTTCAAAACCCATTCGAGCCATCTTAGGAAAGGCCCTCGAGCCAGACCCTACCAAGCGCTATCAAGATATCGTTGACTTCCTTACCGATCTTTCTGAATACATCGCGAAAATGGATGAACATAAAGAAGAACAGCCTGAAGAAGCATCAGAAGACATGCTCAATCTCATTGACGAAACAAAAAAACTACTCATCGATACAAAAGCTCCCAAGTGGCCTCAGCTAGAAATAGCAGTGGCCATACACCAGGGCTCCACTGTATCAGGACTTTACTTGGAGTTTTTTCATCTCTCAAAAAACCGCTACTGCATAGCCTTAGCAAAATCGATGAACTCTGGCATTCCCTCTCTTCTCCATACATCGATCCTAAGAGGCATGGTGCGTATTGCCCTGCAAAAAGAAGAACATCCCTTGCAAATCCTCAACCACCTCAATCTAGCGATCCATAGCGACCGAATGGGGCAACGCTTTTCTCTCACTCTCCTTTTTCTCATCCCAGAAAAGGATCAATTGATTTTTCTTTCTTGCCAATCTTCCCATCTTTACCTATTGCCCGAAGGAAGCCAAACAGCACGTCTTTTAACGACCCCAAACCCCCTATTAGGAGCAGAAGAAAACCCGGCCCTTTTAGAAACAGCCTATAACTGGAACATTAAAGACCGCCTTTTCCTTCTTTCCGATGAGTTTCTCTTACCAAATAGAGACGACAGTTGGCTCTTTGACCACCTCATGCTCTCCTTGCAACCCCAAATAGAAAAAATCTTACAAATACAACACGACAAACAAAAGCCGCCGCCGCAAGGCGCTTCTTTCGCCCTTACAGTTCAAAGAGTCTTTTAACTCACCTTACGCACACAGGGGGCCTTATGGGCTGTTTGAAAGCTGAGCTTTGTATATTGCTGGATTTTTATCTGGAATCGGGTAAACTTCTTATTCCGGGTAGTAGTGCAGCGTCGGCTCTTCTCGGAGATGTTGCATTAATATGTGGGGTATTTTACGATTCAACCAGAGGCTAGCTACTCTTAAGATGTTCGCAATGCGCGTGTTTCTGTTTTCACTTCTTTTCGCAGGCCTTCTCTTCGCTGAGGAACTTCCCTCTGAAGAATGGGACGGCACAACCGCTGAAAATCCTCCTCCAGAGTTGTGGGTGGATGCCCAAGTCGTCGCTCTAAACTTACTCCCTAAAAAATCGATAGAAGATGATGGTTACACGATCAACTACAACACCGTTTCGATCATTGAATATATTCGCTTTGCAAGCAAGATTTGCAGAGTCAATTTTATCTATGAAGAATCAGATCTTGATTTCACCGTAACCATTGTTTCTGACGAACCTGTCACTCCTGCCAATGTGATGGCAACACTAATTCAAGTTTTGCGTATTCACGGCCTGCTGCTGCTCGAACAAGACAATAACCTCGTCATTCACAAATCGGCGAACGTCAGTCAAATCGCTAAACTTGTGACCAAAGCGGAAGATGAACAAAATGCTCCGATCGTCACGAGAATCTTTCGCGTTCGCAACGCAAAGCCAAGTTCGATTGCCGCCATCATCCAGCCGATGATCTCTTCTTCTGCTATTCTCGAAACATCGCCAGAAACCAGTCAGCTCATCCTCACAGACATCACTGCCAATGTCGATAAGATTGCTATGTTGATCGAGAATTTAGATTCTCCCCATTCTTTTTTGGAAATACAGAGTTTTAACGTTATCAATAATGCGCCAGACTTTCTGATCGATCTAGCCTCTCAAATCATGAATCCCATTGCCGCTGGTAATCCGTTCATCTTGGTTCCGCAACCCTTGGCGAATGAAATCTACGTTGTGTCAACTCCCGAGCTTGTCCAAAAGGCGCTTGTGGTTCTCGCCAGTCTCGACACCTCTCCTAAAATGGCGCCCAAACCCAAGACAGAAGTAGAGGGCGTTTACGTCTACAAGGTCCTCCATAGACCCGGAGAGGAAATCCTCAAGGGCCTTATGCACATCGGGGAAAATTTACAAGAATCTGCTATGGCCGATCCTGAACTGATTCACACGATTGAAAGCGCTAAGTGGATTCGGGAAACAAACTCCATTATGCTCATCGGAACGCAGAGCTCAGTGGAAAAAACAAAAGAATTTCTCGCGTCGCTCGACGTATCTGAAGGTGCTGGTGAGGACTACTCGAGCAAAACCTCCTTTTTTATCTACAAGCCCCAATATAAAAGCGCCGATGACGTGCGACAAGCACTTCTCGAGATGGCAGATAATTTACAAGGAAGAGCAGATAAAGGACTGCTAGAGGTCATTGAAAACTCAAAAGTGAATCCATTGACGCAGACTCTTTCTTTTTCTGGAAATGAGCAATATTTCCCAAGAATCAAGCAGCTCTTGTCTACGGTTGATATGGATACTGGGAAAAAGGGCCTCTCTACCCAAAACACCCAATTTCTCATCTATAAGCCGAGCTATCAATCGGGGGAAGAACTCTTTGATGCCCTGAAAGACGTGCAAAATGAACTGGAAGCGGAAAAGCTATCAGACCCCGCTCTTTTAAGGGCCCTTTCTTCTATGAAGTGGGTGAAATCCACCAACTCGCTGCTTTTTACAGGCGATCCCCAATCTTTAGAAAAAATCCAGTCGCTCATTGCAGCAGTCGATGTGCAAGGCTCGAAGCAAGAACGCACTTTTATTCAATACCAACCTAAGTATGCCGACGCGGAAAAAACCGAGAGCTATGTGAACCAGATCGCGAAAAATCTCGCGAAAAAAGGGGGCTCCAAATCGCTCATTGAGACACTGCGCTCCTACAAGTGGATCCCAGAGTCAAAATCCTTCATGTTTTATGGGGCTAGGCCTGATTTAACAGAAGTCCAAGCTCTTTTAGCCGCCTTTGATACTCCTGACGTAGAAGCAAAAGCCAAGTCTGGCTACTACATCTATAAAGTCCAATATACTTCCGGTGAACTCATCGAAGATGATCTCGATAATCTCGGGAAAAATTTAAAATCCTCCGGTATTAAAAATCCCAATCTTCTCGAAGTCATTCAAAATATCCGATACGTGAAGCAAACCAACTCGCTACTTTTAAGTGGAGATCCAAAAGCCATTGAGGAAGTCAAAGCTTTGATCGCGCAGTATGACTATCCAAGAACGCCCACTTCTTCCCCGGCCAGCAGCAATTTTTTCATGTATAAGCCCATCAATTTGCCTGCAGGCCAAATCCAAAAGTCCTTGGTTGAGGTAGGAGAGAACCTCAAGGATGCGGGCCTTGCGGACCCCAACCTCCTCAAAGCACTGGATACTGCCAAATACGTTAGCTCGACCAATACCCTGATTTTTACAGGAACGCCTGATACGTTAGATAAAATCAAAGGACTCATTAAAGATGTCGATCTGGCCCCTGCCATGCATGCGCCTATCCAACATGTGGGGAAGACTTCTTTTCTACTCTACAAACTGAAACATGCCGATGGTTCTCAAATCGTAAGTTCGATTAAAAACATGACTCGTGAGCTCATGCGCTCAGGGAACGCCGACAAAAACTTCCTCTCCGCCCTCAAATCGGTTCGGTATGTTAAAGAGACTAATTCGCTCTTTTTCGCCGGCGACGAGGCCTCTTTAGAAAAAGTGCAAGGACTTGTGGAGCAATTTGACGTTACCTCTTTGGCCCCAAGACCTACTGAAAAAAAAGTCTTGTTGCCCACCTCTGGCACCTTTTTTATTTATAAACCGCAATCGCTGAAAGGGCCTGAACTCGAGTCCATCTTAGAAGGCTTTGTAGAACATTTAAAAAGCAGCGGTCTTAATGATCCCGACCTTTTCCAAGCCCTTGACTCGATGCGTTTTGACAACACGACCAATACACTTGTCTTCACAGGAAACCAAACGGCACTAGACCGCGTGAAAGACCTTTTAAAAGAATTCGACGTTCCCTCAAATATTGCGCAAGACACGATCGCCCCTGACACCCAATCGATCCAAGCCATCGACAACACGAGCTTTCTAGTCTATAAGCTGCAGTTTCACAAAGGCGATGAGATCCAAAACGCACTCCGCCAGATCGCAAGAGATTTGATTGCGACCAATGCAGAAGTCAATAAAGGGCTGTTAAACTCGATCAATTCCATCCAATGGCTGGAAGTGACAAACTCGCTCTTGTGCTCAGGAGATCAAGATACGCTAACTCGCCTGCGAGAACTGATTAAAAACCTGGATATCCCCTTAAAACAGGTCTTTATCGAGATGCTAGTCATCCAAACAAATTTAAATAACGCCCTCCAATTTGGTCTTGAATGGGGCGCTAAATACAAATACCGCGACAAATTTGGAACGGCATCCTACAACTCAGACCGGATCACTCAAGGAGGAAGCCCAAGCAGCTTTCTCCAAACGCTTCAAAGCTTAAACCCTGGCGCCACCCCTCCCCAGGTGCCCAATCCGAACAATCTTCCCATCTCATCAGGCTTCGATTTGGGTATTATCGGCGAAGTCATCCGACACAACGGACAAACTTTCTTGACTCTGGGCTCCCTTCTCTCTACGCTGCAGACAGATGATGAAACCTCGGTCATTATGACGCCTAAAATCCTTACCCAAGATGGCCGTACGTCGACCATCTTCGTCGGCGACAACATACCGTTTATCGGCTCGTTTGTGCAAAATGCGGGAGCCTCCACGATTAATACAGCCAACATGGAATATCGCGATATTGGGCTGAACCTCACCATCACACCTGTGTTAGGAAACTCCGATATTGTGACACTAGATATCAATCTCGAGCGCTCCTCTGCTGCAACAGACGCCACAGGAGCTACGATTGATTTTGCCACGCAGACTGCGCAAGGCATTACCACAAGTAAAACAACGATGCAAACCACGGTGCACGTGCCCGATAACAATTTCCTCATTTTAAGCGGTATGGTGAACAACTCCAACGTAAAATCGAAGACAGGTATCCCCTGCCTTGGAGGCCTGCCCCTCGTCGGTGCCGCCTTTTCAAGAAACAATAATACAGTCAATAACACAAATATCGTTATCTTTATTAGACCCCATATCATCAACTCTGTCCATGATATGCGGGGCATTACAACGCAAGAGGAAGACTATTTCCGCGACCAACAAGGCTCTCCATTCCTCGAACAAGTTTTTGATGAGGGTATGGAACTCATTAAGACGATCGATGATGAATAAGAAACTTTCCACGTACCTGGGTATCTTAACTCTTTTCACAAGCTGTTATCGCGTGCCAGATCAGATTGATCCACAAGTCTCCTATGCGCTTCAAGATGCGCATTTTCAAAACCTGTCCAGTGGATTTCCCCCTCTTTCTTCTGAAGAAAAAGAGTCTCCTTGGGGGATAGAGTATAGCATCGCAAGAGCATTTGCTGAAGAACTCGACCTATATCGCGCTGTTTCTACGTTTAAAAGAGCGGCTATTCTTCTGGACTTAAGTATAGAAAGCAAAATAGAGCGTGGTATAGAAGTAGAGTATGACATTCTGCTTTGCTATTTTCTCGCCAAAAAATATGACTCAGTCATCGAATCTTTTGAAAAAAGCGACCTTGCGCACGTCGATCAATCCTTCCCTGCTTATCAAGACCTCCTGTTAGTCCTTCATGAAGCCTACCGAGAAATGGACAACCCTGAAAAACAGGAAAAAACCATCGAATTGATTGAAAAATCCTTTCCTGTAACCAGTGAAGAGCTCAAAATTTCGACAGCTATTCGGCAAGGGAATCTTGCGATGATCGATCAGATTGCAGGAGGATTTCAGCAAAATTCTTATTTAGATAACCTTCTTGACTGTTATGCTGCGAATAAAAAATCTGTCGCGGGTGCCCAAGCGCTCAATGCTCTCATCCCTGGGGCTGGCTACTTGTATATCGGTCAGAAGAAGTCAGCCCTAACAGCCTTTTTACTCAATGGCCTTTTTATTACAGCTGCCGTGCAATTTTTCCTTCACGACCACATCGCCGCGGGGATTATTACAACAGGCTTTGAAACAGGATGGTATTTTGGAGGAATTTATGGGGCTGGGGAAGAGGCAAAATTTTACAATGAGAAACTCTATGAAAGAGCTGCCTCTATTGTCTTAAACGAACACCAACTGTTTCCGGCACTCATGCTGAACCATGCTTTTTAATTTCCTTTTTTTAGCCAGTTTACTCGCCTATCCCGGCTATTTTGAACCCTGGGGCACAGACGCAAGCTTACAAAAACCGCCTCGCCTAGAAGAAAAAAAGGAAATCTCGCTTGCAGAAAAAATCGCCGATCTCTGCATTCAATTTCACCAGGAAGTGATCTCCCCGGTTGATGGTCCTAGGAGCCACTATCGTCCTAGCTCGTCCCAATACATGCAGCAGGCTATCCACAATTATGGATTTTTAAGAGGTTTTATTATGGGTTGCGATAGACTGTTACGGGAAAATGATGAGGAGTGGATCTACCCAACCGTTCTTTTTGAAGGACGGACCCTTAAGTACGACCCTGCATGCATGCACAAAAGCAAACGTTTCAAACAATAAATTTTACTTCCTTCTAAATAATCAACTTGCGAGAAATAAATTCATAAATTAGGGCTGGGTAACGTGACAGATTTGAATGGTCGTTTTGCAGCTCATGTTTTTAAACATGAGCAAGAAAGGATCGTTCAAAGATGACATGTTATACGGCCCTAATTTATGAATTTATTTCTCGCAAATGGTATTAGCCCTGGTGTCGACCACCATATGTCTCTTACGATTTTTTACTTGCGGCGCTGGATATTGACCCATAGCTCCTCTTTCGCTACTTGATCTTTCAACAACTGTCCGTTGGCTTGCTGCTTTTCCCCGTAGCTATTTAACACAGCGAGCAAGTAACTCATGATATCGACAAACATTAAATGGTCTTTTGCAAACTGATAAGCGTTAGCCGCGATGGTTTGGCATTCTTCATCAGAAGCTTTGGCCCAGTCAAGTTGTTCAATCAAATCGCTTAAGTCTTTGGCAACAGGAATATAATGCTTATAGGGCTGAAGCGGCCGATAGAACCACTGCACTTCCTCTGAATCGGGCTTGAGGGTGACAGATTGAGAAAAAAGCCGCCCCTGAAATGCGGGCCAAGCACACATCACCCCATCAAGCAAAGGGAGATACCGATACCCCAAAAGATCGATCCAATTACATCGTTGTCCCGTCAATCCTTCTTGTTCCAGTTCTTCCTGCTGGTTTGTCGGTGCAACTATCCGAGCATCCAAATACTCGGGGTATTTCAAAGAGATCCGACAGAGCTCTCGCCTTAATTCTTTGGTAAATCCTCCGCGCCAAAAGGCTTTTTGTTCCTTTTGGCCCCAAGGGATGCGATGTTTTTTAATCATCCTGAGCTCTCCGAGCCACCAAGGACCGATCGAGCGCTCATCGGGAATTAAAATACCATTGTAGGATGTTCTTATTTTGCCAGACACCAGGAGCGGCGCTGGCAGCTCTTCAGGCACCACAGACTCTAAGGGATAGGCATCAAGATAAGAAACTAAAAAGTCCATGTCTGGTAGGCGTCTGATGTGTGTCAACGTTCGGATCGCTTTTTCAGTATGCGTATCTTCTTGGGGGAGCTCCCCATTTTCTGGAACATAGCAATACAGTTGGTTCTCTACTAACCGATAGCGGCGAATCCAAGGATAATAGCCACGAAGCTTAAAAGAACAAAGATCCACAGCCTCGAGAGAAACGCTGGCACTCAAGGCGAGGTCTTCGCGAATTTGCTCAAACATCCATGGAGCCAAAGGCTTTTTGAGCTGAGGGTCTTGTTTTAAATGCCGAAGAGCTGTCTCTTGTTTGAGATATCGTGTTTTGGGCACATGTACCTGATGCCAATAGACCCACAAAAGCGTCACAAGACACACGAGCTCTACAATAAACAACTTTTTCATATCCGATCCTCTAAAAGCTCCTGGGCACGTAAACAGGCTTTCCACGTAGAAAACTGCGGATTGGTCTCGTCTGTGAAATAGAGATTGTCCAAGCCGATGGTTCGTACTAAACCAGCCCGATAAAACACATGCCAGACCTCTTCGGTCAGTCCACTGATAATCAGATGTCTTCCAGAAGAATGTAAAGAGTCATAGAGCCCTAAAATAGCAAGGCACATCGAGGCATCCATGTGATAAATATTATTCAAGCGAAGAACGATCGCTGAGGTCTTCCGGTCTTCAGCAATCGTCTCTAAAGCACTTTGAAACACGTCCGCAGAAGCGAAATACAACTCTCCAGAAATTCCAATGATCCGGACCTTGCGGTGTACATCTGCTTTTGAACTCACGATAGTCAGCCTTCCTTTGGTATTAAAAGCATATTCCACTAAGTGCGGCATGGCCGATTTTTTTAAGTAAGAGGCTATCGAGATCACAATACCAATAAAAAAAGCAATATCGAGGCTAAAGATCAAACAAGAAAAAAACGTAATCAAAAAGACCGCTGCATCTTCTTTTGTCGCATGAAAACAAAGCCGAATCTCTGACCAGTTCATGAGTGTGGGGACAGTGGCCATGAGTAAAGCGGCAAGAGCTGCAAGGGGGACTAGTTTGACGAGCGGCCAACAGAAAAACACAATGACAGCTGTGAAAAGACCGCTTAAAATCGCTGCAATGCGAGTTTTAGCATTCATGCGAAAGTTTAAAGAGGTTCGAGTCGCACTTCCTGAAGCAGGTAGCGTACCGTAGACGAAAGAAAGTAGAACATTACTGACGCCGAGGCCAAAAATATCTTGATTGATTTGAGCTTTTTGCCCCGATTTGGTGGCAAATGTTCTTGAGATGGAAAAAACCTCTAAAATAGCCAATAAAGAAATCGCTACTGCCGCAGGAAATACTTTATTAAGAAGTGTTAAGTCAAGGAGAGGGAAGGTCAAGCTTGGGTAAGGCTTTTCTACAATATCAACATCCCCGAGCCTCGCAATAGGATGGTCTTTCAGCCAAAAATTGGCGCCATAAGCAATCAAGGCCGCAACCGTCAGCATAATAAGCGCCGCAGGTCTATTCTTCCATCGATGCCGAATCACGAGTAGAAGAGCCACGCTGAACGCTCCTAAGCCAAGAGTGGGAAGACTCAAAGTGAACAATTGGGTAAAGAAAATCCAAATTTTTAAAAGCGTGAAAGCGGCCCCTTCTTGCGTCCCGCTTACTCCCGTAAAATAGAAAACCTGAGTGGCAACAATAGCAATCGTAATCCCCGCAAAATACCCGAGCACAACGGGGCGGCTGACAAATTGCAGCAATTTGCTAACGTGAAATAAGGCCGCAAGAACCTGAATGATCCCCATGAGTACGACAATTTGCGTTAGGATATGGAGAATGATCGCTTCTAGCTCTTTGCCTGTCGCCGTTTCATAATAGGAGTTCACTATTTCTGCAATCGAAGTTTGAATTAAAATAGCAGTGCCTGTACTAGGGCCCGAAATCAAATGCCGTGAAGAGCCGAAACCAGCTGCAAAAATCGCTCCAAAAATAGCAGAATAAAGACCTGCTGTGGGAGGAAGCCCTGCCAAAAGAGAATAAGCAATCGACTGCGGGATCGTCATGAGAGCGACCGCAAGCGCTGCGAGTGCATCCGACTTTAAGTGAAAAAAGCTATACCCTTTAAATTCCTCTATAAATGGAGCTAAAGAAATCGATTTTGCGCCAGGAAGCTTCATACCTTTCAGTGTAGAGCGAAATCTGAAAAATGCCAAATTCAAACTCAAGGTGAGTTCAAAGTAGCGCTTGAGAAATAGGCTCTTTGCTTCGGCACTCTAGGGTCAGTGGAGTGCCAAGAAAACCATAAGCCTTTCTAAAATGGTTGATCAGATACTTTTTATAGCTTTCCGTCATCAGATTCGGTCGATTGATAAAAAGGACAAATTTTGGCGGGTTCGTCTCTACCTGAGTCATGTAATAGATGCGAAGCCTTTTCCCTGTAATAAGAGGAGGATGGTACTTTTGTAGACAGTTCATGACAAATTTATTGAGCTCCCCTGTAGAAATCCGGGCATTTCTCTCCTGGTATACCTTTTGGATCAAGGGGAAAATTTCCTGCACATTTCTCCCCTCTAAAGCCGCAATAAAAAGGGTTGGGCAATGATTTAAAAAGGAAACCTGTTCCCGAACCTCCCTTGCGGCATGTTCCATTCGAAAGTTTTTGACAAGATCCCACTTATTAAAAATAAGGATGCAACTTTTCCCTTGCGCCTCTAGCTCGCTTGCAATCCGCTTTTCTTGTGTCGTAAAACCATCTGTGGAGTCTAAAACAAGCAGACACAAGTCCGCTTGCCGAATTGCCTCTTGGGTTCGAATAAAGGCAAATTTATCGACCGCCTCTTTTTCCGACTTCTTCCTCCGAATCCCAGCCGTATCAATGAAAATGAAGGGAACCCCCTCCCATTCCACAAGTGCGTCAATGGAGTCACGAGTCGTCCCCGGAATGGGGCTCACAATAGATCGTTCCGCCCCCAAAAGATGATTGAGCAAAGTGGACTTACCCACATTAGCCCGTCCTACAATCGCAACCCGAATTCCTGATGGAGCTTCCCGCTCCTCTTCTGCATCGGGCAAAAAGCTCACCACCTTCTCTAAGGCTTCTGCCACCTGAAACCCCTGCGTCGCCGACACCCCGAAAATATCTGGTATGGCCAAAGAGTGAAATTCATGAACGCGTAGCTCTTTATCCCTCTGATCAATCTTGTTGACTACAAGAACTATCCGCTTTCTTGCCTGTAAAAGCAGCTGGGCGATTTCCTTGTCTAAAGGATGAAGACCCACACTCCCATCAACCACAAGCACCACAACATCCGCTTCCTCAATGGCTATCTTCGCCTGTCGCCGGATCTCTTCATGGAATGGTGCCGAAAAAGAGGAGTCTATTCCACCCGTATCAATAAAAATACACTCGCGTCCAAAAACTTCCGCTCTTTCATACAAACGATCCCGCGTAATCCCCTCCTGTTCATGTACAATGGAGGAGCGCTTTTGACAAATTCGATTAAAAAGAGCCGACTTCCCCACATTGGGACGGCCTACAATAGCAATTTTTGAAAGCGCCATACGGCGAACAGTATATTGCAGTCGACCTCTATATGCAAGTTAGATTTTTTAATTGAGATATGATCTTAATTACAATAGAAACAAACAGCGTCAGTTGATATAATTATAAATATGCAAAAATCAGAAAAAGTAAATAATGCTACATTTTTACCAAAAGAACTCTTGGTTTTTAAAGAAAAATTCGAAAAAGAGTGGGTAATAAAATCTCTACTTACTTTAGCTGCATTAATTGCAGGTGTTTGTGCTATAATTTTGCTAGGTAGTAGTTTTTTTTCTTACAGTATAACAATTGTTTTAGTGTCGAGTTTAGCCATCTATCAATATTTTTATCACTACCGACATTCACAAGATACGTTTGACAGGGCAGCCCAGGCGATCACAAAAAATTTAGAGGCATAGCAAAGCTAGATTGGCTTCAAACCCGTATCAGGTTTGTCCTCCTGCCTGACAGAAAGACTCATGGAAGGAGGATTCTTCCGTAAGAGGGGGTGGAGCATAAACCAAGCAAACATAAGGTCCCGCGCTCTCCCTGCTGGCTCATTCCTGATCGTAATCCGCTGTCTGTCCATGGGACAGGTGGAATTGTGGGTCAACCACAACCGCAAACAAACATCGTGGTATTGGTGGCCACACTCCAACCAAGGTACAACAGTTTCCGGCCTTATCTCCTCTAAACAAATGGCGCAAGTTACGGGTGTAACCATATTTTCCCCTCCCAGATATTTAATCGCCTATAAGATGCACGATCTTCGAAAAGACCGCAATCTGCAAAATTATAGTCCCTAACGCGTGCATGGATCGGAGCCAACGACTGATTCTTTGACAGTGTCAATGCAACACCGCACGGCATCTACAGGCGTTCCAGGCTTGACCCCATGCCCCAAATTCAAAATAAACCCAGAGTCCCCCCGCATCGAAAAGAGTAGGCGCTGCACCTCTTTGCGAATTTCTTGCAACGGCTGAAAAAGAAGTTCCGGGTTGAGATTGCCTTGCACCGCCATGGGAACTCGACTTCTTAACTCATGCAAAGGCTTCTCCCAGCCGAAGCTAATTGCCTTTGGGGCCATTCCAACAAGAGTATCGATGTACTTGTACGCCTCTCGCATAAACAGAATGACAGGGACACTGGAAGCCGCAACAATAGGCTGTAAGTACTTTTCGGCATAGGCTTTGAAAGCCTCTTCAGAAAGCTCATTGGCCCATGAGTCGAAAATTTGAATCGCATCGACGCCCGCTTCGATTTGCATGGCGACATATTGAAGGGTCGTTTGAAGCAGAGGTTCTAGCAGTTCTGCGGCTCCCCCCATATAGCTTGCCACCGTGTAAGGCCCCCCGCAAAAACCGATCAGCGGAACTTTCAATCGCGGCTTAATCAGTCGAATAGCCTGTTGAATCGGCTGTAAAGATTCCATCCCTTGGATCACTCCCCCCTTTTCCAAAATGGGGCCCTCTGAGAAGTGAAGGGAGTACCCTAAAGGAAGCGCGGTCACGGTAATATCGGAGAAAAGGATCGCAGCATCTACGCCCAGTTCTTGCACGGGAAGAAGGGTAATTTCAGCCGCTAACTCTGGAGTAAAAAAGAGCTCCCTTAGAGGGTACTTTTCTCGATAGCGTTGATAAGAGGGAAGATACCTTCCCGCTTGGCGCATCAGCCAAACAGGGGGGCGGGAGCGATTTTGACTATGAAGAGCTGCGAGGAGCATTTAAAAGCCGCTCTACAATTGCATCCGGTGTGAAACCAAACTCTTGGGCAAGATCTGCCGCAGGAGCTGAGTGGCCAAATCCCTCGATGCAGATATTAATCCCGTGGCGCCCAGTATATTTTTGCCATCCAAAGTCGGTTCCCGCTTCAATCGATACGCGCACGCCAAGATCCCCTTCCACTACAGAATCCTTATAGCCCTTCTCCTGGCTTTCAAAAATTTCCCAACAAGGCATCGAGACAACGCGCACCTGTTTACCTAATGTTTCTAAGGCTTTCGCCGCTTCCATGGCCAGGGCAACTTCTGAACCAGTGGCAAAAAGAGTATAATCGGGGCGATGCGCTTCTTTTTTGATAATGTAAGCTCCTCTTCCTACCCCATCCTTGTAGGGGACAAGGGTCTCTGGGAGATCGGGAAGGTTTTGTCTGGAAAGAATGAGAGCGGTCGGCCCATTATATTGCAGTGCTGCCAGCCAAGCCATACGCACCTCATGAGAATCACAAGGGCGGATCACATGCAAGTGAGGCATCGCTCGTAAAGCAGCATAGTGCTCCACTGGCTGATGAGTCGGGCCGTCTTCCCCCAAGAAAATAGAATCATGCGTGAACTGATAGATCACGTGATAGGGAGAAAGGCAAGCCAAACGAATCGCATTCCGCATGTAGTCGCTAAAGGTTAAAAACGTTCCGCAAAACGGCTGGATCATATCGGTTAAAAAGAGCCCTGCATTCATGGCTGCCATGGCAAACTCGCGGACGCCATATTTGAGATTGCGCCCATTGAAATCGCCCGTCGTCACAATCGGCTGATCTTTGATCATCGTCGAATCAGAGCCTGAAAGGTCAGCCGACCCCCCATAAAGCTGGGGTAGTTTTTCCGCAAGCACTTGGATGCAAGCTCCTGAAGAAGCCCGGGAAGCCAGGGGGCTTTTCATTTTGATGTTTTTGAGCGTCTCTTCCAAATCTTCCGGGATGTGTCTTTCATGCATTTTCTTGAATTCTATAGCAAGATCAGGGTACGCATGCGAATAACGGCGAAAGAGCGCATGCCACTCAGCTTCCAGCTCCGCTTGCTTAGGCAGCTTTTGTTCGAAAAAAGTGCGGACAGCTTGCGGAACATAAAATTCTTCTTTAGGAAGGCCTAACGCCTCTTTCGTCAAAGCCAGTTCTTCAGAACCCAAGGGAGAACCATGCGCCGTATGCAATCCCGCTTTATTGGGAGATCCCTTGCCAATAATCGTATTCATCATCACAAGCGCTGGCCGCTCTTGCTTCTCCCGAAGAGAAGAAAAAATCTGCTCCATCCGATCCAAATCATATCCGTCCAGGTCAAACACATCCCAGCCATATGCTTTATAGCGCAATTTTGTATCCTCAGACATGCATTCATTGAGAGGACCATCTAAACAAACGTGGTTTGCATCGTAGATTAGAACCATGTTATTGATCGCAAGATGGCCGGCAAACGAGGAAGCTTCTGCTGAAATTCCCTCCATCATACACCCATCCCCTGCGAGACAGTACACCTTATTATTGAAAATCGGATATTTGTCCCGGTTAAACTTTTCAGCCAAAATTTTCATCCCGAGCGCCATTCCCACCGCATTCGCCACTCCCTGACCCAGAGGACCTGTAGTAGCTTCTATGCCTTCCGTAAGACCATATTCCGGATGCCCAGGGGTCATAGAATGGAGCTGCCGAAATTGTTTGATATCTTCCATGGACAACGGAAACCCTGCAAGGTGCAAGCAAGCATAGAGCCACATAGAACCATGACCTGCAGAGAGAACAAGACGGTCTCGGTTGAGCCACTTTGGATGTTTCGGGTTATGCCTCAAAAGACAGCCATAAAGATAGGCTCCAAACTCCGCACACCCCATGGGTAACCCTGGATGCCCAGAATTCGCCTTTTGGACCGCTTCTATCGAAAGCTGCCGAATGGTGTTTGCAATCTTGTTCAATTCCTTCTTCAAATCATCATTCATGCGCGATCCTTCCGAGTGTTGAAAAATCCATTTTCATCAAGATAGGGAAAACGTTCAAGGGATTTTACGAGGATTGACTTTTCCCTGAGAAGCCTCTAAAATTAATCTGAAATTTTAAAGGTCTTCCCAATGTTCTCCCAAGACTTACGACGCGCGTTTTTAAAATATTTTAAAACACAAGGGCATAGAATCGTTCCTTCCTCCCCTGTCATTCCCCATGACGATCCAACGATTTTATTCACTAATGCTGGCATGAACCAGTTCAAAGATGTGTTCTTAGGGAATTCAAAAAGAGACTACACAAAAGCGGCAACGACACAAAAATGCGTCCGAGTGGGAGGAAAGCATAATGACCTCGACAATGTGGGACACACCTCGCGACACTTGACCTTCTTTGAGATGCTAGGGAACTTTTCCTTCGGCGACTATTTTAAAAAAGAAGCCATTGGATATGCATGGGATGTTACGCTGCACGTCTTCGGCTTTGACCCTAAAAAGATTTGGGTCTCTGTTTTTAAAGAAGACGAAGAGGCCTTTCAACTTTGGGAAAAGCACCTCCCCGCAGAAAGAATCGTTCGCTTCGGCGAGGCTGAAAATTTTTGGTCCATGGGAGACACAGGGCCTTGCGGACCTTGTTCAGAGCTTCTTTATGATCGGGGCGAAGCGTACGGGCCAGCTAAAAATCCTCATGAAGACCCCTCAGGAGAACGATACTTAGAATTTTGGAACCTCGTCTTTATGCAGTACGACCGCTCCATTTCTGGGAAAATGGAGCCCCTGCCCAAACAGTCTATTGACACTGGAGCAGGACTCGAGCGAGTAGCTTCGATCCGCATGCATGTCGAAAATGTCTTTCACACAGACATTTTACGAGAGCTCATTGCCCAGGTGGAGCAAATTTCTGGGAAAGTCTACGAGGGAGAAGCCCCTTTTCACGTCATCGCAGACCACATCCGTTCTCTCTCCTTTGCAATGGCCGACGGAGTCCAACCAAGCAATACCGATCGCGGCTATGTGCTGCGAAAAATTTTGCGAAGAGCGGTGCGCTATGGCCGTATGCTCGGTATGCAAAAGCCGTTTTTAGCTGACGTATTCCCTCGGCTGGAGTCTCTAATGGGAGAGGATTTTCCTGAACTGATGCATGCAAAGGATCGTATTTGCGAAATTTTGACCCTAGAGGAAGAGGCTTTTCTTCGCACGTTGACTCGAGGTGGTCAGCTTCTTTCCCAAGTCATCGAGCGATCCCAACAAGACAAAAAGATTAGCGGTGATGATGCGTTCCGCCTGAAAGACACGTATGGCCTGCCCATTGAAGAGGTGCTTCTCATTGCAAAAGATGAACACCTCAAAGTCGATATGACTCGCTTTCAAAAACTCGAAGAAGAGGCCCGGGAAAAATCGAAACAGGCCCACAAAAAAGAGGCGCAAGAGTTCGATCAAAACTTTTTTAACGACTTTACAAGAACCCATCACCCTTGCAAATTTGTGGGGTACCGAGACACAGCATGCTCGGCCAGAGTCATCGGCCTTGTCGTAGATGGATCGTTTACTGACACGGTACAAGAGGGCCAAGAAGCCATTATCCTTCTCGATCAGACGCCTTTTTATGCTGAAATGGGAGGCCAAGTAGGTGATACAGGAAGGATCGGCCATTTTCAAGTGACCGATTGTCAATCGCCGTTCCCTGGAGTCATTGCCCATTTTGGATCGATGGAATCTGGCATTCTTCGAAAAAATGATTCTGTTCAGGCAAACATTGACGTGACTAGAAGAAAGAGTATCCAAAATAACCACTCGGCAACTCACCTCTTACACTGGGCGCTACAGCAAGTGTTAGGTTCTCATATCAAACAGGCAGGATCCGTCGTCGATGAAAATAGGCTCCGCTTCGACTTCAGCCACCACAAGGCAATGAGCACTGAAGAACTTCGGACGATTGAGGAGCTCGTCAACGACAAGATCCGGTCAGATCAAGCGGTTCAAGTGTACGAGCTCCCATACGAAGAGGCCCAAAAAAGATCTGATATCAAGCAGTTTTTTGGAGATAAATATGGCGAAGCAGTGCGGGTCATTGATATGGACTTTTCCAAAGAGCTGTGCGGAGGAACTCACACCACGCGCATCGGGACCATCGGGTATTTTAGGATCGCAAAAGAAAGTAGTATTGCCGCAGGAGTTCGGAGGATTGAAGCGGTTACAGGAAGAGCTGCTGAAGAGCTCGTCTATGCCGAAGAAAGCTTGATGCAAGAAATTAGCGCTCTTTTAAAATCGACTCCCTCAAACGCCCTAGACAAGCTCAAAGCCTTCTTGGAAGATCATAGGACTTTAAGCTCTGAGCTAAAAGTCATAAAAAAAGAGCATGGTAAGCAGCTTCTTATAGACTGCTTGAACAAAAAAGAACCCATCGGAACAACTATGCTGGTCGCTTCAATTATCGAGATCGATCCTGAGGAAACGCATCCATTTGCCAATGAGCTGCTGCAAAAGCTAGGCTCCGGGATCATTGCTCTCGGCATCGATATGGGAGAGCGATGTCAAATTCTCATTGCAGTGAGCCCAGACCTTACAGAACTTCACGCAGGCCACTTGATTAAAGAGGTCGCGCCTCTCATTCAAGGTGGCGGTGGCGGCAAGCAAAATATGGCGCAAGCAGGGGGTAAAAACCCAGCAGGACTCCCCAAAGCGCTGGACAAAGTACGGGAACTCATCGCAACACATGCTTCCTGATACATCAGTCATCATTGAGGGGCTTTGGGACTCTCCCAAGGCCTACTTAGCCTCTCTTCTTGCCAACAATAAGCCTGTCCTCGTGATCACTGGCGGGGTTCGCGAAGACACTTTTTTTGACAACCTCTCCTATTTTGCTCCGACTAAAGCGGTGGAATTCCCCGCATGGGAAACCCTCCCCGGAGAAGAGATCAAGCCAAGCCCTGATATCATCGGCAAAAGGATGCAAGCCCTAGAACAGCTCATCCATTCAAAAAACCCCATCGTCCTCTGCCCTCTTGCTTCTTTACTTCAAAAAGTGATTCCAAAACACGCGCTTTTGCCTCTCATGCACCGTTGGAAAAAAGGGAGCAAAATCCCCTTTCACTCTCTACCGGACCTGTTAACCGCTTTGGGGTATCGACGAACGCCTGTCGTTTCAGATAAAGGGGAATTTGCCATTCGGGGAGGCATTTTAGATGTCTTTCCTGTGGCCTCGGCGGATCCTTTTCGGGTCGATTTTTTTGGAGATGAGATCGATCAGATCCGCACCTTTGATCCTATAGGGCAAAAATCAGTTGCAAAAGTAGAGGCGCTATTTCTTTGCCCCGCACAAGAAATGCGTTTATTAGAATCCGCTCATACCCTTGTCAATGTGACAGACTATTTAGAAGACCCGATCATTTTTTGGGATGATCTTTTGGCCATTGAGGACACCTATGTTGGGCTAAAATCCATGCCCGCCTCAAAGTCCCCCTATTTCTATGATTTTGAAGCTTTATTAAAACGGTTTGATGCGCTCCAAAACATCTATTGCACACAATTTCGCCTTGAAGAAACGTTTGAGATGTTCCACCACACATTTCGAGCCAAGCATTTTAAACACAAGTTTTTCAAAGTGGAGCACTGCTTTAATCTAGAAGAGCCTCCCGATCCTAATCTCCATTTTCTTTTTTTAAATGCCAATGAGACGGAAGAAAAGGAGATGAAAGACAAAATTTCCCATCTTTCTCTCCCCCCAACCACTCGTTGGGAAAAGGGGTATTTGAGTTCTGGGTACTGTTTGGATCAACTCGTCGTCATCCCGAATAGAGAAATCACCCACCGCTCCCATGTGCGAAGGCAAAAGTGGCGCAGTACCTACCATACACCTGCAGTGGAATTTCATGCGCTGACTCCTGGCGATCTCGTCGTCCATTACCATAGTGGAATTGGGAAATACCTGGGGATGGAAAAGCAAAAAGATCATCAGGGGAAAGAGACAGAGTTTCTACTCCTGCAATATGCGGACGACAGTAAATTATTCGTTCCCCTCTCTCAAGGACACCTGATCTCTCGTTACATCGGCTCGAGCGAACAGCCTCCCTCTTTGAGCCAGCTAGGAAGTAAGCGCTGGCAGAAAACTCGCATAGAAGCGCAGACGCAAATTGTCGGCTATGCAAATGACCTGTTGGCTCTTTATGCAAAAAGAGCTGTCAATAGCGGCTTTATTTATCCTCCAGACAGTCCACTCATGCAGCAATTTGAAGAGGACTTTCCCTATCAGCCAACCCACGACCAAATGGCAGCAATCCTCGCAATTAAAAGCGATATGTGCTCCGAAAAATCTATGGATCGCTTGGTTTGTGGGGATGTCGGCTATGGCAAAACAGAAGTAGCCATGCGAGCGGCCTTTAAGGCAGTGGCTGATGGGAAAAAACAGGTCGCCCTTCTCGTTCCCACCACTGTCTTGGCTCTACAGCACTTTGAGACCTTTCAGGAGCGGATGAGCGGTTTCCCTTTGGAGATTGCAGCCATTTCACGTTTTCATACAGCCAAAGAGATCCGAGCCATTTTAGAAAAAGTCAAAAAAGGGCAAGTAGATATCCTAATCGGAACTCATCGACTCCTGTCCAAGGATATTGAGTTTAAAGATCTAGGGCTCCTCATCATCGATGAGGAGCAGCGCTTTGGCGTACGTGCTAAAGAGCATTTAAAAAAATTCAAAGAGATGGTCGACTGCCTTACCTTGACAGCCACTCCCATCCCGCGAACCCTTTATATGTCGCTTGTGAATGCAAAAGATATGTCGATCATCAACACTCCACCTCAAGACCGACTCCCTATTAAGACAATTATTGCAGAAACCGACTTAGAGACCCTGCAAAACGCCCTCTTGCGGGAATTTGCACGGGGCGGTCAAGCATTTTATATCCATAACCGCGTAGAGACGATTTACGAAAGAGCTACAGTCATTCAGAAACTGGTCCCTTCGGCAAAAATCGGCATTGTCCATGGTCAAATGTCTTCCGACTGTGTGGATGAAATTTTTCATCAGTTTAAACAAAATGAACTCGATCTTCTCTTTGCAACGACAATTATAGAAAATGGGATTGATATTCCGAACGCAAATACGATTCTTATCGATCGAGCAGATACTTATGGGCTGGCCGACCTTTATCAACTGCGGGGTCGTGTGGGTCGCTGGAACCGCGCTGCCTACGCCTATTTTTTGATTCCAAAAAATGCCAGCCTCCCTGAGCCAGCGAGAAAAAGACTCCATGCACTCGCTGAGGCAAGCGGCTACGGCGGAGGAATGAAAATTGCTATGCGCGACTTAGAAATCCGCGGCGCCGGCAATATCTTAGGTGTGGAGCAATCAGGACAAGTCTCCGCTGTGGGCTTTCATCTTTACTGCAAAATGCTCAAAAGAGCCATCGATGCTTTGAAAAAAGAAGCTCCCCTTTCTTTCACCGAAACAAAGATGGAATTCAACTTCGATGCACGCCTGCCCGAAAACTACATTAACGAAGTGTCTCTTCGCATGGAAATTTACTACCGATTGGGAGATGCGATGACTCTTAAAGAACTCGAAGAAATCCTCGAGGAACTCTCTGATCGATTCGGTCCCCCTCCAGAGCCGGTCATTTGGCTGTATCACCTAAGCCGCCTCCGCGTCTTTGGCTCGGCCCATCACCTCACCGCTCTTTCTTTTCACGCAAAGTCTTTCAAAGCCCAAAAACAGACAGGGACGAAGCTTGAAGAAGCCACGATCCTACTGCCGCAAAAAGTGCAAAATCCCCAGGAACTCGAGACCTATTGCATCGAGGCGCTGCAAAAATATTTTTCCTTCTCTAGTAAATTTCATAACGGTTCACCAGCTCCTGCTGGATAATGGCCAGAATTCTTTCTTGATACTCTTTTTCTATAAAATAGTGTCCGCCTATCGGCAATGGCCTGCTGTTTTGGGAAATGATTTGAACATCCGCCCCTAAAGAACCCTGAGTACAAATTTGTGAGAGCCAATCTTGATCGCCAATGATGTTATACACTTTGCAGGCTAAAGCGCTATCGATAACCACTGTCGTGCCGACGGCAATGACAAGAATAGTCTCTCGCTGCTTGGTGGACAATTGCTTTAACGCCTCCTGAAACACATGACCGCCGTTACTGAAGGTAACATGCACTTGTTTTAACTTTGGGTTCCCTGTTTGCAAAATCTGATCGGCAATCTGAGTGAGTACGGCCACCTCATAATCCATCGATTCTTGCATTTTGGAGAACTGTAGGACAACCCCAGGTCCTACTAAAGCAGGGACCAAAAGCTTAGCCACTGGCATTTTCTCGATGTTTGTCTTGATCTTTTCAAGGCCCACACAAAACAGCCCGCTGAGGAACCGGTTGGAGTGGATTAAATGTGGTTGGATGGCAAATTGCCTCTCCAGGGTATCTCGAAGACAAAAACCATCTTCCGTAATCGAAGCAAAACTTTTATAAATCCCACAGTGGTAATGGATCGTGCTTTGATCCGAATACCCTAAAAGCGGCACGTCATGAAACGGCCCCTCAGGCTTTCTCTTTGCAAGCTCGCTCGCATAATTGGCCATAAGGGGGCTATTTTTCACGGGGAGGAGTTGCCGAATCGAATCTAAAGAGAACGAACGATCCAATAGATTCACAAGGTATTTTGACTCTTTTACCTCAGACAGTTTTCCTTCGATGTACTCTATAAAAGATCGACAACTAAACACCTTATTGGCCACCGCTGTAGTAGCCTTGGCGGCAAGATCCTCCCACCAAGATGGCAAAACTCGAAGAGGATCCTCTGGTTCCCCTTCGCTACTGAAAAGAGATATTTCCATAGGGGCATAAATTAAAGGATCGTCTTATTTTAAAGAAATTACTTTATTATTTCTGGAGGCTCTCGGAGCAGCCAATAGTTGGCTCCATAGTCATAAGCGAGCTCTTCACCCTTGACAATCTCTCGTATCGTTAAAAAAATGGCATGGTAAAAACCATCCACAAAGGCGTAAAAAAATTTTATGTTCGGCTGATCTGAATGATTGATAAATCTCGCATTGTTCCCCTCTTGTGCATCAATAACAAAAGTTCCTCCCAAACGATCCGTGACCGGATATTCCATAAGATAGTTGTTGAGGGGAGTAAAGTATTCTCGGATATTTTTTCGAACTAATCCCCCGTATTCGCCTATGTAAAAATGTTGCGGGATCCACTCTTTAGAAAAAGCACCATAGCCTATCTCTTGGCTGACAAAATGTACGTCCATGTCCAAAAGAACCCCAGATTCGATCTCTTTACGGTATTGCTTGCCCAGTAACAACGCGGAAGACTCGACTTTGTCCCTTTTATACTGCTCGAAACCGAGCTTTTGGATAGCGTGTTTTTCCCGATCGTTTCTGAACCGAATCCACATACTCTACGCTGGAGGGGCAACCTCTTCGCCATTGAGATTCCTATGATAGGCGCCCTTGACCTTTTGCGCCTGCATCTCTCTTGCGCGGTGAAGGATTCTAATCCCAATCTCTACATGGTTTTTTGTATAAAGGTCGTAGACCTTTTGCGAACTTTCTTTGGTCTTAATGCCCTCTTGGTTGAGGGGAAGATCAGAAATCAAAAGAAGAGAACCTAAAGTAAGTTTCCTTTTGTAGCTCGCAGAAAACAACGTTGCGCACTCCATTTCGATCCCTTGCGCCCTGGTATTTTTCAGCCTTGTTTTAAACTCCTCATTAAACTCCCAAAAACGCATATTCGTCGTGTAGGTAATCCCAATGTGATAGGGACTTTTCTCCTCATCGAGAACTTGAGTCACAGCTCTTTGCATTAAGAAGTTCGCGAGGGAGGGGACTTCAATAGGAAAATAAAAATCGGAAGTCCCCTCGCCCCGAATAGCTGCGACAGGAACCAAGTAATCTCCTACCTCATAACGCCTTCTAAGCCCTCCACACATCCCTAAAAGGAGGCTAGCACGAATGGGTAAAAAGGAGCATACATCGACGACTAAGGCTGCTGCTGGTGAGCCGATTTTAAAATCCAGAATGCTCACATCATCCTTCTCACTATGGGCCACTTTAAACATGGACCCTTCATGAACTTGAATGCCCCGACTTTCGGCAAAATAGTCCACATAACGCGGGAAATTTGTCAAAATTAAATTTGTACGAAAGTCCCCCGCAGAGCATCCTGAGTATCGCTCTAACGTTTGTCTTGCTATTTCTCTTTCTCGTTCTCTTTCCATAGTTCGCGTCAGTTTAGCCTATTGCCTAAAAAAAAGCGAATGGTATACTGGGCAGCCTCGCAATCAAACAGTTAAAGGTAAAAATGGGCTCGGTAGGCACCAATGAAATTCGTATTGGAATGAAAGTTGAAATCGACCGGGAACCTTATTTGATCATTGCCAATGAATTTGTTAAACCTGGGAAGGGCCAAGCGTTTAACCGAATTAAAGTAAAAAATATGAAAACCTCCCGCGTTGTGGAAAAAACCTACAAATCGGGCGAAAAAATAGAACTGGCCGACGTGGAAGAGAGGCAGATGCGCTTTTCGTATAAAGAGAGCGACGGGGCCGTCTTCATGGATGATCAAACATTTGATCAAATAACGATCCAGAATCAGCTCCTAGGAGATAGGGGGCAGTGGCTTAAAGAAGACGCCCTGTTTGAGATCATTTTTTACAAAGGCGAGCCGATCGATATTATTCCCCCTACTTTCATGGAGATGAAGGTTACGGAGACCGCCCCAGGGATTCGAGGGGATACCGCGTCAGGAAGGGTCATGAAACCTGCCACAACCGAAACAGGCGCAAAAGTACAAGTACCCATTTTTGTCGAAGAGGGTGAAAGGATTAAAGTGGACACTCGCACTTGTGAATATGTCTCTCGCGTTAATGCTTAAAATAAGAGCGCAAAAACTCCAGGAGGCGAGGCGATTTTTTGAGACAAGAAATGTCCTGGAAGTGGATTGCGGCGCCCTTGTCAAAAGAGCCCCCCTTGACCCAAACATCGATTGTCTTCCGGTCGAAGAGGCATTCCTCCACACTTCGCCCGAATATGCGCTAAAGAAACTTTTAGCAAAGGGCATAGGAGATTGTTATTTTCTCGGCCATGTTTATCGAAAAGAAGAGCTAGGGAGCCTTCACAATCCAGAATTTACGATGGTCGAGTGGTATCGTTTAGGCTTTACCCTCTCCCAGATGATCCAAGAGACGGCCGCCTTTCTCTCGATCTTTGTAGGCGAACTTCCGGTACAAATCTTGAGCTACCGAACAGCCTTTGAGAAGTTTCTCGATATCGATTACAGAGAAGTGCCGTTACAAATTCTTCAAAACCTTGCTCAAAACGATACCTGGTCCCGTAGAGATTGCCTCCACTACCTCCTGTCTCAAAAGATTGAACCCCATCTCGGCCGAAATACGTTGACCGCCTTAACCTCTTTTCCTGCCTCTGAAGCTGCCCTTGCAAAAACGGCTATAGTGGATGGCGAAGAAGTGTCCCTGCGCTTTGAGATCTATTATGAAGGCATAGAACTGGCCAATGGCTACCATGAACTGAGTGATGCTTCCATTATCAAAGAACGCTTTCAAAAGACCAATAAAGCACGCGAGCAAGCAGGTAAAACGCCCTATTTGCTCGATGAAAATTTTCTAGCTTCACTCGACAAGCTTCCTGACTGTTCTGGAGTCGCTTTGGGCTTTGATCGCGCGCTCATGCTCCATCTAAAACTCCCATCGATTCAATACGTCCTTCCCTGGGGTTTGCCATTTTTGGACAATAGGGACGATACGACCTTTATTCAACGCTTTGGGAGTCACCCGAAGACTGATGGGGGCTTGACGCCTCTTGAATTCTGCTGCATGAATTCTTCGGACGATCGAGCGAATAAAATCTAAAGGGTGCTTGCGCCTTTTGGCAATCTCCTCGATAGAAAGCTCTTCTTCGAGGTAATCTTCCAAAATAGGATCGAGGATTGCGTAGGGAGGGAGGGTGTCTGTGTCGAGCTGGTTTTGCTTTAATTCAGCACTGGGTGGCTTGTCCAGAATGGACTGAGGAATGACCTGCGTCAGTCTTGCCAGCTCAAATACTTTCGTTTTGGTCACATCATGTAAAACGCCCAACCCTCCCACCATATCTCCATAAAGAGTCGTATAGCCCATGGCCATCTCGCTTTTATTTCCCGTATTAAGAACGATGGCTCCAAATTTGTTCGAAAAAGCCATCAAAATCATTCCCCGAATTCTAGACTGAAGATTTTCTTCCGCTTCATTTTCAGGCAAATTTTGAAAATTCGGCCGAAGCGTAGCGAGATACTCGTGAAAAATGGGATCGATAGGGACTTCGCTAAGCTTAATGTTCAATTTTTTGGCTAGTTCTTCAGAATCTTGAAGGCTCCCTTTAGAGGAATAGCGAGAAGGCATCATAAGGGCATGAACATTGTGAGACCCTAGCGCCTCTTTTGCAATACAGGCGACAAGAGCAGAATCCACACCTCCAGACAACCCCAAAAGAGCCTTCTGAAAACCTTGCTTATAAAAATAATCCCTTACACCAAGAATGAGCGCAGAGTAAAGATCCTTCATCCCGCTACAACGCGCTTGCGAGAGAACCTTACGAGAAAGGTCTATCACATATAAATCCTCTATAAAGCCCTTGGCCATACTGACCAACTCTGCTCTTTCATTGAGATGAAAACTATACCCATCAAAAAGGAGCTGGTCATTGCCCCCGACCTGATTGCAAAAGACAACAGGGCATTGGAGCGCTTTTGCAGCCAATCCAAACACCTTCAGGC
Organism: Chlamydiae bacterium RIFCSPLOWO2_12_FULL_45_20; assembly: GCA_001796285.1. Classification (GTDB taxonomy): domain Bacteria; phylum Chlamydiota; class Chlamydiia; order Chlamydiales; family SM23-39; genus REEB52. The sequence goes on from MGMD01000011.1 coordinate 45,678, forward strand.
GCTCATCGATTTTCTTAAAGTGGTAAGGCGATCCAGAGAGATTTAAGAGAAGGTCTGGTTTTTTTTTTACCAAATCCTGAATAGGATCTTTTCTATAAGCGAACTTCCATGCGTCTTCACAAATCGTTACCGCAATGAGTCTTCCTTTATATTCCCAAACTGCCTCTTTTTCTCCCGGCTCAAAGTAACGTTTTTCATCAAATACGTCGTAGGTCGGAAGGAGCGTTTTGTCCTTAAATCCTTGGAACTTGCCATCGATAAAAATAGCCGCGCTATTCAATAGAGGTTTTTCAACTCCGGAGGGGTTTTTTCTCGGTAAGCCAACAACAACAAACATGCCCTTCGTTTGAGGGGCAATCACTAGAAGAGCCTCTTGACAAGCTTCGATCATACGAAAGTCTAATAACAAATCATCAGGAAAGTAGCCGCAAAGGGAAAGCTCTGGGTAAAGGACGATATCGACCTTTGCCTTTTGCCCTTTTTCTAAAGCAGCGAGGATTTTTGCCAGATTGCCCGGGATATCGCCAATTGTGGGGTTTAACTGAGCTGCAAGTACGAGCATGACCTTTCCTACCTTCCCATTTTTCAATCTTGACTTTGAAAGGATTTTTCCGCTTTAATATTTTTCGCTATGAGAGAAAACAAGTTATCCATCCATTCAGAAAATATTTTACCGATCATCAAAAAATGGCTCTATTCCGATAAAGACATTTTTTTGCGCGAACTCGTCTCGAACGCCTCTGACGCTTTGAATAAATTGCGCATCCAGTTAGGAGAAGAGGGAGACTTTAAGATTTCGATCACTCTAGATTTAAAAGCACGGACCCTTGCCATCGAAGATACAGGCGTCGGGATGACCGAAGAGGAAGTGGAGAAGTATATCGCGCAAATCGCTTTTTCTGGGGCAGAAGAATTTGTGGAAAAATACAAAAGCCAGACTGAAAAAGAGCCGATTATTGGTCATTTTGGGTTGGGTTTTTACTCTTCTTACATGGTGGCGAGCAAAGTGGAGATCGACACTCTTTCGTTTTTGCCCGGTAGCACCCCTGTCTTTTGGAGCTGTGATGGATCCTCCTCCTACTCGATTGGCGAGGGAAAAAGAAGCTCCCGCGGCACAAAGGTCACTCTTTTTATCGACGATAAAAGCTCTGAATATCTAGAAATCCAGAAACTCCAAGAGATGCTCTCCACGCACTGCAATTTTATGCCGTTTCCCATTGATCTCAACGGTAAGCCTCTTGGGAACCAAGAGCCGCTATGGACGAAAGCCCCGGCAGCTTGCAAAGATCAAGAGTATTTAGACTTTTATAAAAAACTTTTCCCTCTGGATATCGAGCCCCTTTTCTGGGTTCATCTCAATGTTGACTATCCGTTTCACCTGCAGGGAATTCTCTATTTTCCGAAAGTGCATCGAAGATTTGATGCGAAGGAAAGCGCGATCAAACTCTACTGCAACCGAGTCTTTGTATCTGATAACTGTAAAGAGATCCTGCCAGACTACTTGATGGTGTTGCGCGGTGCTATCGACAGCCCTGATATTCCGCTCAACGTCTCTCGATCCTATCTACAAGTAGATAAAAACGTAAAACAACTCAGTAGCCATATCTCGAAGAAAATTTCAGACAAACTCAGTCAACTGTACAAACAGGATCGAGATAAGTATATAGCCTCTTGGCCTGACATCGAGCTCCTTGTGAAGCTAGGGATTTTGCAGGATGAAAAATTCTTCGAACGGGCGAAAGACCTCTTGATTTGGAAAAGTTCCAATAATCAATGGGCGCCCATTCAGGAAGGGACAAAACAGATCGTGTATTCTACAACGGAAAACACCCCTCTTCTCAAACTCTATCAAGAAGAGGTGCTCTTTGCTACCTCTCCCATCGATACAGCAGTCATCCAACATCTGGAAAATAAACGCAACATCACCTTCCAAAGGATTGATGGGGCGTTAGACGACCGCCTCCTGGACAAAGAGAAAGATAAAACGCTTCTAGATGAAGAGGGCAAAACAGAATCCTCTCGTATCGCAGATTTCATTCGAAAATCCTTGCGTGTAGAAGTAGAAGCGAAGAGCCTAGCCTCTTCTGAACTTCCTGCGCTCATTATTTTAGATGAAAATGAGCGGCGCATGCGTGACTATGTGACCTTAACGCAAGGCAAGTCTGTTAAAATTCCGACCCAAAAAACGTTCGTTGTAAACACCAATCACAAACTGATCCAAGCGATTCACAAACTCCACCAAACTCAGCCAGAGATGGCCTCTTCGATTGCAAGGGGAGTGTATGATCTGACCCTTCTATCGCAAAGGGAAATAGATCCTTCGCAAATTGACGAATTAGTGCACAAACAAACAGAAATTTTGGAAAAAATGGCTAGTTTGTTAATTTGAGAAGATGTGGCGGTGTTTGCTTCTACTTCCTTGGGTTTTGTGCGCTGAAATTTCTGTGCTTTATCTTTCTTGGTATGATGATCCCACTACAACGATGACTGTTCAGTGGCATACCATCGCCGATGAATATGGGGATGAGATTTCGATCCAATACCCCAATGGAGAGTGGCTCTCTTGGCAAGGCGAGCACGTCCAGGTCGCTGCATTTCTTATCCATAAAGTATCTCTAGTGGATCTAGAGCCTGATACAGAATACTCTTTTCGCATCGGCCATGACCCACAAATCTACCGCTTTTCCACTGCACCAAAAACACTAGAAGACCCCTTACGCTTTGTCGTTGGGGGTGACATCTATGATAATATCAAGTTGTTCCGCCGGATGAGTCAAACTGTGCTAGAACACAATCCCCGCTTTATCGTCCTAAGCGGCGACATTGCCTTTTCTCTTAGCCCCCATCCCTTTCGTACTTCAGCAATGAAGCGCTGGATCTCTTTTTTGAAAGACTGGAAACATCTTATGATCTCAAAAAATGGAACTGTAATTCCCTTTCTAATGATTCCAGGACCTCACGATATTGCACCAGATCATTACGAACTTTTTTTTTCCCTTTTCGCTTTTCCCAAAAAACAACTTTATCGCACCGTTAACTTTGGCAATTATCTCACCCTCTTTTTACTCGACACAGGAAACTTCCAGCCTATCGAAGGATGCCAAACCCTTTGGCTAGAAAAAGAACTGTCTTCGCACACCCACGTACCTTACTCTTTTGCCGTTTACCACGAATCCGCTTATCCCTCTCATGGTCCCTACTACGATATCATCCCTAAAAAAATACGAACGTACTGGGCCCCTCTTTTCGAAAAATACCGTCTGATCGCGGCTTTTGAACACCATAACCATGCCTTTAAAAGGACGTATCCCATCAAAGCAAACCAGATAGATCCCGATGGAATCGTATACATAAGCAATGGAGGCTGGGGATCTAACTATCATACCGCTAAAGACTTATGGTACTTAGAAAAAAAACAAAGAAAGGGCAGCGTTCTCCTTGTTGAGTTACACCCGCAAAAGGCTCTTGTTGAAACCATTGACCTTCTGAACCAGTCCATGGATCAAGTTACGTTTTATCCCATCAAAAAATAATTTTAGTAATAAACTTTTATTACAAATTAATTTATACTATATGCAACACACAATAAAAAAAGATCAAAAATGACAATAATTCCTTTTGCCAATGGACAGGCCGGTAAGTATCAGGCAGCAGTGGAGACCCAAATCAATCAAGTGATTGACGGTCTTTTGCACTATTCACCGTTTCAGAGCTTTTTAGAGAAATATCAATTGGATATCAAAACACTACATCTTGAAGTAGCCCTCCCTTATTTTGTGGTGTCAGATGGGAAAGGGAAGCGGTACAGCTTAGATCTACAGACTGGGATAGACGCAAACATTCGAAAGGCTGCATGCTGCCTTTTGGGTGATATGAGTCAGAAGCCTGACTTTAAAGCAGCCAAATCTCTCCCTCCTGCCCCTCCCCAGTCTGATGCAAGCTCCTCTTCATCATCCCAAGCGCCCCCCCTCCCTCCCCCGCCTTTTGCTCATGCAGCAGCGCCACAGGAGGCGCCAGTAGATTTGTCTTCTGTGATGGGAAGGATGCTGGAAGCAATGAACGCTGCTACAGAAGGGCATAGAAATACTACTTTAGAACTGGCAAGGCAATATCGGGACTCAGCTGCCGACTCAGTCCAGCAAACTCAACACATATATAGGGAAAATAGGAGAGAGCTGAGCGACTTGATCCACCAGTTAATTCAGCAAAACGTAGAAACGTTTCAAAGGATTACGAGAGAAAATCATGAGAGACTAGCAGCAATGGAGATAGAAAGAAGACGACAAACCGAAGCACTTATGCAGCAACTTACGCATCTGCACAATCTGACCCAGCAGTTATCTCAGCAAGTAATCCAACTGTCTCAAAGAATTCTCTCCTTAAATGCTGAGACAGTGCGCTCAATCCAAGAAGCTATCAGAGCGGTTACTGAACCTTCCAGCTCATCGAGTAGCAGTAGTAATAATGATCAAATAGACAGAACACTCCAGGCTGCAGAGGAAACCTTATTATGACTGGTTCGCGACTTCTTCTTCAGGAGCTGTTGCTTGAACATCGGTGATCGCCGCTTTTAAGAACTCTATCTTTGCTCCATCGACCATTTTGAGAATAATCGTCTGATCTTGGATTTTGTCTACTTTACCAATAATTCCCATCGCTGTAACGCGGTCCCCTTTTTTGAGAGAACTCCGCATTTTTTCCGCCACTTTTCGTCGCTTCTGTTCAGGGCGCCAGAGGATAAAATAGAAAAACACAAGGGCAATCCCAATCATAACAAGAGTCTGAGTAAGCCCACCTCCTGGAGAGGAGGCAGCTTCTTGCGCTAATACAGCAGAAGAAGATAGTAAAAATTTTTCAAACATAAACATTTCCATCCACTAGTTTTATCCCAACCAATGTGCCTGAAAACACCTTATTCATCAAGGGTTCAGGTGCCTTTGAAAAGTAAGGCGATATTTTCAATATGGTAAGTGTGAGGAAATTGGTCGACCGGCTGAAGGCGGGTTAATCGATAGCCACTTTGCAAAAGTTCTTTTACATTTTCTACTTGGGTCAGTGGATTGCAAGAAATATACACAATTTGGTTAGGCAGTATTTTTTTTAAGTGGTAAAGAGCTAAGGGATCTAACCCAGCTCTTGGCGGGTCAAGAATCACGCTATCGGGCTTCCTTCCATCAAGTCGCATCAGTACTTGCCCGACATCTCCCTGGTAAAGGCGCATATTTGTCATATGATTGCGGGCAAGATTTACCTCCCCATCCATCACTGCTTCTTTAGATAGCTCAATGCCTATGACTTCTCTTGCTTTTTTTGCAGCAGCCATGCCAAGAGTGCCCGTGCCACAATAAAGGTCGTAAACCACCTCTCCCTCAACCATAGAAAGAGCTGTATTGTAAAGCAGTTCAGCCCCTAACGTATTGGGTTGAAAAAAAGAGCTCGGACTGATGGTAAACTCAAAGGTACCTACGGCAAGCTCTAGTTTTTCAATAATGGAATCGGGCCCTTGAAGGTGCATTTCATAAAACTGGGTGGGTTTGCCCTTTTTTGTTTGATGAATCCTCAAAAAAATGGAGATCTCTCCCTCTACACCCTCAGTAACGGCAGCAGTAAACGCTTCGAGATCTTTTCGTGAAGGAGCGTAGATCGGATTACCAGAAACATTGAGGATCGCCATTTTTTGGCCTGTCCTCATCCCTTCTCGAAGAGTCAGATACCTCAACGACCCCTCATCCTTGGGAGGGTGATAAGCCTTTATAGTAGAACTTTCCCACCAGGTGCGTACGCTATTCACCACTTTTGCGAACCAAGGGTTTGCAAGATGGCACTCGGTCAAATTAAAAACATAGGGCTCTGCTTGTGCGATCATCAGGCCTAAAAAACGCTGACCCGCTCGATTTTCGGAGAAAGTAAACTCCATTTTATTACGATAACGCCACGGATCTTTGGGCAACAAGATGGGATCAGCCTTTTGGTCAAAAGCTTCTTCCACTCGGAGCTGTTTTTCTTTCGCTTGGGCCGGGTAAGCCATCTGCTGCCAAGAGCACCCACCACAAGTACGAGCGTGGATACAGCGAGGCTCCACACGATCTTTAGAAGGAGCGAGGATTTCTAAAAGGCGCCCCTTTTGAGGAAGCCTTTTTTTTCGCGTCAGCTCCAGTAAAATTCGATCACCGGGAACCGTGTGGGCCACTTCGACGTGCTCTGCAACCCCGTATCCTTTTTTTGAAAAACTCTGAACCCACGCTTCCATACGCCAAGTAGTATACTATACCAGCCGCTTTCTTTTCTTCTTGGGTTTTCGAGAACGGCCTATTTTTTCCGCACTGACCGACTCTTTTCTGAATTGTTTGCCAATTTTTTCCAAACTCAACGTCCCGACACGAACTCTTTGAGCGGCAGATTTATTGCCCTTTCTGACCTTGATTAAGTCGCCCGCAATACGGCCGAGGACTTGCTCGAGCTTTCCCATCGTATCCATAAGAGACATGTACACTCTCCAAATTCGTAGACTCTCTTATCCATAAACAACTCGAAAATTTATTGCGCAACAATTTTTTTGTGTATATAGATATCGCATGATCTGCTTTCGGCTCTTTCTATCCTTTGTACTCCTTTCATCCTCGCTGCTATATGCGACAGTCACAGGAAATCCCGCAGCCCCCGACTTATTGACAGCTGGGATCTGGAAAAAGCGCTCCTCCTTCTTTTCTTTTCGCATGGAATATCTCGATGATTGGATTTATCAAGCCCGTTTTTGTGATGAATTTAAACTCGAAGGAGTTACCCATACACGCACATTTTTGGAATTGTCCACTTATGCGGGCTCTTGCATCCTGAATTTTTTCAACCGCATCGATGTCTATGGCCTTGTTGGCAGTTCCCGACTCCAACTCGATGAGGAAATTTTTACCAAAAGAGCTTTTAGTTGGGGCGTTGGTTCTAAAATGATTCTTCTGAAATATCGAAATTTTTTCATCGGCGCTGATGCCAAATATTTTGCAACAGATCAAAAACCAACCTTTTTTCTTCTAGATAGTGAAGCCTATAACATTGTCACAGATTACCGCGCGAAATATGAAGAACTACAGGGAGGGCTAGGCATTGCATACCGTCTGTGGATGTTCACGCCTTACATCAATGCGACTTATATTTTGACCCGTATTCAACCGGCGCCTCCAATGATTCTTGTTCAGCTTCCCGACATGAACGAAAGGGTTGATGTAGAGCTCAAATCCTTAATCAACAAAAAAAAATGGGGCATGGCTCTTGGCTTCAGCCTCATCGACATCAAAAAGGCCTCGCTTTCATTCGAATGGCGAGCCTTTAACCAAAATGCGATAAACGTGAGTGGAGAGATCCGTTTCTAAAAAAAAAGCCCCGACAAGAGGACTCTTGTCGGGGCTGGATAAAATCTGGCAGCGACCTACTCTCCCAGTCTCTTGTGACTA
>MGMD01000012.1 GCA_001796285.1 Chlamydiae bacterium RIFCSPLOWO2_12_FULL_45_20
ATCAGAATCTACGGACTTAATACTTTTTCCCGCTACAGGTACGCATTTGTCGGATGAACCAAAATAGACTTCCAGTAATCTCTGCTAAATAATTTCGTGACAAAAATGCTCTCTATCGTTAGCCTCTCTGCAAAAAAAATGGTACAACCAAGGATTTAGACATGTCAACACCAATACCGAGGACAGGCCCATTAGAATTTCCCTTGATTCAAACTTCAGAAAGGGACGTTCATCCAGTGCCAATGAGCGCATGTGAATTAGCGGCAAATACGCAGGGTGATGCGGAATTATGGCTCAATTGTATCCAACAAGAATACGATGTGGATCTCCGTCTCTTTAGGCCTACCGAAGAATCTCTTACTGACTATTATCAGCGCGTACGTCTAGAGCTTTGGCAGAGCTTGACTTTACTGGACATACAAACAAATGCAGCGATCGAAGGCAACTCACGGAATCTGAATGAGAAACTTTTAAGTGTAAGGCAATGTCTCTCTGTAACAAAACTTTTGGAAAATACCAAACAAATGTTTCAAGAGATTTTCTGTGCAAGCAAGCAATGGAATGTGCGGAGTTTCTCATCGCTTCAAAAAAAGCTTGAGAACGCGTTGCAAGCATTTGCTTCGATGACTGTAGAGGGACATCAGCAGAAGGAAAACTACAATAAATGGGAACCTTTTATAAAAAGTCTTAATTTATTTACAGCACTTACCTCTAAACTCTCTTTTGCTTCTCTCAGTCAGCTGAAAAATTTTGAGCGAGAGTTTATGAAGGCCAAGGATCATTGGGATGACTCGCACGAGGGTCTTCAGGCTAAGTTGCAAGCATTGGTGGATTTATTTTCTTCGAGCGCTTATTCAAAACGAGTCTTTTTCATAAAGAAGAATCAGGTTACGCCACCCAATATTTGGAAAAAGCTTCAAGCTGCCGTCGAAAAAGAGCTTCAAGATTCTCGGCAGCAGGCGTTGGAGGTGGCGCTAGCGAACCGCGATGCGTATATCCGTGTAATGAACGACCAAAAAGAGGCCGACATCACCTTGTACCAGGTAGGACTAGCAGACCAGGAACGCAGAGTGGTTGCTGCGCAAAATCATTTGAATGATTTGACGACAGAAAGCGCTAAGTATTGCAAGATGATCCAGACGTATTTAGAAGAGATTTCCAAAGGTGGTCTTAGCAGCCTGAATGAAGTGTTGACAAGAGGCCACTTTGTCGGTCCAGCCTATCAAGTTGCCCTCGTTATGCAGAAAATTGTACCCCGATTCTTCTTGGACTTTGTACGTGAGAACCCTCAGGCCCCTCTTCTGACGTACTATTGTGCCTTAGGGTATTTTCAGGAGAAGCTTGAAAACGCTGTTTTGGACACTGATTTTCAAAAGTTTTTCTCTCTTATGGGAATAAATCCGGAGAGCTATTTAGCTAGCGATGGGGTTTCTTATGATAGGAAGGCTATTTACAGAGGGTTACCACAAGTTCTTTTGGATATGCTTTGTAAAGAGGGGATTTTAGTTGCAAAGTCGCTGCAAAGAAATGCGCTGATTGCGCAACTGAGGAGGACGCAGCAGTTCGATCTTATATCGGCGTTAGACAATCCTGTAGTTCCTATTGTAGTATTGCCTCCAATACAAACAGGGGTTTCCAAGTCTTTTTCTCAGCTAATCTTGCAAGAGGCTGCTCAGACGATCGGGGCTCTTACTTCAAGAAAAGAAGAGGAGAAATCTTAAGGGAAAGATGCAAGAAGTCGCTCTACTTGTTTATCTGCTAGGGCGATTTCTTCTACCAAGTTTTTTCCTGGCTTTCTGATGACTTCACCATAGATCTTAACCTTCGGTTCTGTGCCAGATGGGCGTATGATGAGCTTACTCCCATCTTCGAGCCAAAAGCGAAGAACATTGGACGGAGGAAGATGTTGATACCCGGGCAGAAGATCGTCGCAAGATCGTACGGGAATATCGCCGATTTTTTTGGGAGGATGACTCCTCAACCCTTGCATCAAGAGGCTCATTTGGCGCATTCCCTCGGCACTTTCGGGAAAGACGATGTTTTTTAGCGAAGCCTTATAAATCCCATATTTGCCAAAGAGGGCAAACAGCCGGTCCATTAAAGTCAAATTTTTCTGCTTAGCCAGTGCCGCCGTCTCTGCAATCAGACACGCTGCAGAAATCGAATCTTTATCGCGTACAAACGTTCCAAACAGACAGCCGTAAGATTCTTCCGCGCCAAACAGGTATTGGTAGGCATCTACAGATTGTTCCCAAGTGCCGATCAGTTCCCCAATATATTTAAAACCTGTCAGCACATCCATACATTGGACGCCATAAGATTCTGCGATGCGCCGAAACAGCTCTGTTGTCACAATCGATTTGACGACTGCACCCCTCTCTGGCAGCTTTTTTTTAGCGAGAAGGGTTTGACAAATGTGTTCCAAGCAAATACATGCGATTTCATTCCCGGTGAGTCTGCCGTCAGGAAGCGCGACGGCAATGCGGTCTGCATCAGGGTCCGTGGCGAAAAGAAGATCGCCATGTTCTTTTTTAAGCTGTTCTTGCCCCATAGAAAGCGCACGGTCTTCCTCGGGGTTTAAGGAACTGGCGTTCGGAAAGTTCCCATCGAGTGAGCTCTGCTTGTCGACAATCGACACATGATGGTAACCCCAAGATGCCAATCCTTTTAGCATGAGCCGGATGCCTGTCCCGTGTAGATTCGTGTACACGATGTGTAAGGGCTGTTTGGCAAGTTCAGGAAGCATTTGGAGCTTTGTAAGCTCTTTTAAATAGGCCTCATCCAGTTCGCTTCCTACTTCTTCAAACCCCTCTTTTAGGCGTACCTGAGAAGGGTCTTTGATTTTGTGGACTTCTTCCATGATCTTTTGGTCGTGAGGAGGAACGACTTGCCCTCCCCCTTCCCAATAGACTTTGTACCCGTTGTATTCTGGCGGATTATGCGAGGCCGTGATCATAATAGCCGCTTGGCATTGATAAAAGCGGCAGGCAAAAGAAGTGAGAGGCGTAGGGCATACGTTTTGTGCAACAAGGGCTCGCATTCCATTGCCAGAAAGCACTTTTGCCGCCTCTATAGCAAATTCTCGCGAGTGGTGTCGAACATCATAGCCGATAAATATGGTCAGAACTCGATCAGGCCAATTCTTTTTCAGCGCATTGGCAAGACCTTGCGTAGCCATTTGGATCGTGTAGAGATTCAGACGGTTTGTTCCGATGCCCATGATTCCGCGCATGCCGCCCGTACCAAAGGCAAGATCCTGAAAAAAAGCATCCTCTAGCGACTGAGGGTCTTCCTTTAAGAGGCGCTTGATTTCTTTTTTTACCTCAGCACTGTACGGGCCGTCTAGCCAGCTTTGTATCCTTGCTTGTAGAGACATGCGAAAACCATTTAAAAATCAAAGTTTTGTTCTAACAGATTGTCAAGATAGGTGCCACATTCCTTTTCAATCATAAGAGAAGGAACAAGAGGAGCCTCAGGATGATTGATCCCTTCACATCGGAGTGCCGCCTCCTGCCAACCTTCAGGCCCTCTTAAGTGGTCGATCCACCAGGGAAAGGTGCGGCACTGAACCGGTCTTGCCTCATAAACGGAGCACTGATTGTCTTTCAGAAATAGGCAGTCTGTAGAACCCCTGCTATCGAGAAGAGCGTAGGTTCCATCGACCAGCCGGGTGTATTTTTTTTGAAAATCTTCCAACGTCAGATGAAAATAGACGGCCAAAACCTCCATATCCCGTTTGGAAAGATACACATATCCAGGGGAACCCGTGCAACATTTTCCACAGCCTGTGCAGCGGAATTTTAGACCGTCTTGAAACCAGGGCTTCTCATCCATTGAAATTCCTGTTGCTTGGTTTGTCTCCACTTGTCATCCCATCGGTAAGTAGAGACTCTGCACCCTTTTTCATCGATATCGATGAGGTTCCAAGAGCCCTGTTTCCCTTGCGCAGAGCTCCCACTATCTAAGACAATCGGTAAGTTGTTGATCTGTAGATCGGCGATCGTATGCCGATGGGTATGCCCATGCAAATACATCCGGATTTGAGGGTTTTTCTCTAGAATGCGCTGCAAGTTTTCCCCTCGGATCATACTGTGTTTAGGGACATCGTTTTGCAAAAATGGATAGTGATTGAGAAGGATTACCGAATCATTTCCAGGAATTAAGCGGAGAACTTCGCCTAAATAGTTTTCCAGCTGTTCTGTAAACAGGCCTTCTGAAGAATAAAATCTCGTTGCAAGTGCCGTGTCTAGGGCAATAAGCCACCAACCCTCTTGAAGCTTATGGGCTTCTATTCTGTGGTCTTTCAAGGTGAAAAACTCAACAGGATATTGCAGTGTTGCTCGTCGATTGGGGAGGTAACGATAAAAATCTTTGGCCCGGCAGCTTTTTTTGGTGTAGCAATCGTGATTGCCAGGGATTGCAATCCAAGGAACCTCAATCTGGTCGACCCATTCCTTAGCCTTGATAAATTCCTCTTTCATCGCTGTTGTGGAAAAATCCCCCCCCAAAAGGACGCAATCCACCCCCAGTTCTCGAAAAAGCGTTGGCATCGATTCTAGCTGCGCCTCGTAAAACTGCCTTTTTCGTAAAAAAAACCAGTTACAATGACCCAAAATCCTCTTCGAACAGAGCCGAAGCGGGTTGATCGTTAGATAGGCATAGTGAATGTCAGATACTTGCGCAAGCCTCATAAGAGCTGCATTATAGCAGTGAAGGAGTTATAGTCCATTCAGATTCTAGGCTTCTTTTTGTGCGAGGGGCGACTATGGCGGGGAAGGGCGTTATTTCTATCAAATATGGGCACCCGCCCCCGTTTCATTTCTTGGTTTCTTTCTTCAGGTGTCTTACCAAGAGGTATATGCGCGTGTCTTGTAGCCTGCGTTTGCCTTTTGGCTTTTTCCTTTATCGCCTTGGCTGAATCCTTCCAAGAGGGGATCTCGGGAAGAGCCTCCTCTTCTCGATGCATAGATCGGACGATCTTGCGATTCAATTTTTTCATATGATGGGGAATGTCTTTCATGTTAGCGCTCCATTTTTATTTTACTAATTAAGTAAAATTAATGTCAGTTAATTTTTTAAAATGCTGTTTTTTAATGTATTAATTACGCTTCTTGATGTGATGAAGGTTTTCCAATACTTTTCTCGGATACGTAAACCTTTGATATTGGGAACCCATCTTGGCGGGACGATGATTTCTCCCCAACCGGGTCTCCAATGGCGCATATGGCGTTTTTCTCTGCCAATGATGCAATTGGGGAGTAGAAGGGTGGAGGCGAGGTGCCCTGGCCCAGAATCATTTCCCAAGAAGGAGCCTGACTCATAGAGAAAAGAAGCCAGTGCTTCCAGGGATGGGCATTGGGGGAGAAAAACGGGCTCAAAGCCGTGAAGGGAGAGCCAATCAGCGACTTTTTGGAATTTAGCCAAGGGCCAATTTCTTTGAGGGCTGCCGCTGAGGGGATGGATGACGACCTGTTTTTTATTTTTTCGAAATATGAGCTGTTTGGGTGGTGTAAATCCCGTCTCTTCGTTGGCGGTGATGGAAAAGAGAGTCCTTAAAGCTCGCCTCACGTTTTGATACATGGTTTCATTGAGGTCTGCGGCGTAGTCGTATCCTGGATGCCAAGGACCATGTTTGGATTCTTGATAGGCGCCGTAAAAGGTGTAGACGGGCGTCTGAGAGCGTTTGATGAGTTGCGAGCGGGAGTCATTCCCATGTTGGAGAAAAATGGCGTTAGTCTCAGGGATTTCATCGGCAAATTTGAGCCCTTCCGTCCATTTGCCGAAGCGGTGCCTGGTAACAGTCGTTACATCGAATCCTGCTTTTTGTAAGTGATGCGAGGCTAGGATCATAATGACCGCATCGCCGAGGCCAGAAGAGGGGACAATAGTGAGTTTCATCTTAGTCATAGTATTTTGGCTGGAAGAGAATAACTTTTCCAGATAAAGGTGGAAGGGTTACTGTGATATTGGGGGAACTGACAGGTTTTTGTTCTCCTAGGCCTGTCATGAGGTCGATCGCGTACGTTTGGCGAATAGAGGGGATCTCAAATGTTTCGTGGATCTTTTGTTTGGAGAAGTTGATGGTGAGAAGCTCAGTGCGGCCGCCATCGAGCTGATATACAAGCGCTAAGAGGTTCAAGTGGGCTGTGTGGGGGATGGCGGCGAGACGTCCAAAAGCTATGCCGAAGTCGTTGCGAATGCTGAACATGTGTCGTAGGCGACTGGCAAATGAGCAAGAGTTTCTCATCTGGCTTTCTAAAGATCCGTACAAAGAGGCCTTATTTCCTGAAAAAAGGTCGAGGGGCTCTTGGGTCAAGGCTCCCATCAGATCTGATGCGCTAAAGGAAAAGACTCCAGGTTGCATGGCATAAAAAAAACTGAGAAGAAGGTGAATTTTTTGGGCTTCTAAGAAATCTCCCCCTTGAGAGCTTTGCACACAAAGAGAGGGCCAGGTTGGAACATTGTTGCCTTTCAAGCTTTCTATATCTTCTTTTAAAAGACGAAATTTTAGCGCTTCTTGTGTCAACGTTTCTTCATAGTAGGGTACGCGCTTTTGCGGTTGCGCTGTAAATTCTGTCCACTCACAGCCAAATTCCTGAAAAGGCTGCAAGCTGTGGATGAGGCGTTTGGCTTCCATGTCTTCTTTTAGCATCAGGCGGTACATGAGCCTGAGCGCCTCCGCATCCTCCGTTAAAAGGGCATGCATGAGCGCTTGTCTTGTCAGCCGATCATGGATCAAATCCGCTGGAGCTTCTTTCATTGCGTAGAGCCCTCCAGTGACATCCATTGCGGAAAAGGCTCCGAGCTTCCTTGTCCACAAGGCAAGCGTTTTCCCTGCGTTCATCCCAGAGAGTTCATTCCATTGAATGATGCCCGCTCCTAGATTGTAAATGGACTCCAAAGTGTCGGCTGCTCCGATGCGACATCCTGCGAAGGAGGGGTTGAGCCAATCAATGACAGGATCTAGCGCGCGAGATTTTAAATAGATCCATCTTCGCACTTGGCCGTCGGCGCCTTTCGTTGGGGGGGTCACGTTCCATTGACTTCGCTTTTCATAAGGGGAAAAATCTTCGGGAACATACCCTTTTTTGTGGAGCCTTTGCAGCTCCAGCCAAGGAATATTTGTAGCCAGCTGACAGGGAGGAACTTCAGGAAGAAGCTTCCAGTCTGCTTTTTCGATTTCAATGAGGTGATAAAGGCTTGGATAGTCCCCCCAATTTTTGAGAGCTAAGAAAAAGTCTGCGCTGAGCCCCGTTGCCTCACCGATAGAGTCGATGATGAGGATGATCCCTTTTTTTTGAAGGATAGCCATGAGCTCCTCCCATCCTTGACCCCATTTAGCATCGAGTCCAAGACTTGTTCGGTACTTTCCTCCCGCCTTGACATTTTGTAGACGTACCCCTTCCACGCCGATTTCTCGTAAGAGTTCCCAAAATGGCTCTGAACTTAGAGATAGGAAAGAGGGGTTTTGGAGGGTTTCTAAGTCGATTGAAAACCAAATCGATGCCTGTTGAAGGGCTTTTTTTGCTTGCGGTGTTTCTATGGGACGGGAGAGCTTAGCAATTTCAAAGTGGTACTTTTTCGTTAACTCGTCCGCTTGAAAAAGAAGGGATTGGGAGAGGAAATCTTCTACTGGACAAGAAGCAAAAAGGGCAAAAATAGGGGTGAGAAGAAACAGCCACATCACCCCTTTTTGTTATCGGTGCCATACCGATTTGTCAAGACTTTTCCAGCTCCTTCAAGAGAGAATCCCATCTGTACTGGGTGGATAGAAAGATGTTACGTATGTCCTGTAGCCTATGAATAGCACTCAAAATCGATCCTTTTGCTACTGAGGAGAGGTCATAGAGCCCAGAAACGAGGCGCATCTCTTGTTGTTTGATGGCACCCTCTATTTTTTGTAGGATGTGCTGTTGTTGGTAATCCCGTAGACATGTGATTGCTTTCTCTTTTTGTTGAGGAGTAAAAGAAAGCTGAGGTTGTGCCTGCCTACTCTGAAATAAAATAGTATTGATGGCTAGCAGTTTACTAAAGACTGGTTCCCAAGTAGATGTATGTATCATAGGTCCTCCATTTTTTACTCGTCTTCGCTTTCGGCGATGAGCGCCTCAGAAAGGAGAATAACTCCCGCCATCGAGACTGCATGTATTAAACTATTTTTTACAACTTTTGCCGGGTCGATGACGCCGCTTTTTAGTAGATCTTCGACGGTTTCGCTTATCGCATTAAAGCCAAAATTATTGCCTTTTTCTAGCACTTCATTGAGGATGATTGAACTATCGAACCCTGCATTCGCAACAATTTGTTTAAAAGGGGAGGCAAGGGCCTTGATCAGGATGTTGGCCCCTACTTTTTCTTCTTTTGAAAGATCTATTGTAAGTTTTGCTTGAGAGGCTCTCAGCAGGGCGACGCCGCCTCCAGGAACAATTCCTTCTTCAAGAGCCGCGCGAGTGGAATGCAAACTGTCTTCGTACATTTGTTTTAAGCGCTTCATTTCCGATTCTGTATGGGCGCCTACTTGGATGACGGCAACGCCGCCCTGGAGCTTGGCTTTTCTTTCTATCAGTTTTTTGCGCTCGTAATCTGATGTAGAAGCTTCTAGCTCATGCTCTATTTGCGCAATGCGTTCCTTCAAAGAAGAGGCTTCCCCTTTTCCACCCACAATGGTCGTTTTTTCCTTATCGATTGTGATGAAATCCGCTTTTCCTAAAACCTCCGCCTCAGCATCTCGTAAGACCAGTCCTCGCTCCTCTGAAACAAGAGAAGCCC
This sequence comes from Chlamydiae bacterium RIFCSPLOWO2_12_FULL_45_20, assembly GCA_001796285.1. Classification (GTDB taxonomy): domain Bacteria; phylum Chlamydiota; class Chlamydiia; order Chlamydiales; family SM23-39; genus REEB52. The sequence continues at coordinate 8,770 of MGMD01000012.1, forward strand.
CAGTGAGGATAGCAAGATCTTCTAAAAGCGCCTTTCTCTGGTCTCCAAAGCCTGGTGCTTTCACTGCCGCCACTTTGAGGTTGCCTCGCAGTTTGTTCATTACGAGAGTAGAAAGGACATCTCCTTCGATATCATCGGCAATGATGAGAAGCGCTTGCCCCGTTGTTGCAGTGTGTTGCAGGAGTTTTAAAATTTCTTGAGCTGAAGTGAGTTTTTTATCGGTAATAAGAATGTTGGGACGTTCCATTTCTACAATGAGCTTTTCAGGATTTGTCGCAAAATAGGCGCTCACATAGCCGCGTTCAAATTGCATTCCGTCCACAAGCTCGATGGCTGTTTCTGTGCTTTTGCCATTTTCGATGGTCACAACGCCGTTCTTACCGACCTTTTCAAAGCATTCTGCAATCTTCTTTCCGACGCTTTGATCGCCTGAAGCACTGACTGTGGCGATGTTTTTTGTGTCTTGACTGTTTTTGATCGGGATGGAAAGAGCGTCGATTGCTTGTAAAACGGCTTCGAGAGCTTTGTCCATCCCCTTTTTAATGAGGATTGGGCTCGCTCCAGAGGTGATATTTTTGATTCCCTCTTGAACCAGGGCGCGTAGAAGAATAATCCCTGTTGTGGTTCCATCACCAGACTTTTCCTTGATTTTGGAAGCCACCTCTTTTCCCATGGAGACACCCATGTTCTCAAAGACATCCTGGAGCTCTACATCCTTGGCAATGCTGCTCCCATCACTCGTGATGGTTGGAGATCCCCAAGAAGCTTGAAGTCCTACGTTTCTCCCTTTTGGCCCTAACGTAATGGCAACAACATTTGCCAGTTTATCGATGCCTTTAGCGAGCTTCGCGCGAGCCTCTTCCTCGAACAGTATCTCTTTTGCCTTCATGTGGGTTCCTCTTCAATAGTTTCAGATCCTGGACATATTATCTGAAAACCCTTTTTTTTGACAGTGAGGCCATACACTTTTCTTTTCGGAAGACCCTTTAGCCTCGCTGCTTGTCGAATGGCTTCCTTTAAGCTCAAGCCATGAAATTGCATCAGCATCTGAATCGTCTCTTCAACGCTCATTTCATCCTTCTTTGCGCCTGGCCCCACGACAATCACGATCTCCCCTTTAGGAGGATGATTTTGAAAATGTTCCCGGAGTTTTTTTACCTTTCCTCTCACACACTCTTCAAACATCTTGGTCATTTCTCTTAAAACAGCGACCTCTCTTTCGGGGTCTATCAGCGCTAGGGTTTTCACGAGCCTCTCCGGGCTCTCAAAAGCAACGGTTGGGCCTGGATAGGAAAGGGTCGCTTTGAGAAGAGCTCCAGATTTTTTAGGAAGAAAGCCAATGAACTGAAACCTTTCGAAGGAGAATCCTGAAAGGACCAGAGCTTGGATAAGGCTACAAGGCCCAGGTACCGCCTGCACTACAATTCCCTTTTGGATGCACGCTTCTATGAGGCTTTGACCGGGATCGGAAATACAGGGCGTTCCTGCGTCAGAAAGGAGCGCTAAGATCTTCCCTTCTTGGAGATCTTGGAGGATACTGGCTAAAGCGTGTTTTTCCTTAAATTTATGATAGGAAGTAAGTTTTTTTTGAATTCCATAGTGATTGAGGAGAATGCTGCTTCTTCTCGTGTCTTCTGCAAGGACATAGTCAGCCTCTTTCAGCGCCTGGATCGCGCGGAAAGACATATCGGCCAAATTTCCAATGGGAGTTGCTATAACAATTAACAAAATGTATACCGAACAAAAAACCTCTTTCGAAATAGGTGGCACTCGGATTCGAACCGAGGGATAAAGGCTTTGCAGGCCTCCGCCTTACCACTTGGCTATGCCACCCTGAGGGAGGACTTATTATTCTAGATTCTTTCCAAGAAAGCAAGTGTAATTCCGATGGTTAGCTGTCAAAGATCGTTTCCCAAGGATGCCTTACAAAGGATAGGGGCATCCTGTTCCAAGCCTTTTGCCAGAGGGAGGGGGCTGGCGGGTCTTGCGGTACGAGCAGCTGTTGCCACAATTCCTTGTTTTGCTGCTTTTTTTGCTGAGTGTCTTGTTCTTCTTGGTTTTTAAAGATTTTTTTGAATGTTTTCTGGACATCCGGCAGGTCGATCTTTGTCTCTGGATGGATGATGACTCGCATAGTTTTCCCTTGAGGGATATGTGTCTTTTTGAGGGTTTCTAAGAAGAGATCCCAGCCTTCTTGAGGAGATACTTCCTGAGGGGAACGCAAGTCAAAGATCCATTCTGAAGATGTGCTTGTCTTGAACTGGTTTTTTAGTGCTGTTAAGAAGGTTTCTTCATTGCTAGTGTTTACGGGTCTTTTCGCTGTCTCCTTAAATGAGACTTCAAGAATCAAGTGCGCGTCTTTTGTTCGATTCGTTTCGACCAATAGGATGCTGCCCTGCTGCGCATCTCTGGGGGCTAATCTTGATTGATGGACTGTCATTCGCCGCTCTCCTTCCCATTCAAGAGATTCTGTATTCACTGAGTCAGGGAAAGCCACTTGGATGGCTATCACCTCGTTAGAGCGGCGCTTGGCCATATATTGTATGAAGGCGTCCTGGAAAATAGAAGCGAGCTGACTAGAGTCAGAGATCCCATAAGTAGCAGGATCGATATTCACGGCACCATCCTGTACAAAATCGGGACAGAAGTTCAATCGTTTGGGAGTTTTCAGAGTAGTGAGCTGTTTCAAAAGCTCTGGTTGTAATTGGTCGGGACGGAAGGTAGCTTGTGCTGTTGAGGCAGTGGAGTGCGTTACTTTGGTCACTGTAAGAGTGGCATTGTTATCCAAGGTGTACGTCTTGGCCTCGCTGACTGAAGGAGAAGGAGAAGGTGGGGCGGGTGTCTTTGGCACCGGATGGATCGCTTCCCATTGCGCCTGAGTTAGCACAATAGTCACCTTTTCAATGGCTGGCACCCGATCTTTATATTTTTTTGCGCACTCTTGAATTGCTTGTTGCAGGGTGTGATATGCTTGTTGGGGATTGGGTTCCGTTTCTTGCGCAATCAAAGGAAAGAGAATGGCCGTTTTAGATTGAGTCAGCGCTTCTTTAAACGCAGCTTCCACAACCTTTGTGATGTGTTCTTTTTCCAGCGCTTTTGTTGCAGATATGGGTATATGGATAATCGGGTGGGTTTTATCATTTCCTGGAGTAAAGATCCTATCAGGCTGGGAATACCAAGGCCAATACCACTTCGTATCCCCCTCTCCAATCTTTAATGAGCCATTTTTTGCTCGCGCTTGTCTTTGGGCCGTCACTTGCTCGTGCATGTCCTGTGTATTTAAATCACTGTGATTTTTTGGAGCGCTACCGATCGATGTAGTGGGATTGACAAGGGCGTAAGAGATCTTTTGCGACCGGAGATCATTTCCAGCGGCTGTCATCGTTCCCCTTTGGATCTCGAGGCTAGTGGAAGCGCTTCCTGGGATGATTTCGCTTTTTTGGACCATCTGATTTTTCGATGTTTGATCCGTATCTTCTAAGGCAGAATCTAGGTTTTCTGCATTCGTTTTTTCTCCAAGTTCCGCCTTATTGTACCAGAGGATATACGCGCTGGCAGCCAACTTTCGGAACTCTTTTTCTGAAATGGGGGTCACTGAAGAGTTGTCAATCAGCTTGAACCCATCTTTATCCCGAGAGGCAGTGACAAAGTGTCCTCCTGTTGGACTGTTGCCATAATGTGCGACGCATGCAAAAAGGTCATAGTTGGTTGCCTTACCCATGTATTCAGCAGGAAATGTCTCTTTTAGGCTTTCTACCGGAAAGGTTGTGTTGTCTTTCGTTGGTACGTGATTTACATCTCCGTCGTGTTGGGTTCTTTTCACCAGTAGACACAAAACACCAGGAGGGGTTTTTATCGTGTTTTTTGTTCCTGTGATCAGGCGGTTTGGGTCGTCTTTCTTCACTATATTCATCTGTGTATCCTGGCTTGCGGATAGAACTTTTTCTCCCGCTGTTGCCCCGCTAGACGTTGGGGATAAAGAGATGAATGGCAGTTCTGGCGCTAGGTCTTTAGGTGCGCTCCACTCTGGTGTAGCGTGGGCCTGATCTGTAGGTCGCGATTGGATCGCAGATTGAAAAACGCAGTAAAGGGGTGAAGTGTCTGGAATGTGATTATAATCCAGCGAGGATAACATGGCTCTCAGGGCTTCATCCGGATCACCCTGTATTGCAGGATTTAACTTCAGGTTTGTTAAGAAGGAAGGGTCAAACTGGTAAGCAGTACCCTGTTTCTGGTGATTGCGGTACGCCTCTAAAGCTTTGTAAAGAGCATTTTCTTTGTTGTCGCTAAAATATTCTGGATGAGTGAGCAGCTCTTCTATGACAATGGGGTTTGCTGCAAGGAGCAAGAACGCTGAGTTGATATAGCACCGATTGTCAGGATTCTTAAGGCCTACAGGCGCCAAATAGGCCTTAGTAGGTTTCTGCTCGGGGATTATGTTCTTTAGCACTTCTCTCATTTCTGATGGGTTTTGACAGCGAAGGGCGGTGCTGATGTGACGGATCTCGTCCGCGTCCACAGTGATCAAATCTTGTATATATCCGCATTGGACCCCTTGTTCCAGAGAATCGCATTCAGGGTTATATTTTTGCGCGTGTTCTTCATCGGGACAGTAGGCAATGAGTTGATGCTCATTGGTGATTTCAAAATTAAAGCGCTCTTTTAAAAGACGCGGCTTTTTTTCTTGGGCTTCTTTTTGGATGTTCGCTACGATAGGTTGGACCATCTGGTCCCAGAGCTCCTCGTATTCTTGAATTTCCTCTTGCGTTAACCCCTCTCTAGGTTGGGAAATCCCAAAGGAAAACGTGATCCTCCAATCTTTCGAAGGAATCCCATATGGGATAAGCTTGGAGCGGGTAAATACGTAAGGAGAGTCCTCGGGGCGGATCTTCCCCACACCGACCATTTCGTTGGGTCGTTCGATTTTCTCTGCAACGATCTTAAGTTTGGTAGAGGGGGGAGGAAGTTGTTGCGGTACGGGTGGAGCTGCCCCTTGTTGCGGCGGCGGCTGCATAGGGGGGGCAGCAGGCGGGGCACCTAGGGAATGGGATCGTGTTACCATAAAATGTTATTATATTGAATAAGTTTGATATTATTATAAATCATATTATTATTAAAAACAATAGTTTTATTTTTAAAGTTAATTACATAACATATTGATTTTCATCTCTTTCTATCCTGTAAATTGTTCTTGCTGTGATTGCTCAAAAAAGGTATACCTGTTCTCTATAGAGCGGCTGTTTTTATGCGACATGTCTCAATCACAAAAATCTGTCAGGTTTTGGGGATAATCCCTGAAAGAGATCTTCTGATCGACGGCTTTCAAATAGATAGTAGAAAGGTGGGGCCGGGGGATCTTTTTTTCGCCTTAAAAGGACAAAAAGTAGACGGACACAGTTTTTTGCAAGACGCCGCCATGAATGGCGCAGTGGCTGCGGTCGTATCCAAAGGGTATGATGGGCCCAACTTTGGTCTTGAGCTTTTATGGGTCGAAGATGTGTTTGGATCGTTGCAAGCACTTGCCAAGCATTTTATGAAAACGTGTCGATCCTTGGTCATTGGGATCACAGGTTCTTTGGGAAAGACGACGACCAAAGAATTTTTGGCGACTCTTTTGGGCGCGAAATTCAAGGTTGGGAAAACAGATCTTAACTATAATAGCCAGCGCACCTATCCGCTCACCCTTTTAAATCGGAACGGAGATGAAGATATTTTAGTGGTTGAAATGGGAATATCGGAGCCTGGCGAGATGACCAGGCTTTGTGACATTGCTGCTCCAGATATTGCGGTCATTACAAAGGTTGCGTTTGTTCATTCTGTAAATTTTGAAGAAAATGTATCGTTGATCGCTCAACATAAAGCGGAGATTTCCAAAGATTCCAAGACCAAAGCGTGCATTTTTGATCATGCACTCTATGAGCATGAAGAGGCTATGGGAAAAATTCAATGTAAGAGAGTCAGTTTTTCTTTAGAAAGCCGGCAGGCCGACTTTTTTTTATCCCAAGAGTGCTTGGTAGATGAAAGAGGAGTCAGAGCCTATCAGTTTGACCCTCCTTATAAAGAGAGCCATTTTCTTCATGATTTTTTAGCTGCTGTCGCTGTCTGTAGAGAGATAAAAATGAACTGGGATGAAATAAACGCCCAAGTATCTAAACTACAACTGCCCAAAATGCGTTTTGAGAAAATAGACAAGGGAGGAGTTACCTTGATTAACGACGCCTACAACGCCAATCCAGACTCCATGAAGGCGGCTCTGGCCCATCTTCCTAAGCCGGCTGATGGAGCGAAGACGATCGCGGTGTTAGGAATGATGGCAGAGATGGGAGCCGCACATGAAAGAGTGCATCGTGAAGTCGGGCTGTTTGCTCAAAAGTATGTGGATCACCTGATTGTTTTTGGGAAGGAAGCGGCGGCTCTTTATAAGGCCTTTCAAGAGGTGAAAAAACCGGTAGAAAAATATGAGGATTTTGAAGCTTTATCCAAAAGGCTGAAAAATTTAATGAGGCCCGGCGACGTTGTTCTTGTCAAGGCGTCTCGTTGCGTAGAAATGGAAAAACTATTGAATTTGTTGTAAACAATGCTGATTTTTCTTTTCGAGTGGCTTCAATCTATGCATGTAAAAGTGCCGACTGCGTTTACATACTTTTCGACGCGGATGATTCTCGCCGCTGCTACAGGATTGATTCTCACCATTTTTCTAGGTCCTCGATTTATTAAAAAACTGTATGAGCTCAAAATTGGGCAGTCCATTCGTAGTCAGGAGGAGGTTCCTCTTTTAGCTGAGCTTCACGGAAAGAAAAAAGATACGCCCACAATGGGAGGGATTTTAATTCTTTTTGCGATGGCGATCTCTCTTCTTTTTTGGATGGATCTTCGCAATATTTTTACTTGGATTTTATTTTTTACAACGATTGTCTTGGGTTGTTTGGGGGCGATGGATGATTACTTTAAGCTTCGTTACAAAAATAGCAAGGGGCTCAAAGGGAAGACCAAGATGCTGATTCAAGTGGGTTTTTCCTCCTTGGTTGCTCTTTATTTACTGGTTCCAGGATTTCATCAAGCGGTAGGTTTTGGAAAAGTTCTCCGTCCACCTGTTGCTAAAGAGCAGATTGTTTCCGAAGGGAAAAAGATGAGAGTCACTCTTTCAACACAAGAGTATACCAAGCTTTTTTACCTTCCGTTTTTTAAGGGAGCCATCTTTGACTTTCCTGTTTGGTTTGCCTTTTGTTTTGTCGTATTTGTCATTACAGGGTCTTCCAATGCGGTCAATTTGACAGATGGGTTAGATGGGTTAGCCGCTGGATGTTTAGTCATGGTCTCTTTGGTTCTGGCGCTCTTCGCCTTCCTCTCCAATCATATCGATCTTGCCCGGTATCTCAATATTTTGTACATTGAGGGAAGTGGAGAGATTGCGGTGTATTTATTTGCCTTGGCCGGAGCGGCCCTCGGCTTCTTATGGTATAATGGCTATCCTGCCCAAGTGTTTATGGGAGATACGGGGTCTTTGGCCATGGGGGGAGTTTTAGGGGTGAGTTCTGTTCTTTTAAGAAGAGAAGTCATTTTAGCGATTGCCGGCGCCATTTTTGTTGCCGAGGCGCTCTCGGTCATCTTACAGGTGTTAAGCTATCGCTATCGCAATAAAAAGCGCGTGTTTCTTTGCGCGCCGCTTCATCACCATTTCGAATATCTCGGCTGGCCCGAAACAAAAGTTGTGATTCGCTTTTGGATCATTAGCTTACTTTTTGCCATGATCGCAGTCTCGTCTCTTAAACTTCAGTAATACCCATGAAAAAACTCGTTCTTGGTTACGGCGTGAGCGGTAAGGCGGCCAAAGCTTTTTTAACATCGAAAGGCTTAGAAGTGGTTGCTCTCGATCATCATGCTCCAGGTGCCCTTCCTGATTCCCCCGATTTTTCTTTAGAGGGGTTTGACCAAGTCATTTTGTCTCCAGGCATTCATCCAAATCACCCGCTTGTTGTTAAAGCAAAAGCGTTGAACAGGGAGGTGATTGGCGAAATGGAGCTTGGTATGAGATCCCTCAATCAACGAGCCTTTGGTATCACCGGAAGCAATGGAAAGACTACAACGGTGCTTTTGATTGAACATATTTTGAATGGCAAAGGGCTTGCGCTCGGCAATGTAGGAAAGAGTTTGACGGAATACTTATTGGCACCAAAGAGAGAAGATATCTTGATTTTGGAGCTCAGTTCTTTTCAGCTAGAGACTGTTGTAACAGGCGCGCTAGAAGCCTGTATTGTGTTAAATATATCCCCCAATCACTTAGACCGGCATGCAAGCCTTGCAGAATACGTCCATGCAAAAGCTCGCATGCAATGCGCTTTAAAAGAAGGGGGAGAGTTGTTCATCTCAAAGCAAGTGCAAGAGGAGTTTGGAAATTATTTCCCAAAAGCAAATCTTTTTGAAAAAAATCTCGCAGTTTTAAGTGAGCTTAGCTATAGGGATTTGAGGATGCCTTCCAAACAAAGTGTAGAAGCTGCTTATTTACTCTGTAAACGTTGTGGTGTGACCGATACTGAGTTTTTAGATCGCTTAAGTTCCTATCAAAAACCAGAGCACCGTATTGAATGGGTAGATAAAATCGCCGGGGTTTCGTATTATAACGATAGCAAGTCGTCCAACGTTCAGTCCGTGATCCATGCGGTGCGACAGTTTGATGGACCTCTCGTTTTGATTGTAGGGGGCGTACATAAGGGTTCTTCTTATAAACCGTGGATTGAAGAATTAAAGGGCAAAGTGAAAAAATTAATCGTTTATGGAAAGGCAGCTCCCATTATCGCGTGTGAATTAGAATCCCATTTACCAATGGTGGTTGTGGATCGATTCGCCGATGCTGTAAAATGGGCGAAATTAGAAGCTAAAATCAACGACGTAGTGCTCCTTTCGCCAGGATGCTCGAGTTTTGATCAGTTTGAAAGCTACAAGCAGCGCGGAAGTGAATTTAAGCGTCTTGTGAGGGAATCATGAATCGGAAACATACTATTTTGGCGGCTGTGTTCATCAATGCTGGTTTACTGGCTGTCCTTTTTGTTGCAGCTTTGACGATGCAGGAGGAGCCTGAACCCGTGCATCCCACAGCTGCTCTAGGTCCAGAGCTCCCTAAATTTGATGATGTACCTTTGTATCAAGAACTATCCGCGCTAACCCCACCCCTTGCTAAGGAAGAGGAATCTCCTCTAGCTCCTATTGTACATAGGCTGCCAGAAATTGTGACGGAAAAGCTGAAAGAAGAAGTCCCCTTAACAGGGGCTCCGGCCGTAGCTCAGGTAGCGCCGTTAAGGCCGCTTAGCGAAGTGGTAGTAAAAAAAGGGGACAATTTGGAAAAGATTGCCCGGGCTTATCAAACGTCTGTTGATGAGATCATCAAACTCAACCGGCTGCCCAGCAGTTTTTTAAAAGTAGGACAAGTGTTAAAAATCCCCGGCGGGCGACCCTTTGCAAAGCCGCTTGTCAAAGCAACAGATGCGGGGCCTGAGTATTACACCATTAAAGTAGGAGAAAATCCCTGGGCTATTGCGATGCGTCACCATATGAAGTTAGATGAACTTTTAAAACTCAACGGACTCAATGAAGAGAAAGCGCGTAAGCTAAAACCAGGGGATCGTCTCAGAATTAAATAAGGAGAAAGATCGTGACTCGAGCGGGTCTTTATTTGATCCTAGCTGTAGCCCTTCTTTTTTCGATGGGCCTTCTCATGGTCTTCAATACAACGGCTGCTGAAGTGATCGATCGTTCGTTATCCACAAGCACTCATACAGCCCTTTTGAAACAAATCGTTTATGGTCTAATTGGTGTGAGTGGAGGGGTTGTCATGATGAGGGTGGGGTATGAAAACCTCCTCCGCTATAGCTTTCCTCTCTTGATTCTAGCTTCGGTTCTTTTAGTTTTGGTTTTTGTTCCTGGAGTAGGCATGAAAATCAATGGAGCTCGGAGATGGCTTGGCGTATTAGGCTATCCCATAGGGCAGCCTTCAGAGTTCATTAAAATTTTGGTGCCAGCTGCGTATATTCGCTGGTACATGTTACAAAATAACAAGATAGGTTTTTATGCTTTCCTAAAAATTTTAGGATGGCTCTCACTGCCCCTTGGATTGATTTTATTCGAGCCAGATAATGGTACGGTGCTGATTATTTTTCTCCTTTTGGTTGTTCTGTTTTTTCTGTCGAAAATCAAAATGCACTATTGGGCACTACCCTTGATGTGTCTGGGGGCGGTTGGGGGTACTGTTGCCTATCAGATGCCCCATGTGAGAACTCGCATCCAAGTCTATCTGCACCCGGAATTTGATTTAAGAGGAAAGGGGCATCAGCCGCACCAGGCAAAAATTGCGGCTGGCTCTGGCGGTCTTTTGGGGAGAGGGCTGGGAGAGAGTTTGCAAAAACTGAACTATTTACCAGAGGCTAGAAGCGATTATATAGCTGCTATTTTTGCAGAAGAGATGGGATTTGTTGGAATGCTGGCTATGATTTCCCTTTATATCGTCATCACTGCAAGCGGATTTGTGATTGCCATGCGTGTGGATAGTAAAGAGGCTTTTTTATTGGCTTCCATATTAACTTTTTTGATCTCGATCCAAGCGTTTATTAATTTGGGCGTTGTATCGGGCCTGCTTCCTAGTAAGGGGATGACTTTGCCTTTTTTCTCACAAGGAGGGAGCTCTCTTCTTATGAATCTCATCGCGCTCTCCATTCTTTTGGACATTTCTAGGAAAGAGCCTTGCTTATGCTGAAGCCCAGCGCCCCCCCTTTGAATCCCGTTCCGTATAGAGTACTGATTGCGGCAGGTGGGACAGCTGGACACATTTTTCCTGCCAGGCAGCTTAAAGAGGATCTCGAAGGTGCTCAGGTGATTTTTGCGGGGCATAAACTCGCGACAAACCCCTTTTTTGAACCAGAGCTCCACGCTTTTTTTGAGGTGGCTTCGGGGGGTACGTTAAAGGCTTTTCACCGCATTCTGTTCGGGATTTGGCAATCGGTTCGTGTGATTCTTCGAGTGAGACCCGAGGTTGTTGTCGGATTTGGGAGCTACCATAGTTTTCCCGTGCTTTTGGCCGCAGCCCTTTTGAGAAAGAAAATGGTGCTGTTTGAGGCGAACTGCTCGCTTGGCAAAGTAAACCGTTGGTTCTCGCCTTTCGCGAAGAAAATCGCCTTTCAATTTTCTCCTATGGCAGGAAAAAAGGTTGTCTACGTGCCACTTCTTCCTTGGCGGCGGAGGCAAACCGTCAAAAAATATGAAAAAGATCCAGAAAAATTCACGATTTTAGTCTTTGGAGGATCTCAAGGGGCTGCATTCATCAATGAAACGTTTCCCCAGGCGGCCCATCTGCTATCTTTTCCCATCCAAGTGATTCATTTTACCGGAAAAACAAAGTCTTTGATAAAATACTCCGTTCCGAATGTTGTAGCCGAGTTTGAAGCAGATATGCACGCAGCCTATACAGTCGCGGATATTGTGGTTTGTAGAAGTGGTGCTTCGACAGTAGCTGAACTCATCCAATATCAAAAACCGGCGGTCGTGATTCCCTATCCTTATGCTTATGCCCACCAAAGAAAAAATGGAGAGTTTTTAGGCAAAGGAGCTATCGTCTTGGCTCAAGAGGAGGCAACTCCTGAGAGACTTTCTCAGGCCATTGGATCTCTTCGGGAGAATTTAGAGAAGCATAAAGAAGCCTTGCGAAAGATGGTTTTCCTCCCAACCATTTCGCTCGCAGAAATCGTAAAACAAGTGGCAAGAGGCGTATGACTGATATAGTATATCATTTTATTGGGCTGGGCGGTATCGGAATGAGCGCTCTTGCCAAAATTCTGTTGCAGCGGGGCCGCAAGGTGCAAGGAAGTGATCTTACATCGAATGCTCTTTTAAAAGAGATGGAAACGATAGGCGCGAAGGTCCACATCGGCCATCATTCCCAGTGTATTGGGGACGCGACAACGATTGTTTATAGCTCAGGGATTAAGGGGGATAATGTTGAGCTGATAGAGGCAAAAAGGCGGAAGCTGCCTATTTTACATCGCTCTGAACTGTTAGATTTTTTGGCTCAGCCTAAAAAGAAAATCCTCGTTGCTGGGACGCATGGAAAGACTACGACGACAGCCCTGTTGGCCCATGTTATGAAAAGTGCAGGATTGGATCCCTCTTTCGTCGTAGGGGGGATGGCTAGATGTTTACAAACCAATGGCAAAGAAGGGCAGGGGGAGCACTTTGTCATGGAAGCAGACGAAAGTGATGGTTCTTTTTTAAAAACACGGGGCGATTATGCGATCTTAACGAATTTAACAGATGAACATCTCGATTATTGGGGATCTTCCCAGGCTTTGGATGTAGCATTTCAGCAATTTGTGAATCAGACAAAAGAACTTTTCTTTTGCTATGATGATGAGAGATTGCGAAGGCTGAAGATGAGAGGAACCTCTTATGGGTTTTTAGAAGGAGCAGACTTGCAGATCGCAAACTATTGTCAAACGGACTCTGGGATCACCTATGATCTTGGTGAGTTTGCAGGGATTGAAGTGGCTTTGTTTGGACGTCATAACGCGCTCAATAGCGCGGCCATATTTGCTCTTGCCATGCACCTAAACATTTCTGAAGAGGTGATCCGCAAGGCTTTTTTAAGCTTTTCTGGTACCTCTAGAAGACTAGAGTTAAAAACGCAGCAAAAAAAGGTGCAGCTCTTTGACGATTATGGGCATCATCCAAGGGAAATCCGGGCGACGTTACAAGCGCTGAGGGATCGTATCCGGGAAAAAAGGCTCGTCTGTGTGTTTCAGCCGCATCGCTTCTCTAGAGTGAAGGACAACCTAGAGGCATTTTCTACAGCTTTTAGGGAGGCGGATCTAGTGTTTATGACAGAGATTTATGCTGCACAAGAAACCCCTATTGAAGGTTTAGAGGGCCGGCTGTTTGCTCTTTTGAGGGAGCAAATGGGGGAACGGGTGCATTTTGTCCCAAAAGACTTTGTTGTCGAACGGGTCGCTCTTTCGCTGTTACCTCACGATGTCGTACTTACGCTTGGTGCTGGGGATGTAACGTCTATGGGACCCAGCATCATGCAACATTATGTAAACCATGCGCCGAAACTCAAAGTTAGCGTTCTTTATGGAGGAACTTCTGCAGAACACGCGGTCTCCTGCATGTCGGCAAAAAACATCGTAGAGGCCTTAGATCGTTCGATTTATTCGGTGGCAGAATTTCCTATCACCAGGGAGGGAGATTGGGGCTCTTTAGGGAAAATTCCGCCCAAAGAACTTTTGGATAGCGATGTTTGTATTCCTGTTTTTCACGGTCCTCAAGGAGAAGATGGGATGGTAGCCGCTCTTTTAGACGCCTTGGACATTCCGTATGTTGGATGTGACTATAGATCTGGTGCTGTGTGTATGCAGAAGGGATGGTCGAAAGAGATCGTGTCTCATTACAATGTGCCGGTTGTTCCCTATCTTACCATCAAAAAAAGCGATTATCGCATCGAGTTAGATGAGGGGTTCCAGCGGATTATGGATACATTTTCATTCCCTATTTGGGTGAAACCTGCCCATTTAGGTTCGAGCATTGGAGTGAGCTCTGCACAGGATCTGGAGGAGCTAAAAACAGCGATGGAATGTGCGTTTCTCTATGATCATGTACTCCTTGTCGAAAAACATATAGAGGGCAGGCAGATCGAATTTGGTATTATGGGCAATGAATACCTCCAGATCGCATCTCCTGCTGAAATCGTCAATCATGGAGCCTTTGTGGCTTACGATAAAAAATATGGGGCAGGAGCCATGAAAATTCGAGCGCCTGCAGATATTACTCGAACCGAAAAAGAGAGGGGCTGCGAGCTTGCTAAGCGGGTTTTTCTCGCTTTGGGATGTTCAGGGCTTGCAAGAGTGGATTTCTTTTTAGACTCCCAAGGTTCCTATTGGTTTAATGAGATCAACCCCTTCCCTGGATTTACGACTACCAGCGCATTTCCTATGATGTGGGAAGCTATGGGCATGACTCGTGAAACAATCAATGATGTTCTCATCTTCCTTGCCCTTCATAAAAAAAGGCACCTCAAAGCCATTCGGGGCAGACAGTGAACCGGCAATGGACAGCTCTCATTTTTCTTCTTGGATCTACATTCTGCACTCTCGTAGTGGCGATTTTTAGTCTTTGGATATGGAAAAATTATCGCAATGATCAGTTAACTAATGAACGATACAGAATCACTTCTATCATTCAAACAGGGCCAGAAAAAGAGGCTTTGCAAACCGCCTATCTGGCGGAGCTTTTACATTTATCGCAGGACGTTCCCACTCAGCTTTATGTTTTTGATATCAAGCAGGGTGAGGAAAGGTTGCTCAAAAGTCCACTCATTAAAAAAGCGCACATTAAGAGGCTGCCTCCTTGTACGCTGTACATCGATTATGAGGTTCGTAAACCCGTGAGTTATCTCGGAGATTTTAGAAATACTGGCATTGATCGGGAAGGGTATATTTTCCCCATAGAGCCTTT
>MGMD01000013.1 GCA_001796285.1 Chlamydiae bacterium RIFCSPLOWO2_12_FULL_45_20
TGAAATATCATGCCAGATCTTTTTCGGCCTAGTTTGATGGGGTTAAAAAATCCTTAAACTCTCTTTGCACCCTGCGGAGCAGGGTGCGGAATGTGGGATTAAAAAATAGAATTGGCACCTTTCAATGATCCTTTCTCACTTTCTTTGCGCTAAAAATCAATGCCTGGAATTCGGCGGCAGATTAGTAGGAGATGCAATATAATGAGGGAAAAAGAGGAAAAACATAGTGCTTCCAGGGAAGAAAAGGAAAGAATATTATCGGGCCTTATTGGACAAGGATAAGGCTTATGAAGGGGTGTTTTTTGTAGGGGTTAAGACTACAGGGGTGTTTTGTCGCCCTACTTGCCCTGCCAAAAAACCAAAGATAGAAAACTGCGAATTTTTTGAAACAGCTCAAGATGCTCTTTTAGCATCGTTTCGTCCATGCAAACGGTGCAAGCCACTATCTCATCCAAACATTGTTTCTAAACTTATACAAATATTGGTAGAAGCCATTGAACAGAATCCAGAGAAACAGTGGAAAGACAGCGATTTTAAAGAACTTTCTGTCGATGCATCTACTGCGAGAAGGCAATTTAAAAAGCGCTTTGGTATGACTTTTGTTGCATATGCCAGAGCGAGAAGAATGGGTCTTGCTATGAAGCAAATCAGAGAAGGTCAAGCCGTGATTGATGCTCAACTTTCCAGTGGATATGAATCTGGCAGTGGATTTAGAGATGCTTTTTCAAAAATTATGGGAGCCCCTCCTTCAAAAGGTGAAAATCACAAAACGTTAAAAGCATGTTGGATTGATACTCCTTTAGGACCTATGTTAGCAGTGGCTGATGACGAGGCGCTTTATCTCCTTGAGTTTGTCGAAAGGCGTGGGTTAGAAAAAGAAATCGAACGCCTTAGAAAGAAAATGAAACTCCCTATCATACCAGGCAAACCAAATCCAGCGAAGCAAATTGAAACTGAACTAGAGGCGTATTTTTCTGGTAAAATCCAAGAATTTAAAACTCCTCTTTTCCTTATAGGTTCTCCATTTCAAAAAAGAGTATGGGAAGAGTTACAAAAAATACCACGCGGTGACACACGATCCTATGCTGAAATTGCCAAGGCAATCGGAAAACCTTCTGCTTTTAGAGCTGTTGCGTTAGCGAATGGGGCGAATCAGATTGCAATTGTGATCCCCTGCCATCGCGTAATCAACAGCAATGGAGATCTTGGAGGATATGGCGGAGGGATTAAGAGAAAGGAGTGGCTTTTAAAGCATGAAAGAAAATAGTAAGCGATGCTTTGGATCTGCTCCTGGCAAAGAGTTCTACGCGGAGTACCACGATAAGGAATGGGGCATTCCAGTTTATGACGATAGGCGTCTATTTGAAATGCTTATCCTTGAAGGAGCTCAAGCTGGATTAAGTTGGGAAACCATTCTTAAAAGGCGAGAAGAATATAGGCAAGTCTTTCACCGTTTCGATCCTGTGAAAGTGGCTAACATGACCGATGATGAATTAAATTCTCTTCTTGAAAATCCTGGCATTATTCGCAATCGGCTGAAAATTTATGCTGTGCGCCAAAACGCATCTGTTTTTTTGCAAATCCAGAAGGAATTCGGTTCGTTTTCTAACTATGTTTGGAATTTTGTACATCATAAGCCAGTGCTCATGAGAAGAAAATCTCTCAAAGACATTCCCGTCTCTACTTCCATTAGCGACGCTCTTTCAAAGGATCTCAAAAAAAGAGGGATGACTTTTGTAGGTTCCACGATCATGTATGCGTTCATGCAAGCAGTTGGTCTTGTGAATGACCATCTTGTCGACTGCCCATGCGCAAATCGTTGAACCAGTGCTTCATCAATGTGAAATTCGTTTGCATGCATTTTAGCCATGGAATTTTTTTATCCTCAGAGTTTTCATGAGCCAAAGGATAAGATCGTCGTCTAATGGGTAAGTTTGTCCAGGAACAGTGGGCCTACCTTTATAAGTAATGCCATTGCCATCAGGGACATATCCCAATTGGAAGTAAAGCTTTTGTGCTGGTCCATAGTCTCCATATAATCCGACTCCAATTCCAATTTGCTGATAACCTTCTTGGCTTGCAAGCTTTTCGAGCCATTCGATTAAAGCAGTTCCAAGACCGTGCCTTCGGTGATCTTCATCGATCCAGATGGCATTGATTTCTGGGATATTCTTGTCTGCGAAGAAAGGAGATTCTGGTTTTCGTAGTAAGCTGCCGTAGCCAAGAATTTCATTGTCTTTTTCTAACACTGCAACCGTGCGAATATTATCTTGCTGCTCACGATAATATGTGTCCCAGAGGACTTTAGTTTTTTCTGGGGTAGACCAAGGAAAAGAATATCGGCTGACTATTTTTGCAATATCATGCGTATTCATAGGGCGTATCAGATTTTTTGCCGAAGCTTCCATGAGATGGGAAGGACATAAGGCAAGGGACTTAATCTTTTCGACATTTTCGCCGATGCTTGCTTCATGTGTATCTATCTCCAAGTCATAAGAGGCATCAACATGCACCTTATGAAATTGCCCTCTTGCTGATCCTAGGATGCGATTACCTCGCTCTTTTTCTCTCTGTTCCAAAATGTGGAGAGGAGCATTTACTCCAACCCATAAAACCTGAAAGCCTTCTAGTGTTTTCTTCCATTCATCAAGTTGCTGTTTGCCAAAAGAGACATCATCAATAACAATACGATGATCCATTTTGGCAAGTGCAAGGACGACCTCTTGGAATGTTTTGCCTATCTTTTGGGCATAGAGACCTGCTTGTAGCTCCTGGATGGGATTCCCAGCTGCATCCATACTCTTCTTCCAGCTATATCCAAGAGGGGCTTCTCCTCCAGTCCAATCATTGATTTTCTCAGGCATCCATCCAATAATTTTATCAATGCCAACATGTAAAAATGGTTCTTCAAATGCATGTTGCAATGCCTTTGCAAGTGTCGTTTTGCCGCTACTTGATGGTCCGTTTAAATAAATGATTTGCAGAGGTTCTTTTTTCATGCTAAGAAACCCTATTTTCGTTTGTCAGAGAAGTTAGGATATGATCTTCCCATCTCCCGTTAATAAGCAGGTATTTTTTTGCGCATCCTTCTACTACGAATCCAAGCTTGTGGAGTAATCGAGCACTTCTTTCATTCGAGGGCATATAATTAGCCATGATCCGATGAAGTTTTTGTTGTTCAAACATGTATTCAATAGCCTTTGCTACGGCTTCTGACATAAGCCCTTTTCCTTGAAAGGCTGCATCGATGTGATATCCTAAATAACAAGCTTGAAAAGGGCCCCGAAAAATCTGAGAGAAATTGCAAAAACCAATAATAGCACCCTCAGGATCCTCCTTGAGAAGGAATAAAAAACGAACAGATTTGCCTTCTTTAAACTCTTGTTCCCATTGTATCAGCTGAGCTTTATGATCTTTTCCTTGCTCTCCAGTTGCTGATCTCCAAGGAGACATATGCTCCCTATTTCGTTGCTCAAAAGCTTGCAATTGAGTAATATCATTTTCATTGGGGAGACGAAGAATGAGTCGCTGCGTGTTCAATAAGATTTGGAGTTTATTTTCCATTTATCTCCACTCGGAGTAGTTCATTTGGGCGTCTCATCACGCAGGTGTCATGGATATGAGAAATGACCCTTCGCTGCTCTGCCCAAACAAGTCTCTCTTTTGCATTTTCAAACGAGAGCCACTCGTAAGCGTCATGTTCTTTAGGGGAGAGAGAGACTTTCAGATTGTCAACAAACGCTACAAAAATGGGAACAAAGGTGATTTTGTCATTGCTCTGCATATAGAATGTTTCTACTGCATCCGCTGAGTACAAAATTTGAGGAATTAACCCCGTTTCTTCTTGAATTTCCCTCAATGCTGCTTGTGAAGCTGTTTCACCGCTTTCAATTCCTCCAGAGATCATTTGCCAGGTCCCTGGTAAATATTTTCCGCATCGTCTGATTAGGAGGTAGAGAGGAGCCTCAGAATTTTGGTAAACGACGTATACGGAAATACAATGTGGGGTGATAAAACTCGGGGCTAGAAAAAACAGTTTCATATATCCATGTTCTTCTTACTAAGAGAACAATCGTATCAAAAAAACCCCCCACAGGAAAGGGAAAACCATGCCAAGAAAATTCTTCAATCTATCCATTTTACCTAAATCTGGAAGAGTGATATATTACATACCACTTTCAATTGGTGATCTCAATGGAGAACAAAATCCAGCGCACATTCATTCGTCAAGAGGCGTATGACAAGCTGCGCAAATGGATTCTAGACGGAAACCTTGTTCCTGGAGCAAAGCTGCGGGATAAGGAATTAGCTGAACAACTAGGCGTCAGTCGAACCCCTATTCGGGAAGCGTTACTCCGTCTTGAGGACGAAGGCTTGGTTAAAACTAAACCGAATCGTTCTACAGTCGTAAGTTCTATCGATTTTCATAATGCCTTTCATCTTTACTCAATCGTATGGACATTGGAACGTTTGGCATTGAGCCAAGCTTTCGGCTTTATAACGGAAGAGCACATTCAGAGCATGATCGCAGCAAATGAGCGGTTTCTTCAGAAAATGCAAGGCAGAGACCGCATACCTGCGCTCGAAGCCGATTACGAATTTCACTCCATTTATGTAAAACTTTCTGAAAATAAAGACCTTGAGAAAATCATTTCCGATCTCAAAACAAAGCTCAGAAGATTAGACCTTTATTATTTTGACAAGATACGAAATGCAGCTCTTTCCTATGACGAACACCAGCAGATCATAGAAGCTTTGAGGCAAAAAAACCTTTCTTTAGCGATGGAAGCCGTTGAGCACAATTGGAAAAACAGTTTTACCCGCTTTGAACTTTAGGAGACACGTATGTTCGCAAATAAATTAGTCGCTGTCATGAACGAAAAAATTGAGCCTGGTGTCATTATGAATGCCCTTGCCCACATGTGTATCGGCTTTGGTTCCGATATTGGCAAGGAACCTTTGCGCCTCACCAATTATATCGATGCCGATGGAGGAAGCCATCCCAACATATCGGAGATGCCCTTTATGATTTTGAAAGCCAACTCGAATAAAATCAGAGCATTAAGGCTAGCAGCCCATCAAGCAGGAATTCAATGCGTAGACTTTACCGATACAATGACCGTTGGGACTTATACCGAACAGATAGAGCGAACCAAGCAAACCGTCGATGCCGATTTGGTC
This sequence comes from Chlamydiae bacterium RIFCSPLOWO2_12_FULL_45_20, assembly GCA_001796285.1. Lineage (GTDB taxonomy): Bacteria > Chlamydiota > Chlamydiia > Chlamydiales > SM23-39 > REEB52. The sequence goes on from MGMD01000013.1 coordinate 5,182, forward strand.
TATTACGGTATTGTTTTATTTGGCAATTGGGATAAAGTGTCTGAGCTAACAAGAAAGTTCTCTTTATGGAAGTAAGATGAAAAACAGAAAAAAGACAATCCTCATAACAGGAGCTGGCCAGGGAATCGGTCAATCCATTGCTTATCGTTACCTAAAAGAGAGCGAAAATCCTCACATCATAAATATCGCTCCTCCTCTTGGCATGGAAGAACAATGGTTACGAGATTATTTACCTTTTTCTTTGGGCAAATATGGAATGAGCCTATGTACAAGAGGAATGGCTGCAGAATTCTATTCGGTAGGGATCGCAGTTAACTCCCTATGGCCTAAAACCAATATCGCCACACAACGACTCAAAGATCATCTACTTCCTCAAGTTTACTCTGGAAGCCGCTTTCCTTCGATCATGGCGGATGCCGCCTATGCACTTTCACTTCGCACATTTAGGGAAGCATCTGGTCAATTTTTTATCGATGAACTCCTACTACGCGATATAGGAATGACAGATTTCTCTCAATATGCGGTCGATCCCAATCATCCATTAGTGCAAACCCTATTCTTACCACTTGAAGAAGGAATGATTCCTATTTCCCGCGAATTATTTCGATCCAAATAACAGAGTGTATCTAGCAGATGGCCAGAAAGGAAAAACAAGTCCGCAAAACTCATACAATCGTTTTTTCTTATGTTGCTAATATGGTATATGTTGAGTATTGGAAAGCACATTCCTTGATTACCTGTGAAAGGTTGTTTTCCTAATGATTTCGATAAAAGTCAGAGGATTAAGTGCTAGAAGAGCTACTCTCAAAGTAGGCGTAAAATGAGAATAAAAGATTCCGATAAGTCCCTGGAATGGCAACAGTCTTGGAAGCGTGAGTATGAAAAACAAGGAATTCCCTCCTCTTTCAGAGATACTCCTGCTCATGTTGTAACAAAATTTTATTCGTGGCTTGAAAAACGGAACTTCAAAGGCGATCAAGCTGCTGATTTAGGCTGTGGTCGTGGCAGAAACAGTTTTTATCTTGCGAGCAAAGGTTTTTCGATTATCGCTCTCGATTTGTTACAGGAAAATGCTGATTACGTCATGCATCAAGCGCGTTCGAAGAAATTACCCGTCATGGCTCATGCACAAAGTGTAGCAAGCCCTTGGCCTGTAGATGTTCACCTACCTCCTTCGTCGGCAGGTAAAAAAAACGGCTAAAAGCCCAGCGCCTCAGAAATAAGAGGGGGCGGGTTCCGTAAATA
>MGMD01000014.1 GCA_001796285.1 Chlamydiae bacterium RIFCSPLOWO2_12_FULL_45_20
GTTATGAGAGGAAATATTCTCGCAGCGAAGTAAAAATTATTAAAGAGTTCATAGAGAGGCTCTGTCAAATTGAATATGAAATACTCTGCGAGAGATCAAAGACCGAAAACAGCGGTCATTTATACAAGGGTATCGACCGACGAGCAAGCTGAGCACGGATTTAGCCTAGCCCATCAAGAAGATCTTTTGCGAAGAGAATGTGCTCGCAAAGGAATCCAAATTGTCGAGCACTTTAAAGACGATGGCTATAGTGCAAAAGATTTTAAACGTCCGGACTTTCAGCGGCTTCTCGAATATTTAAAACGACACAAAAAGCAAATTCAGTATCTTTTTGTGACAAAATGGTGTCGTTTTTCAAGGGATGTTGCCAATACGATTTTGATGAATCGTGAACTCCAATCGTATGGGACTCGTGTTGTTACTCTGGATGATGGAGAAGAATCTGACAATCCAGCCAGTTTTCTTCTCACGATGCTCAATATGACACTTCCCGAGATCGATAACCGTATCCGCTCCAGAAATACTCGGGCTGGGATATTACGAGCTTTAAAAGAAGGATTTTATCCTTATGGCGGCTCTCCCAAAGGTTACTCCAAGGATCGAAGCAGTCAGAAAACACCTTTGCTAATTCCCAGCGAATTAGCACCTCTAGTGAAAGAAGCATTCGAAGTTTTTGCAACAGGTGCTTTTCCTATTGAAGATGTTCGGAAGGCATCGTGAAAAAATGGGCTCAAATTGCAGCGTAGTCAGTTCGGACAGATGTTAAGAAATCCGGTTTACATGGGAAAGATCTATGTCCCAGAAACAGAGAACGAAGAGGCTCGCTTAGTCAATGGAGTCCATGAAGCTATCGTTTCCGAAGATTTGTTCTTGAAAGTGCAGAAAATCCTAACCAACCGAATGGAAACAAACACGCATCTTTGCGCTAAAGAAAAGCTACGAGATGAACTCCCTTTGAGAGGACATTTGAAATGCCCTCAATGTGGAAAGAACTGGACAGGAAGCATTTCTTCCGGAAATGGAGGGAAGTATCCCTACTACCATTGCGAAAAAGGATGTAGGGCGCGAGCGAGTGCCGCGACTGCTCATGAACAGTTCTTTCAATTCCTGAATACTCTTCAACCTCCTCCCGAAATCATCGACCTTCAAATGGCGATGATGGAGGCGCTATTCAAGGCAAAAGAGGGCGATAGAGGCCAACAGATTAGGAAATTGAGGTTAGAAATAGATCAGCACAAGCAAAACTTGCTTAAGTTTGACCAGCAACGATTCATATCAGGGGATTTGGAAGCGGATTCTTACCAGAGACTAAAAACTCATACTCTCGGAGAACTCGACAGACTGAACCTTCAGATCTCTGATTTGGAAATCTCAGACACTGCTTTCCAGAAGTATGCACGGTATGGAATGAGTCTTTTGAAAGATTTGACCTGGTACTTTCAGGAGGCTGGGTTGGAAGCTAAGAGAAAACTGCTTGGTTCGATCTTTCCGGCAAAACTGACTTTTGAAGATGGAAAATATCGAACCGATGGATTAAATCCAGCACTCGCGATTATCCTACAGAAAACCAAGAACTTAGAAAGTGAAAAATGTGGAGACATTGTCATTTCTGAAAATGTCTCCGGGGGTGTGCCGGCGACCGGACTCGAACCAGCACCTTATTGCTAAGAGTAGATTTTGAGTCTACCGCGTCTACCAATTCCGCCACGCCGGCAACAAACAAGCTCAGCTAAAAAATGGCTCGATGTTAGCACAATGCTTAATAAAGATGCAACCTATCCATTAGACCAGCCCTTCCCTCTGTAGCGGGAAGGGGGATTGTTCATAACTGGGGGCCATCGAGCATAGATAATGTGGTCCAACCTCGCATTTGAAGCTTGTTCGACCACTAGGACTTCGGATACCCCTTATGCGCTTTTTGCCAATTGTAGAGCACTTTTTCCTTCGTAACTCGATCATATCGCACCTGGATCGAGATATAAGGATGAGGATGCCGATTATCCCCATCACGCCCTTCCTCTCTTTCATAGAGCTTGATGACAATTTCTTTATTCATCCAAGGATCTGTCTCTACACCGCTTCCTGTAAATCTCTTAAATTCCTGGTAGTCCTTATCTTTTGCATAAGCCGGGCTCTCCTGGTAATATTGCATGAGAGTCCCCACCACCTCCAGCGCATAATCCTCCATCCCTTGAACGTAAAAATCTACCTCAGCTCCAATCTGATGTTTCGACGCCAAGTTTTCTTTCGTTGGGTCAGCATAGGTATTATGCGGTGGACACCGGTGTCCGCAAGTAATAATCACTCTCTTAGCTGTCTTTTTTTGAACGTAATTTAACAAATCGATGAGGATCGGATAAACGTTTTCTTTCCCATGGATAATAGGAAAACCATGCCGACCGCTCCCTTCACAATCATGCAGAAGTTCCGCTTGATTCTCCCCAGCGACATATGGAGAATTCAACACATTCCCCTTACAACGAAAAAAATCTTTAGTAATCCGAGGCAGATGATTCTCCCCTTCCCAAGGATAACGCGGTCTAGGCTGCGGAGTTAAGGACGCAATGGAATAAAGCTCCTCGTTACAATTCCGGTAAATCAGCTCTCCCTTGCAGTTCTGTCGGCGAATTTTTTCCTTCTCAGATTTTTCCATACCAGAGCAACCAACGAAGAGAAGAAGTGCGATTAATCCAAGTTTCCGTATAGTCCGCCTTAGGAACGGTCTAAAAATACAATGAACTATTTCAGCAGAGCGACATCGCCTAAAATCGACCCTCGAAAAGGGAGCTGTATTACCACGAATACTACCCCATTTTCGATCGTCAGGTTTCCGTTGATCTGGTGCCATCCAATGCTTCATTTTATTTCTAGACAGCTCCTTAAGGGTGGATGCATATCTGATCACATTCTCCAAAAATTACAGCTATCCAAAGAAAAAGACCTACTACACTCTTTTACTCATCTAAAACTACAAGAGCGCTTTCAGGCTGTCAACCAAGAACTTGCATGCAAGACCCATCCCATAAAACTCTTTTGCAACTCAGGACCGAGACAAAGTGAACGGGATGTATGAAAAATGCTGGTTAATCCAGTTTTTGAGCCACCTTTTAAAAACAACAGCTGACGCCATCTTATTCATTAACCTTGAAGGAACGATCACCATCGCCAATGAAGCGGCTGGCAAAATCTTAAAGCAAGACATGGGAAAAATCCTCCGCCAGAAATTCTGGGATGTTTTTGAAGATGAAATGTTTGGGTTTTCAATGAGCGAGGCTTTGCGGTTTGGCATTTCCCACCGGCTCATCTACCGGCATACTATGGAGATTTCTACTGCCTTTATCTATGAAGGCCCCAAAACCCACCACGGAATGTTTATCACTCTTAAAGACAGCAGCGAAAAAGAGTCTCTCCGCTTACTTGCCAATCGCAATGACAAAATGAAAGAACTAGGAGAAATGGCCGCCACGGTCGCCCATGAGATCCGCAACCCTCTGGGAGGAATCCGCGGCTATGCATCCCTGCTTTTCAAGGACTTAGAAAATAGCCCTCATCTCCAAGAAATGGCTGGCTTTATCATGGAAGCAACAAAGGCGATGGAGAGGATCGTTCACGCAATCCTTCATTTCTCCAAACCGATCCAAATTGAACCACGCTCTATCGATATAGGAGCTTTTTTAAAAAAAATCGGCAAATTTATCAAAATAGACCCAGCATTCCCTAGTAATGTGAAGCTCCTTTTCCATATTCCAGACGCCCCTCTTCTTGTCCCTTTTGACGAGGGGGCGCTGAAGCAGGCTCTATTGAATCTCATCTTCAATGCTTTTCAAGCTATGCCAAAAGGAGGAGAACTCAGTCTCTCTTTATTGAAACTCGAGTCCAGCTGCCAAATCACAGTATCAGATACAGGACTTGGCCTCTCAGAAGAACAACTGGAACTATTATTTTCTCCGTTTTATACCACAAAAAAGACGGGCAATGGCCTTGGACTGGTGGAAACCCACAAAATTATTCAAGCCCATTTCGGAACGGTCGTACCCCATTCTATCCTTGGAAAAGGAACGACTTTTACCATTCTATTGCCTTTAAAAAGGTAGGACAATGATTGAAAAAATCTTAATTGTAGATGATGACCCCATCCTGTTGAAGTTCATGGTTGAAGTCGTAAAAAGGCAAGGCAAAGAAGCTGCCACAGCCTCTGATGGAGAAGAAGCGATTGACATCCTGAAAAACGAATCGGTCGATCTCGTGATTACCGACATGAAGATGCCCAAAAAAAATGGACTTGAGGTATTAAAGCAAGCTCTTCAAGCCCTCCCTTCTCCCCTGGTGGTCATTGCGACTGCCCACGGCACGGTCGAGTCCGCTGTCGAAGCCATGAGGCTTGGGGCTTTTCATTACTTGATCAAACCATTTTCCCCAGATGCCCTAAAGAGCGTGTTAAACAAGGCAGAAGCACACGCGCGACTAGTCCATGAGCATCGCTACTATAAAGAAGGCTCGAAATTCCCCCCTCTTGTTGCAGAAAGCCCTGCCATGAAGTACCTTTTGAAGGATTTAAAGAAAATTGCAAAAGCCCAAGCCAGCGTGTTTATTACTGGAGAATCAGGAACCGGGAAAGAAGTCATCGCGGGAACCATCCACGAGTTCTCAGAAAGGGCAAAACACCCTTTTATCAAGGTCAACTGCGCGGCCATTCCTGAAACTCTTTTAGAATCAGAATTCTTCGGCCACGAACGGGGCTCTTTTACCGGAGCTCATACAAAAAAAACGGGCCGCTTTGAACTGGCCGACAGGGGTACGCTTCTTCTCGATGAAGTGACTGAAATTCCCCTAATGCTGCAACCGAAACTCTTAAGGGCCCTTCAGGAACAAGAATTTGAAAGGGTCGGAGGAACGCGGCCCATCAAAGTAAATGTGCGTTTCCTAGCCACTTCTAATCGCAACATGCAAGAGGCTATCGAGTCCAAGGTCTTCAGAGAGGATCTATATTATCGCTTAAACGTAGTCCCTATCCATCTGCCCCCTTTAAGAGAAAGAAAAGAGGACATTCTGCCCTTAGCCCATCACTTTTTGGGCAAGTTCTGCCTAGAAAACCACAAAGAGAAAAAAACACTCACAGAAAAAGCCATGGAAAAGCTTCAAGCCTACTCATGGCCTGGTAATGTCAGAGAACTCGCCAATATTATAGAAAGAACGGTGGTACTCGACTTTGATACAGTCATCGACAGTTCCCATCTCTACCTAGATAACACTACCGCTATCCCCTCAAATACATATAAAAAAGGAATGAAGCTCCACGAAATGGAAAAAAAGCTTATCCTAGAAACTCTCGAAGCGAATTTTCAGAATCGCACCAAAACAGCGGAGAGCCTGGGGATTAGTATCAGGACTCTTCGCAATAAACTTTCTGAATACGAGGAGACACCGTGAAAGAAATATCAAACGAAGTGGGCATTATCGGGGTAATCTTGATCTTAGTAATCTATTTTCTTCTACAATGGGGAAAGGTGCGGCCCAAGAGCTTTATGTACTCATTTGTGAACCTTTTAGGGGGAATTGGGATTCTCTATTCCCTTTTTTTTGCATGGAACCTTTCTGCTTTTGTTATGGAAATTGCATGGATCGTCATCAGCTTCTACGGGCTTGTGTGCTATTTCGTCAGAAAATGGAGGCAGCCTTGATATTTGAGGGCCAGCTCCAGCCAATTTTTCCAAAAACCTTCCGTCCCCAACACCTGGGCGATATCATAAAAAAGATAAAGCGTTGCCATCTCTTCCTTTAAATCCATTTCAGCTAGCGCCTCGGAGCCTTTTTGCTCTTTGGCCAAAATACGCAAGCAAGCGATAACTCGCGCAAGGCTCTCTTGCAGCTCTTGGATACTCCGATGGACCGTTAGCTCTGTTTGTTGAGGCATAGGAGAGTTTTCTATTGTCTCAAACACACGTGTCCTCAGATCGGTCGGCAGAAAAGGTTTTACCACTTCTTCTATCGGCTGGTATTCTATCCCCTCAAAGCCCAATCCCCCAAAAGTCGTATTGATAAATTGCACCTCAGGATGTGCTTTTGCATAGTGAGAGATACTAGCAGCTTCCATCACCCAACGAACGGCGGTATAAATGGGATTTCCCAGACGGTCTTTTCTTTTTAAAATCTGATCCGCCGCTGTCTTTTCGTTATCGATTTTTTTGAACTCCACGGCCTCCTCCCCATCTATCCCGGGCGCATAATGCAAGTTATCCGTATAGGCCAAATCGACTCCATTGATCAAAACAGGATTACACCCCATCTCTACCGCCAAAGCCAAACAAATACCTGTGACAGAAACAGTCTCTTCTGACAAGTTTTTGCCCAAAAGGGGATCCAATAACCCAAGTTCTTCTTCCAACCAAAGCTCCAGAGCGCCACCAATCCCACTTCTCATATATCCAAAAGGACCATTACATGTCTGGAATATGCCAGGGTGCACCCTTGTGGAGTAGAGAAGAGGGACTTCAAAGCCAAAGCTATTTTTAAACCGTCGATACTCCTCCAAATTGGGATCAATGGCCATGCCAAAATGGGGCATAATCCCTTGCGAGCTCAACGCAGCTAAGGTAGATCCTCCCGCAATGATGAGAGCTCTATTATCCAGCTGCCTTAACGTATCGATCGTTTTTTGAAGAGAAGGTCCCGCACCACAAACGATGGCAGGAATGTTTTTGAACTTGCCTAAAAGCCCGTTGGCGTAGAAAGAATGAGGTAGTAAAAAGAGATTCTCAACAAAATTTTGAAAGGGCTGATACCCATGCAATCGATCCATATGCAGTGCGTAAGAAAGAGCACTTTTTCTCAAAAGTTTTAATCGAAGCTCCTCCAACCCGCCCTTTGAGTTTAACCCCAGTACCTCGATTCTTTGGGACTTAAATCGATGAAGAATTGCCTCAATCGCCTCATCAGTTGGAGTAAAATACTCCAAAAACACCTGCCTATCTGAAAGCAAATCGATCGCAGAAGGCTCATATAAAAAAGCAGCAATCACTCCGGGGAGATCTTCTAAGATGATAATCTTTCTTTGAATATTTTCCTTCAACCATTCTTTAGAGTGGTTATAGATCTCCCCTTTGCCCAGCCCATAAAAGTACAACACCTCAGCTTTTTCCAGCTTGAGCTCAGGCAATGCTTCCTCTACTACCTCCTCTTCTTCCCATGAATTGACCATGAGCCCAATCGCCGGGCATTTGTCGAAAAGAAGCTCGAGCGCACGGTTATAGGTCCATGAGTTTCTTTCCATCAAATCGTCCCCTTTTCTCCACCCACTTGTTCTCAAAACGATCCCATGCCCTCTCCTCATAGTGGATATCATCTACCCACCGCGTATTGACCCGTATTTGTCCTTCATCATCCCACCTTCTGAGATTAAAGCGGGGCTTTTCTAAATACTCTATCTCCTCGATCAACTGGCCGCGGCGATTACATCGCCGATGCACCCCTACAGGCTCTCCTTTCCGATAGAACCCCTCGTCTAAAACTATCCCATGTGGACTCAGCATCTGATCCCATCCCTCTCGTACGCCTCTTAAAAGGGAGCACTTTCGCTTCAAACGACCGTTTGGCCAGTATAGTAAAGACTCTCCAGATAGCCTCCCATCCGCATAACACTCGATCGTTTTAGGAGAGCCATTTTCATAAAAATATTCTTTTTTATCCTCTTGCGTTCGAGAGTAGAGAGCACCTGATATGTAGTATAACTTATCCCGAAGCTGCGTCAAATCGCCTATTCTTGAATCCATTTCGGCATATCTATGCTCCGCCAATACGTTTAAAAAAAACATTTGTTGGTGATGTTCTATTTTTTGCCTCGGATCTTTGGCCACCTCGCGTTCAAAAATCGGTTGCCAAATGTTCCATAGAGGCAAAAGCAACTGATGATAGATCGGGTGGTCCTCTAAAGGCTGAAGATCTGTTTGGCTCTTTTTTAAAAATTGATCCCACTCGTTCCATCGCCGAACGGTATGTAAAGCGCCCCTTGCTAAAACACTCTTCACATCCAGCTGCCTTTCAGGAAAGACAAGGTCTTGTAGCCTTTTTTCTTCTAACCCCAAGATACCTCCTTCGGTAGCATTGATCCACCCTTTGCCCTGCGCCTTGTCACGGGTCCATAAAGCAGCCATGAGCCAATCGCGTTGCGTGAAATGCCCATCGACCTCCACAAGGCAAGCCTCTTGATCATTCGGAAGACCTGTGTATTTTTCCCCACCTGCATAGCAAAGATCCATCCCCACAAAAATAATAGGACTGCAACCCCAAAAAGAAGCGACCCCTGTTAAAAAGTTGCCCACAGTCCACCCGCCATCAAAAAATTCCTCTTCTTCAAAAAGCCAATTGAGGATGTTGGAGGAGCCGTCGGGAAATAAGATTTTATCTCCCTGCATCTGAGATAAATTCAGAGGATTCACACGAGCTTGAAAGCAAAAGGGAACCTCTGAAAAGGGGTATTTTCGACAGGGCGCTTCTGCATCGATAGCTGCCGCAAAATCAGGCTCAACGTCAATAGCATTAAGCGCGCTGCCCCCAGCAAAAATCAAGGCCCGCCCTTTGAGCTCCTTGAGAAGATGCCCATTTTTTTTTAAAGAGGGTCCTGCACCTACGATAACGGCTGGTACATTCTGGAAAGCATGCCGAAAAAAAAGTCCTCTTTTAAAGGGAGCTGCGTTCGCCCGAGCGTTGGCTATTGGCTTCACCCAATATCCAGCAGCATCCGATACAATCAAATGCGCAGCAAGATGAAATTTTTCTAACTCTTTTTTATACTTACTTCCTACAACATGCATCTTTTGAAAAACTGCTGACCAAGCAATTTGTTTGAGTATTTTCTCCTTTTGCAAAGGAGATTCAAGAAGGTAGATCTGGATCCGAGAGTCGCGGCTTTCTACAGGTTCTTTGGAAATCATGGCAACGCGCCGCGTCCCATTCACCCAATGAAGCGCTTCTTGGTAAAGAGCTTCGCTAAAGTGATCGATAAAGAGAAATTCAGAATCTTCTGGACATTGCATAGAGTTCTTTATGGGAAGGCAAAAATGGCACGGCTTCATATCCTTCCTTCCCTTGCCAATAGGTCATTATCTCCTCTGGACCAATTAACGTAACAAAAGGTGCCTCAAGGAGGCCTTTATAGCCAAAGGCCTGCATAGCAGCTTTCGTATCCAAAGCCGTAGCCTTACATTCTACAAGCAAAAGCGGCTTCATTGTTTGCATAAAACAAACCACATCGTACCGCCTCTTTACAAGCTTCCTCTCAACGGAAATTAGCCCTTTGGGATAGCCCAAAACAAGCATTCTTTGGAGTAGGCCCTGCCGCACAATTTCCTCCGGAGTCCATTGAACCAAGGAACCTCGAATGATACACTTACTGTACTTGAACAAGCCCATAGTTATTATCTTCACGCCGATAGATGACTTTAAGCTTGTGATCTTCTTCAGATCTATAGATCATAAATGGATCACTGGTGATCTCCATTTTCATGACTGCCTCATCTTGGGTCAAGGTTTTTAACGGCATGGTGTCTCGCGCCACAACTTTATGAAGCTCATATCGGCTTTGTTCTTCTTTGACATTCTCTGCTTCAATGTCATCGTTAATCACACTGAGATTGTCATGCAAGGGCTCTATGACATTCACATGGATGTCCACAGTACTTAAATCTTTATTGCGATAATCCTGAAGCTTCGCTTTGTATCTACGAATCAGTTTCGTTACTCGATCGATCGCTTTATCAATGGCTTCATACAGGTTATCCTTGCTGCCTTTAACCTTGATTTGAAAACGGATGAAGTTCATCAAGATCGAACAAGATTTTTCTAATTTTTGTGCATCTAGCGTGACGTGGACATCGATAATCTGATCCGTGATGCGCTCAATCCGATCCAGCTTCTCCCAGACATAACTCCTCAAGGCGTCTGTAATCTCGATGTGTTTTCCTATGATATAAATCGTATAGCCTTCATTTTCAAACTTGTTGGGCTTTGCCATAATGCACCTTCTAATCAGACGGAAGTTTAACATCGAAAAGCTTGCTTGTACAGAGCTTTTTCGCAATACTTTACAAAGTATGATCATAACAACAGGCCTGCTTCTACAATCCATTCCCTACCTGGGACAGCAAAAAATTCTAAAGGTATTCACCAAAAAAGAAGGTCTTCTTTCCTTCTTCACAAAGAAAACCGCTCTGACGCCGTTCTGTCTTGCGGAGTGGAGCTATCGCGATACGGAAAAAGAACTGCTTTCCCTACAAGAAGCCCACCTGCTCGATCCCCTCTTGGAACTTAAAGAAGATTACGCGACTCTAAGAGCAGCAGGATCGATTGCTAACAACCTACTTGTTACACAGATGCCCAATAAAAATAGCGAAGCCCTTTTTGAACTCGCTTATCTATACTTAAAAAAGCTCACCAAAAGTCCTGATGTTCTGCCCGCAAGCTTTACATTAAAACTGCTCGTTCATGAAGGACACTTTCCGCATGAAAGACCCCCGCAATTTACCACGGAGGAGTGGAGTGTTGTCGAAATACTTGCCCTGTCCCGATCTTTGAAACAGATCCAAGAGACCCAATTCCTGCCGATAGAAAAAATCAAACGTCTTTTGGAAGATTGTGTTAGATAAAAAACGCACCGGAAGGGACTCGAACCCCTAACCACTTGGTCCGAAGCCAAGTACTCTATCCATTGAGCTACCGATGCAAAAAACAGGCGTTATGCGAAAGAGGGGACTCGAACCCCTACAAGATTGCTCCCGCTACCACCTCAAGGTAGTGCGTCTGCCAGTTCCGCCACTTTCGCAGAAGACAAAAATCTTAAGTGAAAGAAGATTATGTTGCAAATTCTTTCACCCAGGCATCTGGAGTAATATCTTTTCCAATGACAGATCGGGCAAGTTCCACCCAACTCATAGAACTGCCTGGGCTGAAGAGTTTTGTTTGCAAAATCTTTCCCACTTGAGGATTGGTTAAATTGCGACTACCCGTTACTTTGTAAAGCATTTCTTGAATAGAAGAAGCAAACATCTCTCCGAGAAGATAGCTGAAATAGTACACAGGAGCCAGACTGATATGGTATTTGGCCGCCCAATCTCCTTTACCCGATCGGTTGGGACATGCAATTTTTTGGTATTTTTCTACGAGGCTCCACCAGAGCTGATTGAGGTCTTGTTTAGGATCTCGGTAAAGCTCGCTTTCGAAGGCTGTCATGACAAGCACCCACCGGCTAAAGACCAACTGGCGGCGGCAGAGACTTTTATCCGCTTCTTTTCGGAGCTCCGGGGAGCTTGAAACGACAAGCTCAGCTAAAGATTCAGACCGGTATGCCTGGCGGCCCGCAAGAAGCGCCATTGCCTCCGTAGAGAGCATGTGCGGGGGTTCTCTTAAAAGCCAAGGAAGAGTCTCATCGAACCCCAATTCATAAATCCCATGTCCTAGTTCATGTAAAACGGTTTCCAGCCACTTCATCGAGGATTGAACATTATTTAAGGTTCTTATATCCTTTTTACGGTCGATGTTAAGACAAAAAGCATGTTGGTTCTTGCCTTCTCTTTCGTAAAGATCACTATGGGCAAGAATGCCGCCTACATCGATTCCCATTTTTTGATAAAATGTTTCACTTGCTTGGATGATATCAATATTTTGAACGAGCTGATCCAACGCTTGGTTATTCAAGGGATCTTCTTGGCAAAAGGGATCTGACCAGCTCCAAGGTCCGAGCTCATCCGTCTGAAAGTGTTTTTTTTGCTCTTTTTGAATTTCTTTGACAAGCTTTTCATAGGCCTTATCAGACTTTAAAGAGAGTTCATCAAAAATGTGTAAAAGCCAGGTAGAGTCGATTTCTTGAAGGGCCAGTTGCATTTGGAAATAATCTGGATACGCCAAAGCCCTTGCAGCTTGGTTCCGAAGTTCCACAAGCTCGAGGATCATGGGAGCGAGTTCTCCACCAACCTCCTTAGAGGCTTCCCAGGCTTTTTTCCGCTGGATTGGATCCTTTGCTTTTTTTAAGATCTCTCGGATCTGGTTTTCTGTAACCTTTTTTCCATCTATCATGGGCCGAAACTGAGCGTAGCTTTGGGCCAGATGCGCCTCTTTTTGCGAAATTTTCGCTAATAACTCTTTCGGAATTTGGTTCTGTTTAAAGGAGCGGATGAGAACATTAAGCTGGCGCTTATCGATGGGATCAGACGCCTCCTGATCCCATTCGAGGAGCCTCTGATAAGTACCGGGATGGTTAAAAAGCATTTTCAGCTCTATATCGAGAGCAGCTTTAAGATCTGCGGCATCAGCAAGCCCCGTGGTCTCTAAAAGCCAGCAAGCTTTATTCAACTGCACTGATTTACCCTCAACGCGAGGGACAAATTCTTCTAAAAATTCCTGAAATTTTCTATGATCTGTACTATTATGAAGTGGTTGCTCGTGTGTTTGATTCATTTCTATAGGATAGCAATTAGTCCTTTTATAGGGAATTGCTGTCGCTTTCTACCTACCTGTTCAGAGTACGGCTTAGAGGCGGTAAAAAAACACGGAGCTGTAAAAGGAGCTTGGCTGGCAGCCAAACGAGTGTGCCGCTGCCACCCTTTCCGAAAGGGGGGCTATGATCCGGTTCCTTAACTCACCTACACGCGCACAGGAAGCCTTCTAGACTGTTTCAAGCATCACTTGGGGGGTAATTTTAGGGTCATGCCCGGGTACAACGCATCTTTTTCTAATCCATTGAGCTGCACAATCTCTTCCACTTTCACTTTATAAGTCCGAGAAATTTTCCAAAGCGTTTCCCCTTCCCCTACAACATGGTAGCAGGAAACAGCAGGCGCCGTCTGTACTGGGGGAGGAGCACTCGCTTTGTCTTCCCCAAAAGAAAATTTCGCTAAGACAGTTTTGTGATCAATCGGCTGGATGGGTATTTCTCCCACATAAGAGTAAAGAGTCATCGCTGCCGCATCCCAAATGAGAGAACTTCGCGGCGATTTCAGAAGTTCCACGCAAAAGCGCATCGTTAGATCCGTTTGCTGTTTGAGAAGAGCAAGAAGCTGTAAAATTCCACGATCATCCAGTTTTTTTAAAGCGAAGTCAAAATCCATTTCTAATAAAAGCTTTGCCGCTGTGGGAGAGTGTAAAGCTACGTAGTTTAAAAGAAGAGCCCTTCTTCTTTCGTCAGAACAGTCGAATCCTTGACTAGCCTCTTGCGTAACGCTTTCCAACAGTTCCCAACTGCCTTCCCCAATGAAATTAAGAAGAACGTGGGGTTCTTGGCAGACACCTGGTTTTTGAAAAAGCTGCTTTACCGCATAAAATTCTGGTGTATGAAAAAACGCCTGTTCTAAGCTTTCCTCCCTTTCTTCTCGATTCTGGAGACGAAGAAAAAGCCCCCTAGCTGTCAAAGGCCATTTTTCTTGGTAAGCAAACCGAATAATCGCCTCAAATTGGTCCTCTGTGAGGTTAGGGTAGATTTCCACGATCTCCCCCTTTGAAACATGGAACTCTCTGGCTTGTTCAGGTTTTCCACAAAGGGCTTTTTCCAAATTAAAATGGCGGTAAGCCGTCAGAGCAGCTACAGCGAGATCTCTTTTCGAATACCCATCTTCTACAAGAGAACGATTGGTTAAAAAACTTACCAGCTCTCGAAAAGAGAGACTTGCCATCATAGCCAATGTCCCTCCATTCGTCGTTTCAACAGGAGAACCCCTCTTTTGCCCTCTTTGCACAGCGATCGGCGCATCCTGAACGAGAAAATAGGCGACAAGGCCGATGTTGAGCGCCACACTAAAAATAAGAGCAAGACTCAGCGTCTTAAACTTCTTTGCAATCATAGGAAAAAGCGTACAGCTTTAAATTTAAAAGGGGAAGAAAAAACACTTTTAGACAATCAAATAAAGCGGTAAAGTAGAACCTTTATGAAGCTTCCATTGTCTTTAATCCAATCTTTCCTCCCTCCTCTCGATTTTCCTCCCGTCAAAATAGGAGAAATTTTGACTCTTTTGGGGATCGAATTGGATAGAATTGCGCATCCACAGCCCTCTTTTGCTGGAGTGGTAGTGGGGGAAATCCGCGAGCTAAAAAAACACCCTGATGCAAAACATTTAGTGATCGCTCAGGTTCATGATGGAGACACGACCTACTCGGTTGTTTGTGCAGACCCCAAGTGCAGATCCAAAATGAAGGTTGCATGGGCAAAAGTTGGCGCAGTGCTTACGGATAAGGACGGCATGCAAAGACGTATTGAAAAAACCCAAATTCGAGGTATCGACTCTTTTGGGATGCTCTGTTCAGGTTCTGAACTTCAAGTGAACTCTCAAGTAGACCAAATCCTCGAGCTTCCTCCAGACGCCCAGTTGGGCCAAGATGCGGCTGCACTTCTCTGGGATCCTGTATTCGAGCTTTCTTTAACTCCTAACCTCGGCCACGCAATGAGCGCTCTGGGAGTGGCAAGAGAACTGTCTGCCGCCTTACAATTACCTCTGGAGCGCCCCGAATTCATTATTCCAGAAAAAAAACTCTCCAAAGAAATTTTTGTCCGTGATGCAAGCCTTTGCCCTCGCTACATGTGCTGTTTGATACAAGGCATTACAGTGGGTCCTTCCCCCTTTTGGCTTAGCCAACAACTCGAAGCATGCGGACAAAAATCGATCAACAATGTGGTGGACATCACCAACTACATCATGATGAAAGTCGGCCAACCCCTTCATGCGTTTGACGCGGACAAACTGCAAGCAAAAGCACTGGAAGTAGGCGTCTTAGATGCGCAAGAACCTTTGCTATGCCTGGATGGAACCGAAAGGATCATTCCGAAAGGATCTTTAGTGATTCGAGAGGGCAAAAAACCCATTGCAATTGCTGGCATCATAGGAGGTATGGGAACGAAAGTCACGGAAGAAACGACAAATGTTCTTCTAGAAGCTGCCTTGTTTGATGCGATGTCTATACGATCGACCTCAAGAAAAATGGCACTTCGCACAGAAAGCTCCCAGCGTTTTGAAAAAGGGATTGACCCGATAGGCGTAGAACAAGCGCTTTTTGAAGCAACAGAACTTTTGGGCGGGAAGTGCATGGGCTGGGTCGATATTGCTCCAGGCAATTTTGAACCTAAAGAAATGAGATACCGTGAGTCCTTTATCAATCAAATTCTAGGTATTCAGCTCTCTTTAAGCGAAATCATGGAAATTTTTAAAAGGCTAGGTTTTGCGCCCACAAGGGAAGTGGTTAGTATCCCCCTCTACCGCTCTGATATCAATGCTGAAATCGATCTTGTGGAGGAGGTGGCGAGAATTTATGGTTACAACCATATTGAAAAAAGAACCCCCCAATGCACCATTTCTGACATCCCCACTGATCCAATGTTCCGCTACGAGAATGAACTGCGCATAAAGCTTTCTGGAATGGGACTTTATGAATTTCTGAGCTGTGATTTAATGAGCCCTCGACTGAGAGATCTCTCAAGAGAAATTACTCCCGAAGCGATGCATTTTATCCAAGCTCGGCATGCAAAAACAGAAGAGTACTCGATCCTAAGAACCTCTCTACTTCCGGGACTTTTGGAAATTGTCAAAAAGAACCTTGCGCAAAAGAACCAAGACCTGGCGGCTTTTGAAATCGGGCGCATCCATTTTGCCCAAAACGATCAACCCATCGAGCTTCCTAACCTCGCTCTTTTACTTACAGGGAAAAAAAATCCCGTCCACTGGGGACAAAAATCGGTAGATTTTGATTTTTTTGATCTCAAGGGGATCGTAGAAAACTTAGGTTCTTTTACGTTTACGCCCTCTGGGCATATGTCCTTTCATCCCAAAAGACAAGCAGATATTCACGCCATGGATGTCACCCTTGGATCAATCGGCGAAGTACACCCCGCTTTTTTGGAAAAGTTTGATATTGACCAAAGAGTCTTTTTTGCAGAATTGAATCTTTCCTCTTTATTCCAACAAGAAAAAAAGACCCGCCTTGTGATGAAACCTCTTCCGCAATTTCCAGCTTCTGAGCGTGACTGGACTCTACCTCTCCCACTCGATTATGCTATCGATCGAGTCCTACAAGAGATGCAATCCCCCCTTTTGGAGCGGGTGGAACTCATCGATCTATATATTCCAGAATCTCTCAATCAAAAGAATGCTACTTTCCGCTTTATTTACCGAGATTTGCTCAAAACGATTTCTTTTGAGGAAGTAGAACATGAGCACGCAAAAATCATCAGTACTATCACAAAACTCCTTGCAAAATGATAAAACGTTCTTTATAGTCCATGGACTATGGGATTATTTCTCTTACGAGGTCTTATGAAATACGCTTTTCTTTATTTAGCTGCCTGCGCGTTGATGACATCGTGCCAGACGAATCATCTGTTGGATCAGGTTGTCTCACAAACCTTTGTCCACAAATATGGCTTTGAGACATCTGAAGAAGAATGGGAAGCTAGGGAGCAGGATGGCCTTGTTGTCTCCACCTTAAAAAATGGCGTTAAGGTCATTCGTTCTTATGAAAATGGCCAGTTGCACGGCGATACTGTCTATACCTTTCCCCATAGCGCGGTTGCTGAGAAAGTGTTTCTATACGATCAAGGAATTCTGCTCAAAGAAAGAAACAATGACCCTTCTGGAATGCCGATTCGTGAAGAGGTCTATGAATTTGACAATCGGAGGATGATTACCCTCTGGGACGAGAAAGGGGTTCCTTTGAGTATCGAAGAATATCTGGGTGATGTGCTCATGGAAGCAAAATATTATACCCCCGAACATGAACTGGAAGCGGCTATTACGGATGGATGCGGTGAGCGGATTAAGCGAGATCGCGCAGGTCTTTTGATCTCTCGGGACGATATCCAAAACGGCGCACTGGTTGTTCGCACCACATACCACCCCAATGGAGAGACACATACTGTATCTTGCTATCAAAACTATCAACTCCATGGCCTACAGAAGAAATTCACCTCTACAGGAAAGCCCTTGATGGAGCTACACTGGAATCAGGGAGTGTTAGATGGGGACAAGATCGTTTACCGAAATGGGTACAAGGTGGCCGTGATTCCTTACGTTATGGGAGAAAAACACGGAATAGAGGTGCACTATGATGATTTGGGCAATATGATTGCGGAAATTGAGTGGCAAAAGAATAAAAAGCACGGTTCGACCAAACTTTATGAAGAAAGCTTCACCGATACAGAGTGGTTTTTCAGAGGCCAGGCCGTCAATGCTGATAAATTCAAATCCCTGGAAAACCGAGAGCGGATTGCAACAGAATTCCACGAAGGTGCAGTTCAATAGTCTTGCGTAACCTGAAGAAATGCCGAGCGAAGCTCGGCAAGAATGGCTTGAGCGGATAAAATGTAAAGCCGCCGCAAGCCGGGCGATTTCTTTAGGTTACGCAAGATGTCTAATAAGGCAGAGGCCACCCTGCCCCTTTTTTTGTTACTCAGATGGTTTGACGATTACTTCAGAAGGCTGAGCTGTTTCACTGGGAACTGATTCCGGAGCCTTAAGCCCTTCTACCCCGCAACATCCTCCGTTGGCTCTAGACTTCACCCTTCTTTCATGATAATCCTTCTCTTCTTGCGGCGGATTCGTTCGCATTTTTTGAGAATTATCTGACTGCGAAGTGGCTGGTTGTTGACAACCAATGGCTAACGTTGTCAAACAAAGAACCGTAGCTACTACTTTTTTCATCTCTAAACTCCTGCTGTTAGGACAATTCCAACTGTACCGTCAGACCTTTTTTTCGGGAAGCAAAAATCTTGCTGGCATGGTTTTTGCATCTTAATTCTATGAGAGCTAATAGACCTCTTGCATAACTGAGGTCTAAGAGGGTGTCTACAATAAAATATAAACCCGTGGGTATAAAAATGAAAAACAAAACTCTTCTCAAAAAAATAGCGCGGTTAGAAAGTATGAATGATCAGATTACAGCAGAACTTGCTTTTCTTGAGCATCTCGCTAAAGCTTTGGGATTTGCAGAAGGGTTAAAAACACTCAAGGCAGCTGCTATCGAGATGCTAGAAACAGATCAGAAAAAAGAAGCGAAGGCTGAAAATGACTGGGAACCAAATTCATAACTCACTTTATACCATTTGCGAGAAATAAATTCATAAATTAGGGCTGGGTAACGTGGCAGATTTGAATGGTCGTTTTGCAGCTCATGTTTTTAAACATGAGCAAGAAAGGATCGTTCAAAGATGACATGTTATACGGCCCTAATTTATGAATTTATTTCTCGCAAATGGTATTACGCACAGAGGAAGTCTTCTGTCCTGGACTGTTTGAAAGCGGCAAAATGATCCTACCTAGCGGCAAAAAGTGCCGCCTTGAAGAGCCAACTTCTCTTCATGACTCCACTTGCGAAAGGGCTTGCCATCAGAGACAAAAGGCCTGACTCTAGACGCCGCCCCGCACTCTTCTGAGCAGCACCCTCGATGCGCTTCTAAGCAAGATCGACAGGTAAGGAAGAGAGCGTTACAATCCATATTCGCACAGTTGACGTAGGTGTCATTAGGCGTGGTGCAGTAGCTACAACAAGTAATCGGGTTCTCTGCCCCATCGGAAATGGGAACCGCTAGGCGATCATCAAACACAAAGAGCTTGCCCTTCCAATGTTCATCCCCGTACTCTATCCCATAGTTAATCACGCCCCCCTCTAGTTGGTAAACGTTCTCAAATCCCTCTTTTTTCATCATACTGGAGAAAAACTCACACCGGATGCCCCCTGTGCAGTACATCAAAACCTTGGTTTCCTTAGGATTGCGGGCTTTTTTCAATTTTTTTATATATTCTGGAAACTCCCGAAAAGTCTCCACATCAGGCCTTTCTGCCCCTTCAAAATGTCCGATCAAAGATTCGTAGTGATTTCTGACATCGAGAAGAAGGGTATCTTCGCTTCGATTCTTCAACATCTCCTTCCACTGAGAGGGGGAGACATGTTCTGCCCTATAGGAAAAATCAACCTCGCACCGAACGGAGACCAGTTCTTTTCTGTACTTGACCGTCATTTTTTCAAAGGTATGCTCATCCAACATGTGAACCTTAAAAGCCATTTCTTGAAAACTCTGCCCCACCCAGGCCATATATTCATCAGCATGAGGAGAAAGTCCGCTGGCTTGGCCATTAATGCCCTGCTCAGAGATATAGATGCGACCTTTAAAGTCGCGATCCTTAAAGAATTCTTTGTGCTTCTTGATGAGTGTCTTTGGATCTTCAATCCTACCGATATGATAGTAAGCCAAAACTTTATATCTCATAAGTCAGAAATTCTACTGTACTTTTGGAGATATGTGCAATTAAATTTGCAAAAATTTACCCCTTACGCTACACTCTGAACTCTTTAAAACCGATTATTTGTTCAGGAGTTAAACCGAATGGCTCGCTACAGAGGACCCAAGAACCGCATCGCCCGAAAATTTGGAGCAAACATTTTCGGAAAAATGCGCAACCCAATGCTACACAAGCAACACCCTCCGGGTATGCATGGGGCAAAACGTAAGAAAAAATCTGATTACGGCGCTCAGCTCGACGAGAGACAAAAACTAAAGGCTGTATACGGTATGATTAGCCAAAAGCAGCTGGTCAATGCATACAGAAAAGCTGTAGAGAAGACTGGGCATACTCCCACACTGTTTATAGAACAGCTGGAATGTCGATTGGACAATGTTGTGTATAGACTCCGCCTTGCGCAGACTATTTTTGCTGCACAGCAGCTTGTTTCTCATGGACACGTTCTCGTCAATGGGAAAAAAGTAGATCGACGCTCCTTCTTAGTAAAGCCCGGCATGACTGTGTCCATTAAAGAGGCTTCTAAAAAGATGAAACCTATTCTCACGTCACAGGAAACCTTAAACCGAGAAGTGCCTGAGTACCTTTCCTTAGATGGCGATAAATTTTCAGGAAAACTCCTCTCTTCACCCCAACTCGATCAGATTCCCCTTCCCCTTCCCATCAACATACCCCTTGTATGCGAGTTTATTTCCCATACATCCTAATGGAACCCATTCCCCCCAGAAAGACCCTGGGGGCGCCCACAAAAAAAACAATAAAACCACGCTGGCCTGAATGAAACAACTATTCTTACGCAAGAAGCTCAAAGCAGACTTTGTCGAGGTCGACGAAGAGCACCATGGACTGCAACGCCACCTTGGATGGTTCCAACTCATTGTCATTGGCATTGGAGCAATTATTGGAGCCGGGATTTTCGTAATCACTGGTAAAGCCGCTGCTGAATACGCGGGGCCCGCGATTCTCCTTTCCTTCGTATTGGCATCCATTATTTGCGTATTTGCAGGATTGTGTTACGCAGAACTCTCTTCCTTGATTCCGATTGCTGGGGGATCCTATTCGTACGCCTACGTCGCTTTGGGGGAACTACCTGCCTGGGTCATTGGGTGGGCCGTGACGGGACAATACATCTTCTCAGCATCAACGGTTGCGGCGGGCTGGTCTGGCTATTTGCGAAGCTTCCTTCAAGACTGGGGGATGGCAGTACCTGCAAAACTGGCCTCCTCTCCTTTCCGCTATGATATTGGCGACGGCTGGTCCCTTACAGGAGCATTCTTCGACTTGCCTGCCATGTGCCTAGTGATCTTAATTGGAATCATGATTTGTGTCGGGATTAAGGCAGTGGCTCGTTTTAATAGTCTCATGGTCATTATTAAACTGAGCACAGTCACTCTTTTTGTTTTGCTCGGCATTGCGCACGTAGACACAGCAAACTGGGTTCCTTTCATTCCAGAAAACACGGGCCACTTTGGCGACTTTGGTTGGACTGGGGTGATTCGTGCGGCGGGGCTCGTCTTTTTTGCCTATATTGGATTTGACACAGTCTCGACTCTTGCGCAAGATGCCAAAAACCCACAAAAAGACCTACCGCGGGGAATCCTAGGTTCCTTGGCCGTTTGTACAGTAGCCTATATCGTGGTTGCAGGGGTTCTCACCGGTATTGTAAGCTACACTATGCTTAATGTTCCCGATCCGATTGCTGTTGCGTTGAACGCGATGGGTCCCTCATTTTTCTGGGTTTCTTCGATTGTAAAAATAGCGGTACTTGCCGGGTTAGCTTCAGTAGTGCTTGTACAGATTTTGGGACAAACCCGTGTGTTTCTCGCGGTAGGAAAAGATGGTCTTCTTCCTAAACGCATGTCAAAAATCAACGCAAAAACGAGAACTCCTATTGTCGCCTCTATTACTGCTGTTCTCGCCTGTATGATTCTAGCTGGCACGTTTCCGGTAGAAATCTTAGCCCAGCTAGTTTCCATGCTTACCCTTTTCATCTTTGGAATTGTCTGCTTAGGAGTATGGATTTTACGCCATACCCACCCAGAATTTAAACGTCCCTTTAAAGTACCCTTGGTTCCCTGGGTTCCTCTTTTAGGGATTCTTGTGTGCTTGGGACAAATGCTCTGTTTACCGCTAATCACATGGGGACAGTTTGGCTTTTGGCTCATTGTTGGATTCTTGATCTATTTTAGCTATGGCATTAAGCACAGCGTGATCAGAGTCAAACACACAGAAAGAAAAGACTGAAGCAAAATCCCCAGCATCTCTCGGCAGATGAGTGCAAAAAACGACTATAATTCAGGGTTCGTCGCTTTTCGGGATCATGAGGTATACTTTAATTTCTTTCCAAGAAAACAAACAAATAGAGCATAAAAAGATGAGAGCAAGCAGCATAAATTGTGCCCCTTGATCCAACGTTCGATCACTGGACATATCCAGCCAAAACTCTTTCACGCTGCCTGTAATCAGAGTAGCAGCTAGGCAGGCCGTCCCTAACTTTACGAAAAAACTCCAGCAAGAGGATCCTATCTCCCCTCTATAAAGAATCGCACAATTGACAAATGAGCTAACGCTTGTCGCGATAGCCACACTGACCGTCCCCCACCCACAAACAAAGACAAAGAGCGCATTTAAAGCCACGTTGACTCCTACTGAAAATAGAGAGGCAAGGCTTGGCAAGCGGTAGTTTTTATTGGAATAACAGTGAGTCGCCAGAATGAGTGTACAAACCGAAGGGATAAGGCCCATACCATAGCCTACGAGACAGCGAGACGTTTCCATCACATCATTGGGGCTAAAATCCCCATGGCCAAAAAGAAGGCTAACCGCTTCTTCTGATAGAGCACAAATCCCAAAAGTCGCAATCATCATCAGCGCTATTCCAATCTTTAGCGCATGCTCCAGGAGCTCTGTTTTTTTTCCTTCCTCTCGTGCGCGCGAAAGCGGGGGTAAAAGAGCTCCCGTCAATCCCATCCCAAACAGGGCTAAAGGCAATTGCTGTACGCGAATCGCGTACCAAAGATAAGCGGGCCCCTTGAGATCCGCTATTCGCGCGAAAATAGGATCTAAAGCGCTATTAAACTGAACAGCGCCAATCCCCAGAATTCCCAGCATTAAAGGTTTGATAAGCTTTTTACAATCCTCAGAAAAAATCTTCGGCTTCATCCATTCTTTGATAGAAAGAAGACTCCATCCCTCAAAAATCGTTACAAACCACTGGCCGGCAAATGCAAGAGTCACTGCGATCGCTAAACAATGGACATCGGGAGCGAAGAAGGCAGAAGTAATCCAAATAACGTTAAACACTACTGGAGCTGCAGCAGGGATAAAGTATTTCTGTCGACATTGCAACAGCGAACTATTAAGACCATACAAACAAATGAAAAAAAGCCCCGGAGTCATCCACATCATCAAGTGGACAATTTCAGCCCAATCAGGTCCAATCCAAAGACTGATCAACCATAAAAGTCCTTCTAAAAATAGAACGATGAACCCTAGTAAGAAGGTCATAGAAAAGACAACATCGCGATAAAAGGCACTCCCGTTTTCTTTCATTTCGATAAAATGCGGAACAAAAGCTGCGTTCATATTCCCCTCCCCGAGTAGGCGTCTAAAAAGATTCGCCAACCGGTAGGCGACAAAAAACGCAGCGATTTCGGGGGACGAACCAAAGTTGATCGCCATGGCTACGTCTCGAATCAGCCCGCTAATGCGGCTAAACAAGGTACCTGCAAAAAAAGATTTGGCAGATTGCAAGACTGTTTGTACGGTATCCATGTTGAAAGAATCGATCTCCTTGAGATAAAATGCAAGAGCAGATGAAAAAGATCATACTAGGGGCACACACTTCTGCTGCTGGAGGAGCGCACAAGGCACTTTACGAAGGCAAGGCGATTGGCGCAACGACGATCCAGTTTTTTACAAGCAATCAAAAACGGTGGAAAGGAAGGACAATTGACAAAGAGGAGCTTTTAGCTTGGGAAAAAGCCCTAAGCGAAACGGGCATGACCCAGATCATGAGCCATGATAGCTATCTCATCAATTTAGGTTCGCCAGATCTCGAACTCTTAACCAAAAGTAAAGAAGCGTTTCGAAGAGAAATCGAGCGCTGTCATCTCTTGAATGTATCCTTCTTGAACTTCCATCCCGGAGCGGCCACCTCAGGCACTATAGAGGAGTGCCTTGAAACGATTGTAGACAGTCTACTGTCCATGGAAAATCTTGTACATCAAGGCAAAACAAAACTTCTTTTAGAGACTACAGCAGGACAAGGAACGAGTGTTGGCTACTGCTTTGAACATATCGGGATGATCCTTCACGAAGTGAAAGGCCACATTCCAATAGGGGTGTGCGTGGACACCTGTCACATTTTTGCAGCTGGCTACGATATCCGGACCAAAGAAGCGTGGAGAAAAACTCTCAAAGAGTTTGACCGCCATATTGGTCTTGAACATTTGAACGCCTTTCACCTCAATGACTCGGTGAAAGATCTCGGTTCTAGAGTCGACCGCCATGCAGATATTGGAGCTGGAAAAATCGGTCTTGAATGTTTTCGCTATATCATGACGCATTTCGACCAGCCTAAATATTTAGAAACGCCAAATGGGCCCCCCAGATGGAAAGATGAAATCACAATCCTTCGGAAATATGCAGAAGAAAAAAATTAAAGAACTATTACAAGGTGAACCTCAAGATAACGTTACAGTTTTCGGATGGGTACGTACGCTGCGCGATCAAAAGTCGTTTGCCTTTATTGAAATCAACGATGGCTCAACCTTTGGCAACTTACAGATTGTTCTCGATAGCCAATGCCCAAACTTTGTCTACCTCATCAAAGAACTCACAACAGGCGCATCGGTACGAGTAATGGGGAAACTCATAAAGAGCCCAGGCAAAAACCAAGCGCTCGAACTTAGGGCGTCTGAAATCGAGATCATCGGCCCGTGCAACGCGGAAAAATACCCTCTTCAGAAAAAGCGGCACTCTTTTGAATATTTAAGAACGATTGCCCACTTAAGACCTAGAACCAATACACAAGGCGCGGTTCTTCGCGTCCGCAATGCCCTTGCCTTTGCCACGCATCTGTTTTTTCAAAAAAAAGGGTTTCTTTACTTACAAACGCCGATTATCACAGGATCAGACTGTGAAGGAGGCGGTGAGATGTTCCGCGTAACGACGCTGGATCACAACAAACCGGAAAAAGATTTTTTTGGGAAAGCGACTTTTCTGACTGTCTCAGGCCAGCTCGAAGCGGAAATTGCCGCTTGCGCCCTGTCCGATGTATACACATTCGGTCCTACATTTCGCGCAGAAAATTCCAATACGTCGCGACATTTAGCAGAATTTTGGATGATTGAACCTGAAATGGCCTTTGCAGATCTCCAAGACGACATTGCCTGTGCAGAAGAATATGTGCAATTTACCGTGCAGTATGCTCTTGAAAATTGTAAAGAGGATATGGCTTTTTTTGATCAACATATCGACAAAGGCGTACTTACAAGACTTGAAAATATCTTAAAAGAGCCCTTTGCAAAAGTCCCCTACACTGAAGCGATCGAGATCTTAAAAAAGGCTTCAAAGAACTTTGAATTCCCAGTAGGATGGGGGATGGATCTGCAATCGGAACATGAACGGTTCCTAGCGGAAGAACACTACCAAAAACCCGTTGTTGTCACCGACTATCCCAAACACATCAAAGCTTTCTACATGCGTTCTAATGATGATGGAAAAACAGTGGCCGCAATGGATATTCTCGTTCCGAAACTCGGGGAGCTCATCGGGGGCTCTCAAAGAGAAGAACGGCTCGATGTGCTCGAAGAGAAAATCAAAGAGTGCAAGCTAAACCGCACCGACTATTGGTGGTATCTTGAGTTACGAGAATATGGCACAGTTCCTCACGCTGGATTTGGTCTTGGCTTTGAAAGGCTTGTACAATTTGTCACAGGCGTTGAAAACATCCGGGACGCGATTCCTTTTCCGCGCTATCCGAGCCACTGTGAATTTTAACTGGACGCGGAAGACTTCTACCATCCACAGTCAAAGTCCAGTAATACTTTCCACTTTGCCTGATGTGATTTGTCGGCAGCCTTGAAACAGCCCATGAAAACCCCCGTATGCGTAAGGTGTGTTTGTAAGCGAGAGACATGTTCCCAGAGAATTTCTTCAACATCACTTTTTCGTATCTCTACTGCATGTTGCGCTGCATACTCCCCTAATTCTTCAATATTATATATGCGCGCACGCGTGTCTGGATCTACGCCCCTCGGCACGCTCAAGTCAAAAATTACATGGTGTGCTTGCCCGTTGCCTCGAATGAGGTAATCTTGAGAGGTGCTGGCACATACAATGATATCATATTCTTGCCACCTATCTAGAATTTCCCTTCCCACAACATGAATCCTTTCCATTCCAGAAGAACGAGAACAAAGAGTCAAATTGAGTACCCCCTTATGCTCTAGATAAGAAATAAGCCCCCGGTTGATGGCGGAATAACCAACTAACAAAATCCTCTTATTTTCCCATGAAGCTAGCTGCCATAACATATTATAAAGGGTCGATGAACACTCTATTTGCATAGAGGCGCGGATCTTCTTACTTACGTGCAAAGCTTTTTGAAAAGCATAATGAAGAGAAGAGGATAAACATTTCGCGCTTCTATACGCAAGTTTGACTTGCCTTTGAATCTCTGTTTCCCCAAAAATCGCACTGTCCAACCCTGCTGTCACACGGCAAAGATGAGCAAAACAATCAACGCCGAAGTAGGCGTATACCGGGAAAGATTCCAGAACCGGCTTTTGGGCAGCTTCAAAACACCTAAAATCGCCCGCCCCCTTTCTGTCAGATGATCTGTAGACACCTTTCACGCCCGCTAACAAGCCCACTCTTGCATCCTTCTCAATATCAACGCGATCTTCAGATTCCCCATCGATCGATCGGCGTAAAAATCCCAAAAGTTGGCTATACACCAACGCAAGATCTTCACCGCTAAAATAGATTTCCGTTCGATTGCAAGTCGAAAGAAGCACGGTCGGAAATCCCAAAAAAATAGCCTTCTCCCCTGTTAAATTCGCTGCTGCAAGTGCTACTTTCTCTCTTAAAGCAAGGCCCGCAGTTTTATGATTGATGCCCAGCACCCCCAGCCCTTTTTTTTCACCCATTCCAGGAAAATCTAAGCGATCTGTCACACCGTCTTGCATAACCAGCTCGTCAAATGAAAATGTCCGAAGTCGTGTAGAACCATTTCACCAATTTATCTCTGATCCATAGAAAATTTCAATCTTGATAGTAAAATCACTCCTATGATCTCATGATCTATACTGAGTATAAGCTAGAGGTATAGGATTTATGGTAAATTCCCCCCAACCCCCCAACCCGCCCGACCAACCCACAAAGCCAGAGAATATTTTCCCTGCCACTCCCCCCGATAATCAACAAAAAAATACAGGCGATTTTCAATTGCAAATGAGCCATCAGTGGCTAGGCATGAACTTCACTCCCAAAGAGTGGCATCAACTTATGAATATTTTTTTAAAGGGATTCGGCGACTATGTGAATAAACTATCCCAGGAAGCGATCAAAAAGATGAAAGAAAACCAGCGTCGCGAACAAGGAAATGACTAACAGTTAATCTCTTACGAACATTGACAAGGAATGTTTTTTCTGCTATACTAGGGGAGTAACCCCGGGAGGGTATAAATGAAAATTCCTCACACGACAGAAGTAAATCAAGCGGCTATGCAGTTCTATGCTTCTATGAAGGACGAGGACGCTCAACTGGCTCAAGCCATACAAGCAGCGGGCGATCCTGATGAAGTGGACCAAGCCCCACAAATTTATTCTTGAACCACTGAATTTGTGAGAGAGGGGTGAGAAGTCCTTCTTGTGACCTTTCTTTTGAATCGTTAGAATGGGGTCGATTTTACCGAGGATCACCCAGTGCCAGATTTAGAGGAACACGAATTTTTACTGATTTCATCAAGAGAAGAGGGGCTACGGATTGACAAGCTTTTGGCAAACCGCTTTCCTGGCCATTCGCGCACCTATTTCCAACACCTCTTAGAGCTGGGCTGCGTCTTAATCAATGGAGAACGAGTCAAAAAAAAAACGATCCCTGAAGAGGGAGATGAAATTGAAGTCTGCTTTCAGGCAACCCCTGAAGCTTCTTTAGAGCCTGAACATATCCCTTTAGATATTCTTTATGAAGATGAACATATCCTGGCAATCAACAAGCCAGCAGGGATGGTCGTTCATCCAGCGCCCGGACATTGGTCCAAAACCTTTGTCAATGCCCTCTTAGCCCATTGTCAACATCTTGCACCGGGAGTAGATCCCTTAAGGCCTGGGATCGTGCATAGACTGGATAAAGATACTACAGGTGTTCTTCTCGCAGCTAAAACAACGATTGCCCACCAAAGGCTGATAGAACTTTTCTCAACACGGCAAATGAAAAAACTCTATCTTGCAGTGTGTCACGGAAAGCCTTGCAATGCCCTCATCAATGTCCCGATTGGGCGCCATCCCGTTCACCGCAAAGAAATGGCGGTGCTTTCTGACGGAAGAGAAGCCATCACTGAAGTGCAGGTAGCAGCCTGGAACGACAAATTCAGCCTTGTTTTGGCAAAACCTCAGACCGGGCGGACTCATCAAGTACGCGTGCATCTAAAGCACGCAGGCTCGCCTATTGTTGGAGATCCTTTGTATAGCACGGGAGAACTGCATGATAGGCAACTCCTTCATGCGTATCGGCTCGAATTTCAGCATCCCGTAACCAAAGCCCCCATGCGTCTAATTGCCCCCATCCCTACCGATCTGAGGATCTGGATTCAGAAACTCTCCGATCCTACTCTAACCCACTCATATACCGGAAATGAGTGACAAAGTCGAGTACACCTCTTGCAGAACCTGAGTTATACCATTTGCGAGAAATCTATTGTAAAAATATCTCTTTGAGTCTATCATTTCTCTCATACTGGATCACGCTCAACGAGGCACACACTATATGAAAGAATTTGTAGAATACATCATTAAAAATCTAGTCGACTACCCAGACAAAGTGCGTATTAATGAAATCGGCGGCACTCATACACTGATCATCGAACTTGGTGTTGAAAAATCGGACATCGGAAAAATCATCGGGAAAAAAGGGAAAACAATCAATGCGATCCGAACCCTTCTCATGTCTGTTGCTTCTCGAAATGGCCTGCGAGTAAATTTGGAAATCATCGAAGACGAAAAACCCCACGCAGCTGTTCAAGAATAGACCTCTGGCATAGCTCAGGTTCTGTCGATTTTGGGAAGGAAGGGGCTGATCATAGTCTTTCGAGAGTTAAGCGTCCCAGCCTCATACTTTAGGACAGCCATGTCCATTCCCTTTTTGAGCCGATGTTGCGGAATGTCTAGAAAGCTTTCCGTAAAGATGCGAGCCAACTCTTGTGCATTAGAACCTAAAAACTCCACCTCAAGCTCATTCCCCTTGATCCCCGGGGAATTTTGAAAGAGATTAAGAAATCGCTTGAGACGCTCAACGGCCACATCTCGATCTGGTATCCAAATCCACAGTTCATCTTGGTGGGAATAGTGCCCTTCCTTTCCTCGATACACATCATCAGCGCTGACAATCGTGCTCATCATGTGGATGTGCAGATCGATTTCAGGAAGCTCTTGGCTGATATGCATGGCCTTTTCTAGCCAGACTTTCTTTACGCCCATCTCGTGCTTCCGATAGAAAGGGATATTGACGGCAAATAACTTTGTCTGCCCCACGCGACAACACCCGTTTTGCTCTTTTGTATCGGCAAAAAGATTGGACTCCTGCCGTGTTGCACAAGAAGAAAGGTTTTTTTTTACCTCGTTTTCTCTATAACGATATACTTTTTTATAAAGAGAGTACATATCGTCATTTTGCAAAATGCGCTTGGCAGCCTTTTTAGGAAACTCTCTGTCTCTTGTTAAATCATTCAGACGAATCATCGTGGTTTTTTTACCTGTAGCAAGAGTTTTTAACCTATTTAAAAGGGCTGCCACAACCTGCACATCTACCGTACTGACTTTGCTCAAAAGATCCGTATCATCCAAGATGCCGTAAAGAAAGTGAAGATACTCCACATACTCCCTTGTAGGGTGAATAAAACTTGGATGATGGTGAGAACTGTCATTGATCTCAAAGGCTTTTCGCGCTACTAGCGTGTTACTCGACTGCGTATCAGAAATCATTGCAAGCGGAGGAGAAAAGGTCTGTAAAATAGACTTGTGGTGGTCAATAACACTAATAACATCTAAGTAAGGGGGAATTCCCATCTCATCACGGTTGCAAAAATCCCTCAAAGAGACTGTCCCCAACATCGGTTTTCTTAAATCCGCTGCGTGGATGACACCCACCGGGGAAAATTTCCCCTTATCAGGATACGTTACGGTCAAATAGGAATAGTGAGCGACCCTGTTTTTAATCTCTTCGATCTCAGAGCGGACAGTCACCGTGTCTTGTGGATTACCAAATACCTCTTCTTTTGTTTTGAGTGCGATATCCAATTTTTCCAACCGAGCGCGAATTTTTACAACTGCTAGATGCAGGGATTGGATCGCTTCTTCGAGGAAAGAAAAAATATCTGATCTCTCTGCAATCAAATCGCCGATTTCATCGAAAAGTTTGGCTTTTTTCATTTTTGCTGCCAACCCTTCCACAGCCCCGTAGGGAACCTCTCCAAGCTTGCTAAGAACCCTTGCCAAAGTGTCAAAATTCGCCTCAAGCCCCTCAGGCATTTCCAGAACCTTTTTGACAAACACTTCGACCTGACGCTTTTGCTTTTCTGATAAATCCAAAGCTGGTTCAGAAATTTTTAACGGGATCGTAAGGAGTTCTTTGAGAGCGCGCACCACATCGTCTAAATGAAGAACTTTTCTAGCAAAAAGAGAGATGAGTTTGAGGTGAAGAGCATTTTCCAACCATCTTAAGCAGCTGCTTAAGGAAATGATCACCTGCCTGACCCCTTCGACATCAGAAACGCGCCAGTCCCCTAGGAAAAACCCTTTTTCATCAACGACCACAACAGCGTTTTGTTCCACACCGTGATCGACTTCAGCCAACGAATCTTGAATCGTTTTTTTTTGTAGCCCCCTTTGGGTCATAAGATCGTTACTCGTCACGTTAAGTACCGTGCGTGTTTTGGGTAAATGAGTGAAAACGGCCGAACCAAAAAGATCTTTAAAAAGCCACTCGATTTCGATCTGTGATTCAGGTGGACCTCCGGGAAGATTCCAGACATGGAGCCCATCCCCTACCCGCGCAGCAAATGCATCAAGCCAACCCCAAAAAGATGCGATGGTCGTGTCTAAGTCGGGAGATTTATGGGCTGTGACAAAATGCGTACCTTCATACACTTTACCCATCCCAATAGGAAATAAGTTTTGATAATCTCCTCTTTCTACCCGTTTTCCAGCGATTTTCGCTCGGATTCGATAATTTTCCTCAAAACTCAGTCCAGAATACTGATTGAGCCACAGCTCAAAGCTGTTGAACGTATAATGGGGAACCATCTCCGCCTCATCGACCTTCTGAACAAATTGCAGCACTGCTGGAAGCAAAAAACAGGGCTCTTTCTCTTGTTCGATCAATGCTAAAAGAAGAGCATTGACCTCATCTCCCTTTTGCTTGTCTGAAAAATGCTTCAGTCCCTTGACTTTCTTTAGAGCTGCATCCAAACCATCGAACAGACGAAATTGTACGGAGTGATCACCTAAAGTCTTCTTCATATCACCTGATCATCGGATTGAGCAGGACTCGAACCTGCGACCGCCCGCTTAGAAGGCGGGTGCTCTATCCACTGAGCTATCAATCCAGAATGCCCTAATCTACCTTAAGCGTGAGGTATTTGGCAAGAATATCTCTTGCTTTTTAGTTTTGGCTTCAGCTAGCCTAGTGCGCATACTTATGATTTATATTTTGTGGATCTTCCCTTTTTTGTCTCTATTCTCCCAGGAGCAAGAAAGCACGACTTGCCATACAATCAACCTCAACGGAGAAACGCTCGAGTACACGGTTACCGTATCGGCGGGGAAAGTAGGGTCTATTTCCTACATCAAAAATACAACGATCGATCGGCCTATTACCTTCGCGTTTAACGGAGGACCAGGGTCTTCTTCCGTTTGGCTTCATATTGGCACATTGGGCCCCCGCCGTATCCTAACGCCGGAAGAGGGACAAAAGCCGATCCCTCCCTACCAGCTAGTGGACAATCTGGAGACAATCCTCGACCTTACCGATCTCGTATTTATCGATCCTGTCAGCACTGGTCTCAGTATAGAAAAAGCTGACGACTGTTACTCTATCCGTGGAGATATTACATCGGTCGGCGATTTTATTCGGGATTATTTGACACAGACCAGAAGGTGGAACAGTCCCAAATACCTTATTGGAGAAAGTTATGGGACAACCCGCGCTGTCGGCCTCGCCGAATATCTCCAAAATACGTATCAAATCTACCTCAACGGACTCATTTTAATTTCCAATGCGATAGACTTTCAAACCTTTGTCTTTACTGAAGATAATCCGCTCCCCTACTTTCTTTACCTACCGACTTATGCGGCGACCGCTTGGTATCACGGGCTGGCATCAGAGGGGAAAACTCTTAGCGAAGTGGTCGAAAGCTCTCGCACCTTTGCTTGGAAGGAATATGGACCAGCCCTCCTTTGTCCCAGCGGCTCTCATCCAGAAGAACTCTATCAAAAACTTGCAGAATTTACCTCTATTCCTGTAGAGCATATCAAAGAAAAGCACGGACTCATCGATGAGGATACTTTTTCGCAAGAGCTTCTCAGGGGAAAGGTGGTAGGGAGGTTTGACAGCCGAGTTGTGGGGAATGGTCCTGCATCCCTCGATCCCAGTTTATCTCAAATTGAAGGAATTTTTTCTGGTGCCTTTCACGACTATTTACACCGCGAACTCGAGTTCCAGAAATCCTATACGCTTTTTTCTTTAAAAACCAATGAACAGTGGAATTTTCACGACTATAACCACTGGGGCTATCCCAATCTCACAGGAACCCTGAGACGCTCTTTGAAAGCCAACCCTTCTCTAAAACTCTTTATCGCGGCAGGCTATTTTGATCTTGTAACGCCCTTTGGAACCATAGAATACACGCTCGGTCATGTTGATATCCCCAAAGAGCAGCTGCAAGTAGAATATTATCTAGGAGGACACATGTTTTACCTCACCCCCTCCGAGCGGATTCAATTCAAACAAAACTTAATCCATTTCTACAAAGACAGTCTATGAATTATGCAAGAGGTCTATTATACTTACTGCTTTTCAACCCATGTCTTTACGGACAAGAGGAAGAGGACACTGAACCGTTCATCCATCTGACCAACCATGAACTCACTCTTGGCCATGAAACCCTCCCCTATACCGCTATCACAGGATTTTGCCCCATCCTTCGAGAGGAAGGGAAAATTGCAGATCTTTTCTTCATCGCCTACGAATTGGATGACGAGGAAAATCGCCCCATCACCTTTGTCCTCCCTGGCGGGCCCGGTGGAGCCGGCACAATCCAGTCGATTTTGACCTTTGGACCGCGCCGCCTCTTAACTGCCCATGAAGGAAGAACGGTTCTCCCCCCTTACCAGTTGATCGACAATCCTGAGACACTTCTTAAAGAAACAGATCTTGTGTTCATCGATCCCATCAACTGCGGCTTTAGCTCAGCGACAGAACTCGCCAATCTTTCCCGCCTCTATAGCGTAGATGGAGATGTGGAAGTTCTCGCCGAAATGATCCATTCCTTGATCCGCCTTGGAAACCGCTGGAATTCCCCTATTTATCTTTTAGGGGGCAGCTATGGAACCCTCCGCGCTTGCGGCATTGCCTGTGCCCTCTCTCAGAGGTATGGCATCCTCCCTTCTGGCATGATTCTGAACGGCTGCGCTTTTGAATTCTCGACTCTCGTCTCCGAAAGAGATCAGGCGCTTGCAGACTGTCTTTTGATCCCCACATTTGCCGCTACAGCCTGGTACCATAAACGCTTATTTCCTGAAAAATCCCTAGAAGAAGTAGTCGACTATGCCCGCCGCTTTGCCTATGACGAATACGCTCCCTATATGCTGCAGCCATCGCGCCTTAGTTATGTTGAAAAACTTGTGTTTGAAGAAAACTTTGCGACACTCATCGGCCTTCCCAAGGGGGTCGTAAGGCGCTATAATGCCCGCATCGATGAAAAAATCTATTCCCAAGAGTTTTTCGGCTCAGAAAGAAAAGTGCTCGGACGCCTGGATAGCCGCTACTCAGGAGATGTCTTTACCGTCGACCCAGACGATGCGCACGACCCGAGTTACCTAGACTCCCTTGGTTATCAACCCGCCTTTAATGCCTACTTGCAAAAGGAGCTGGATACAAATCTTTTTTTAACTCCCTATCTAAGCTTTTCAT
The DNA here is from genome assembly GCA_001796285.1 of Chlamydiae bacterium RIFCSPLOWO2_12_FULL_45_20. Lineage (GTDB taxonomy): Bacteria > Chlamydiota > Chlamydiia > Chlamydiales > SM23-39 > REEB52. Next base: position 33,682 of record MGMD01000014.1, read on the forward strand.
CCGATGCCTCAATCCATTGGGACTATCAAACCTACGACTCGTTTGGCATCCCAGGGCTTCTCCAGCGTCTAAGACAGGTTCTTATCTTAAACCCCCTGGCTAAAGTCTTTATCGGCTCCGGCTACTATGACTGCCGCACGCCCTTTGCAGCAACGGAATACTGCTTTGATCATCTGGGCCTTCCCGAAAATTATACAAAAAATCTCCAATTCGAATACTACAAAGCAGGGCACGGATGGCTTTTTGACTATCCATCCTTAAAAAAATGGAAACAAGATCTTGTAAAATTTTACAAAAAATAATGCGAATTGCCGTTTACTAGCAACTAATGTAGACTGTTTCAATTAAAGGAGACTTTCTATGGTTATGCAGCTCAATAATCTTCAACAAGCGATTAGACAATATCATCTAAATCATCTAAACGGTCCACTCTTACTCAATTATCAAATGGGAGACCTCTTCCAAGAGGGGGAATCTCCTCAATATGGCCTACTGAACCAAATTCACGAATTCTTTCCAAAACTCGGAGCCAGAGTCTTAAGCGATAGACCCGATTTGAACATGGGGCAAGTGAGCCAAATCATTAACCAGTATCTCTTCTCTCAAAACAATGTTGTGCGCGCTATTGCATGGCCCATCTTCAGAGAGTATGTATCTATATACTGTCCATTGAGACCCATCGCAGGACAGCCTCTACATATTATTTAAGGATTCGATGGCACTTAAAATTGGACTGATCGGAGCCCATGGGCGTTTAGGAAAAGTCATTTCCGCCTTCGCTCCCGTAGTTCCTATTTTAAGGGCGACTCCTAGAGGGTCGCTTATGTGTGATGTTCTGATCGATGTATCGACGCCTGAAGCCCTCGCTGAAAACCTATCAGCGAATCTGCCGATCGTCATAGGGACAACAGGCCATCCACACTTTTCTCTGATTGAAGAAGCGTCAAAAAGGCTTCCCATTTTTTACGCCGCCAACTTTAGCTTGGGAGCCTCCTTACTGCTTCGCCTGGCCCAAGAGATCGCAAAATATTTTCCTGCAGATATTGATATCATTGAAACGCACCATAAAACAAAAAAAGACAAGCCAAGCGGCACTGCCTTATATCTGGCTAACCGCCTTCCTAACAGTACAGTTCATTCCATTCGCTCTGCGCTTTGTTGTGGGGAACATACCGTGATTTTTAACACGCCCCAAGAAAAACTGACGCTCACACATCAGGTGCACAACCGTGAGGCATTTGCCCAAGGGGCTCTTGCAGCTGCGCATTTTATCGCAATGCAACCTCCGGGTCTTTACGGCATGGACAATTTATTCTCTTCAAAGTAAACTCGCGTCCGTATGAAAGACGTCAAACTAGCTTCATTTGTGATCGGGAAAGATCAGCCTTTGACGGTGTTCTCTGGCCCTTGTGTGATTGAGTCGGAAGAATTTGCCCTGGAAACAGCTGCTGCTCTCAAAGAGATATTCAGCCATTATCCTTTTCAGTTCGTATACAAATCCTCGTTCGATAAGGCAAACCGCTCCTCCATCGATTCATTTCGAGGTCCAGGGATCAACCTAGGGCTTAAAATCCTTCAAAGAGTCAAGACAGAATGCGCCGTTCCGATTATGACAGATATACACCTGCCTGAAGAAGCAGCCCCTGCCGCATGCGTTGCCGATTGTATCCAGATCCCCGCCTTTCTCTGTAGACAAACCGATCTTTTAGTAGCGGCTGCAAAAACTCCAGCGACGATCATTGCGAAAAAAGGGCAGTTTCTTTCTCCATGGGATATGAAAAATGTCATTCAAAAACTAGAAGCGGCAGGGAAAAGAGAGATCATTCTGACGGATCGGGGCACCTGTTTTGGCTATCATAACCTCGTGAGCGACATGAGGGCAATCCCCGTTATGCAAAGCTTTGGCTACCCTGTCTGTTTTGACGCGACGCACTCTGTCCAACTGCCAGGAGGACTCGGACATGCCACAGCAGGACAAAAAGAGTTTTCATCGACCCTAGCAAAGGCGGCTATTGCAGCAGGGGCGAATGCCCTCTATATCGAAGCTCATCCCCGACCCGCGCAGGCAAAGTCTGATGCAGCGACGGTGATGGCTTTTGAAGATCTACACACTCTTCTTGCCCAAATTGAAAGGCTGTATGAGGCTGTGCAATGCTTTTCCGGTTCCTCGCTGTAATGCTTCCCTTGGGTGTTTGTGTTTGCTACCTTACGCTGCAGCTAACCCCGAAAGATGAACAGTGTTATCAAGACCTTGCGAAAGAAAGCCTGGAGTTAAGGACGCGCCATGCATTGGAAGAAACACCTGCGCATCAAAAACGACTGCATGTGCATAAAGATATTTGGACACAGGATAGGATGCGCCACTTTCGCATTGCATGCGACGAGTCAGAGCTGACGATCTACCAAAAAAAAGACAAAACAGAGGCGAAAGAAGTTCTCCAATCAATCTACGGCGCCCTCGATAGTGAGTGGAGCCTTTCGGCCGATTACGGCATCTATACCTTCCCGTCGAACCAGTTCATTGCGGAGCAAAACTGTCAGATTACCCAAGGGGAAAATACCATCCGCGGCGACCATCTCCAGATCGATTTGGCACAAGAAATCCTGTCTTATGAAAATCCTCGGGGCCACTTGATAGCGGGTCCCATGGATTTTACTGCCCAAACGTTGCGGTGGGACAAAAAGCAAAAAAAGCTCTTTCTCTCAGAGGATGTGAAGATTCAGCAAAGCGATCAAATGACTATCTTTGCAAGCCAGGGAGTGATCGACTTTCCCGATCTCAAACCTTCTCTCATCGTCCTGACAGGAGAAGTCCGCCTGATTTCTAATGCTATTCGACACCAAAAGAGTTTTGCCGTAGCCGATATTTTGATCTACAACCCCAAAGAAGAAACGATTCTTTTAAGGGCAGATCCACGAGTTCTTTTTTGGCAAGAAGGGCTTTCCTTAAGCGCCCCCCAAGTTTTGATCCATAAAGACTGGACAGTCCGTGGGATCGGCGACGTCCACTTTGCTTTGGATCACTTAGAACAAGACTACATCGACAACCTTTTTAAGCAGTATTTATGAAACTTCTCGAAGTCAAACAGCTTGTGAAAAGATTTGGAGGGAAACCTGTTGTCAATGGGCTTTCATTCCATGTGAACCCTGGAGAAGTGGTAGGGCTTTTGGGCCCGAATGGCGCTGGGAAAACCACCGCGTTTTATATGACGATCGGCCTCATCAAACCCGATGAAGGGGAGGTCTATTTTAAAGAAGAAAAGATCACTCACCTCCCGATTCATAAAAGAGCGAAGCTTGGATTTGGTTATCTGGCTCAAGAACCCTCCATTTTCCGCTCTCTTTCTGTCGAAGACAACATCCTTTCCGTCCTTGAAACCATGCGCCTCCCTCATCCGAAAAGGCGGCTTGAGGCACTTTTGCAAGAACTGCATTTAGAACATCTCCGAAAAGAAATCGCCTCTACTCTATCCGGCGGGGAGCGAAGGCGGCTCGAAATCACCCGCTCCCTGGTGACTGAGCCCTCATTGCTCCTTTTAGACGAACCTTTTGCCAATATCGACCCTCTTGCAGTCGCCGATGTCAAGCACCTCATCCGCATTCTCAAACAAAAAGAAATTAGTGTTCTCATCACAGATCACAATGCGAGAGAAATTTTTTCTATTGTAGACCGTTCTTATTTAATCCAAGATGGGAGAGTACTGCTTGCTGGGGCAACAGACACGCTCGTTAATGATCCGCGAGCGAGGAAAACTTATCTTGGAGAAGATTTTCGGCTTTAGGAGCTGTACAACAGTGCCTTAATACAGCCTCCACTGAAATGCGATCTAAGCAATCGCTTCTCTTACTCCCGCCGCATCCATCCATATAACAGGGCCGACAGCTGAGCGTCTCTACGACGATCTGTGCATCTGGGTTTCTCCAAGGCCCCCAAGTGATCTCAGAGGTAGGTCCAAAAATTGCGACCACCTTTTTTTTCAACGCATTGGCCATATGAAAGGGCACGCTGTCGACGCATACGAGCACCTCGCTCATCTCAATAAAGGCAGCTAGATCTTGTAAAGAAATCTTTCCGCTCCTGTTGATTACATCAAGTCCGTGAGTGATCTCTTCTACCATTTGCTTTTCTAAGGGATCAGGCCCTGAAGTAAACACAATCCTTTTTCCTTGTCGTATAAGTTCCACAGTCAATGCACGCATCTTTTGCACGGGCCAGCATTTAAAGAGCCACCTCGAAGTGGGATGTATCAACACAAAAGGTCCATCTACCCAGGCCTTCACCTGCTCTTTTGACGCCTCAAATACTTTAAGAAAAAGCTCTCTTTCTTCCAGATCGGGAAAGATTCCGATCCTTCTCAAGGCATCCAAATTTCTCTCTACCGTGTGCCTTAAACTAGGACAGTGTTTTACAATGTGAGTATAGATCGTTTTTTGCCACCTACCCTTAGGTTGAAAACCCACCCGAATGGGAGCCTTGGCAGCCTTCGCTGCAAGGGCGCCGCGGTCCCCTTCAGTCAAATTAATGACCAAATCGTAGCCCTCTTTCCTGAGATCTCTCCAAACTTTCCATTCTTTAGCGATCTTTTGAAAAAACCCCAGATGTTTCCACTTTCGATCGTAACCTATAAGCCGATCGACATTTGCATTCCCTTCGAGCATGGGGAAAGAATCTTGATAGATATAGGCGTGCACCTCAGCCCCAAGCCGTTTTTTCAGCACGTGAAACACAGCCCCTGTTAAAAGGACGTCCCCGAGCTGGCGCAGCTTGATGACTAAAACTTTTTTGACACCCGTTAAGTCTGGATAATCGCCATAGGTCATTGCGACATAATTTTAAATTTTTTCACAATTTTGCAATAGAACTTCGTGAGATTTATTCCTCGGCCCCTTACAATGCTTTAGCAAAACGTAATGGAGAATATATGACCCAAGCAAGTAGCAAAACGCTCGAGCAAACTCTTTCCATCATTAAGCCAGACGCTGTTGGCCAAAACATGATCGGAAATATCATTGAATATTTTGAACGCGAGGGTCTTAGCGTAATTGCGGCGAAAATGATGTGTCTTTCAGAATCGCAAGCCCAATTATTTTACACCATGCACAAGGACAAGCCCTTCTTTTCAGAACTGGTAGAATTTATGACCTCTGGTCCTATTCTAGTGATGGTGCTCGAGGGAGAAAATGCGATCTCTCGCAATCGTCAAATTATGGGAGCCACGGACCCGTCTAAGGCGGAAGCTGGGACCATCAGAGCAGACTTTGCAACATCCATTGAAAGAAACGCAATTCATGGTTCCGATTCTCTGCAAAATGCAAAAATAGAAATTCCGTTCTTTTTCAACTCTGGAGAAATTTTTCCAAGAGTCTAAGAAAGCGCCTACAAAGGAATGGTTCGTCCATTAGGTTTTACACTGGGGTGTCACCCACTTACAAACACCCTATCCCAAAACATAGATAGAAATTATAATTTTAAGTTATAAAATAAAGTAACTTTCCATTATAATTTTTAATAAAACAATATTTTCAAAACTATTTATGTCAAATAATACCAATAATATTATGAACAGCCCTCCTTCATGCCAGCAACCCTGGAAGATGAGGCAACCTGAATGGGTCTGTCGCGATTGCTGGCGTGTATTTAGAAATAAGGAGAATTTTAAAAACCATACCTCCTCCTCTTCCATCTACCAACGCCACCTTCCTTACACTTGCGATAGAGCGTACATTGCAAACCAAGTGGACCAAAAGCGTCGTATTTTCTTGCTAGTTGATCTCATCCTCGAAAGCCGAGCCCCCAATGGGACGTACATCTGTGAAGCAGCACGCAGTCAGCTCATCCAACGTCATAAAAATAGCTTGCAAGCAGGGCAACCCCTCGAAAATTATACTCGCTGGGCCATTCAAGAAAACTATCCGTCTTTCATGAATTACGCTAATGCTCATCCATATATTCAACAAAAATTCAAAGAATTATCACCCATCAAAATACCTTCACACATGGAATGGACTAATCAACAGTATAAGGGGTTTAAGGATGCAATCCGGCAACTGCACTCCATTACTCCTATGACAGCTAATGGTGCCATCTGGAGCCAGCGGGACAGGAGCTGCTTGACCAAATACATGCAAGAAAAACTCCAAACACTTGAAGGCGATGCTGAGCAAACCGAAGAAGAAGAGATTTTTACGACGCCCCAACAAATTCCAGCTACTCCATACTATACTCCAGTTACGACTTCGCCTCTCCCCTGGCAGAGCCCATCACCGCTCAGCATACTGCCATCGAAAGGTAGCATTCAATGGATAAAAAAAGATCCTCGGACTCATTATACCTATAATGATTTAAATTTTCTTTTGCACACACCATCCCCCCACAATTGAAAAAGAGAAGTCAATGACTTCTGCTAATGTC
>MGMD01000015.1 GCA_001796285.1 Chlamydiae bacterium RIFCSPLOWO2_12_FULL_45_20
CTCGAGAGCCTGTTTTAAAAGCTCTTCTAGACGTCGAACCTTTGCCTCAAGCTCTTCATAAGTTGGCTTCATGCCGATAAATATTAAAGATTTTATTTATTAAATTGTAGGAAAAAGCGACTCCACCGTCTATTTTTCACCTGCCGACGAAGGAGGTAGGTGAACATCTACTGAGCCAAATTTCCCCGTTTCATACGGCCGTCCAGATCCTATTCTTTTTCCGCCTCTTGCAATAGATCCTCCTGACTATCTAATGATTTCTCTCTTTCTGGTTTTTAAAAAAAGAAGATGCTTGTATCCTTTACGCAAGCGTTTACGGAGAGAACATGGTTACGATCGTGGAAAGTTTGGGTGCAAAAAAGAGAAGTGGCGCAACGGTCAATGCGTATCTTCTCTTGAGGAAAGGAGAAACGGTTTTGCTTTCATTGAGGAAAAATACCGGATATTTTGACGGATGCTATGGACTTATCTCGGGGCATGTGGAAGATGAAGAACCGGCAAGCATAGCAATGATCCGTGAAGCGAAAGAAGAGGCTAATCTCATTATTCGTCCTGAATCACTTAAAGTCGTCCATTTGATGCATCGTAAAACCAATAGGTTCAATATTGATATTTTTTTCGAATGTGCGAGCTGGGCAGGAGAATTTACCAATTTAGAACCAGATAAATGCATAGAGTTGAACTTCTTCTCCTTGGAAAGCCCTCCTAACAATCTGATCCCCTACATTGGTCAGGCACTTCGTGCAGTCCTTCACGAGGTTGTCTACTCAGAGGAAGGATGGGCTCTTTGAGTCATAGGGATTTTTATTTCGTAAGGCATGGCCAGACGGATCACAACTCTGGGAAGATCGAGGGGGAACACCTAGACATCTCCCTAAACAAAACGGGGCGTGGGCAAGCCGTGGCAATTGAACCCCTCATTGCAACGCTTCCCCTGCGCTTTGCTTGCTTAAGCCCTTTGAGACGCGCGAAAGAGACGACCGATATTTTGCTCCGTAATCTCCCATTAAAACGGCTCGAAGTAGCTGAATTTAGCGAGTGCGCTCTCACTACCTGGAATCAGATGAGAAAAGGGGATTTATCTGACCCGGTTGCCCAATTTCTTCAGACAGTAGCGATAGGACTTAAACAGGTGCTTGTCGAAAAGGGACCTTCTCTTATCGTCGCCCACGGAGGCATCTACTTTGCAATCTGCAAAACGCTCGGCATTCCAGGGGATGGAATCATCAACAACTGCGTTCCCGTTTGGTTTCACTTCAATGAGAAGAAAGACCTTTGGCAAATGAGGGATTGTATTTAAGACGGCAGAGAATCAGATATCTTTCCAACTCAGAGAGGTACACATTCCATTCATCGAGGATCCAAAAGAAATTGGATACATATTTCGTAGTAGCTGCGGCAAAAAGAGCTTCGATCGCCTGCCTTCGGTTCAGATCGATTTCGCATGCCTTGACAAGCTGTTGACACAGAACAGCTTCCTCCCGTTGAAAATCAGGAAGTAGGGTCCCTTCGATTCCCTCATATGAAGTCTCCGAGAGAAGGGCATCTTTCCATCGACGATAAAAAAGAGCAGCTTGCGTCAGAGGCACTTTGAGCCGTTCTGGGCAGTTCTTGCTATTTCTGCAGGCATGGAACAGCCGAAGCTTAGCGATGAGAAATGCCTCTTCGGGATCGAGTCTAAATTGTGCTTCGAAACAATTGAAACACTCTAGTTCAGAGATCATCTCTTCAGAGGTCATCAAACCGAATGAAAAACTTCCTCCGAACCAGTGGAGGGCTTCCTTTTCAGCCTGGTATCTGTTGTCAGGCACATGAATCAGATTGAAGACGCGTGATTTAGATGAAAATTTCTTGCGTAAGGAACCCTCGCTACGATCTTTCGGCAGAGCCGCCCCCTTGATCTGCGACAACAGCTCTTGAGCTCTCCCCTTCTCATGGCGCAAGAGCACCCCAAGACCTGGACCAAATGTGTAGAGTTGCCGGTTGTGATACCAGTCATCTACTTCCCATAAGAATTGATGCGAATACATCTTCTTATAGTGAGTATCAGAGACACGCGCTGCAAGAAAGGAGAGAGGCATAAACCCATGCCCCTTTAAAAATTGGAGAACAGACACAAGAAGCTGTCTATGAAACAGGTCTGGCTTGAAGAGGACGAATCCTACTTCAGGGGGCAACTGGGACACACACAACCTCGCTTAGCCATTGGATTCAAGATTCCACAATAAGGGCAGATCCAAAGTCCAAATTCGATTTGAGTCAACCCGACCCGATCAGACAACCTGGGAAAAACAGCGAGTAGCGGCACCTGGGGATCAATTGGAAATGTGCGAAACAGCCGTCCACCCTTCTTGTGGAATGGAGTGAGTAACTCGATGGCTCTGCCGTATTCTTCAGAATGCAAAACTCTCTCAGCCCTTTTAAAACGGACAATGGAAAAAGTTTTGAAAAAGTCTTTTTGGGACTCATTGCAACAGACAATTTGTAAAATCCCCCAAAGTCCAAGCCAACTCTCTACAATCGGTTTAAAATAGATGAGTTTCTCCCTGAGAAGCGACATAGGTGTCGCTCCGTAATAACGCAGGAGATCTTCTTCTTGTTCCTTCGAGTAACTCATCACACTAGAAAGGAACGCCAGATCACAGGCTGGATCAGTCAATCCCGAATATTCCCAGTCAAACAACATTAGCTTGCCATCAAGCAATGCGAAATTGCTTGGAACTGGATCTCCATGGGAGGGAACTGCCTCAAAACAATCTAAATGCAGATGTTCTTGCAAAGCTGCTCTCAATGAGAGGTATTCAGCGGGAAGGGAGATCGCCTGCTCTTGTAAATAAAGCCCTAAACGATCCATCCGCTCGAAGAAATCGATGTGATTTTTGAAAGCGAGCGAGCTGGTATGAATTTTGCGCAAAAGATGAGCTATCTGCTCGACCAGATCATCCTGGTAGAATTCTTCAAATTCATAGCCCTTAAATCCGTCGATAAAGGGGGTTAATTGACGCCCTGTTGCAGGATCAAAGAAAATGGCATGTGTCGGACTGAATCCCTGAAAGTATGCCTCTTTGCTATTGGCGCGCTCAGCGCTCCTGTCGATAAATCTCTCCGTACCCTCGCCAGGCAAACGAATCACATACTTTTTTCCTTCAGCAGTAAACAGGTAGCTCTTATTCGTCAGGCCTGAAAGAGAAGTAAATTGCGTATCTTCCGGGAGAGAAGAACAAAGCAACTCTCTTGCGACATCTAGCGGGTCTTCCGCATACAGAAAGCGGGCAAAAAAAAATAAAATCCAACGCATATCAATAATCCGACTTCCAAAGACGACAAACAGGGATGATCTCAGGATCAGCCTTGCAGGAAGACGTTCCCATCGCAAGCTCTTCCGCAGGACAACCGCCAAGGCAAGTTTTTGGAGCCTTGCATGCACCGCAAGAACTCTTCGTTAATACTTTTGTAAAGAGTTCGAACTCGTTTTCTTCGCGATTGACCTTTACATCTCCATCTACCATCTGAAACATATTTTGCGCCGTGTCGAAAAGGTAGGAGCAGACATAGGCCCGTCCGTCGGGGAAGATTGAAATGCGATCGAGTGTGCGTCCGATGCAGCCGCGATACCCCTGCTGAGTAAAACGATGGATATTTTCTCTATCGGCATATGTCGGTTGATACCAGATCTGAATCTTGTGATCCTTCTTGATTCTTTCCAGCTCTTCGTAGAACTCGATCCACTCCCGAGGTGTCATTGCCCAATCAGTGTTTTTCTGGCCATTTCCTATGTTGGAAAAAACATGGAATTTCACAAGACTTGCTCCAATCGCCTCGCACTTGGGAATCAGCTCTAGACAATCGGCTCTATTCTTGCGATTGACTGTGCAAATGATGCGCGTATCGAACTTTCTGGCAGCAAGCGCTTCCGAAGTTTTCCAGGCAAGACGAAATGTTCCAGCCCCGCGTATTACATCATGGGTTATGCTTGATCCCCCATCGAGACTGACCTGGACATAGCTGAACTCCTCCGGCTCCATCTTGTCAAGGATGGAAAGCGCTTTGCCTACCCCATTAGTATTTAGAATGACTTTTTCGTAACCCATCGTTTTGGCATAGCGGCAGATCTCAATGAAGTCAGGATGTAAAGTTGGCTCTCCTCCTAAAATACTCAACTTGCTACCTCCGAGCTTTCTCCAGACTTGCAAGGTGTGCTTCACCTCTGCTAAAGGCATAAATTTCGCCCGCTCGAGCCTTTCACCCATGTAGCAGTGGCCACAGCGCAGCTGGCACTTTTCAGTAATATAGAGGTAGACGTTTCTGAACCGTCCATATTCGATGTGGTCAAGATGCTCTGGAACGCGGGCATATCCGTAGAGATCTTCTTTATTTTTTGGCTCGTTCAATACAGTCAGCATATGATCCCCACCCTCTCTAGTTTTTTGACCAGCAAGTCGAACCGCTCTCGGGACATCCTCTTGTTCTCTTTCTCTTCCTGACTCTCAATGCTTGCACCATACTGCCACCACGCCTCCTGTGTCGTCCGATCCATGACACGAAATCGATCCGTCTTTGCCGGGCCCCGGTAAATCAATGTCACAGTACCTGGATCTGCTGTAACAGAATGGTACTGGGAATGATGCAACGTATAAAAATCTCCCACTTTCTCTTGACGGATCAATACGGGAACCAGATGCTCCGTCTCAGGAGCATCTATTTCATGATCTAGTGAATAAATCGTGTGGCGATAACTGCCCGATAAAATTTTGCTCGAGTAAGACCATCTATGATTATGGGGCCTGTCAAAATATTCATCTCCGAAAATATGAAGTCGGACGCGATATTTCTCATCTGCATAGAGGACAATCTTGTCAAGGATGTCATAGTGTTCCGACAAAGAAAGGAGTTTTTCATCTTTTTTTGCATTCTGAAGACATTGTTTCAACTTGCCTGGGTCACCTAAATCCTCCAGCACTTTCCGCGATTCTGTTGTAAAGTCTTCCAATTCATAAGTCGCCATATTTGTCATTCCCCTGTTCGAATCACTGGAGATTCTATCAAAAACAATGCTTTTTATGCGCCTCCCAATCATCAGAATTCGATATTTCTGACAAGGGCATGCTCTAGCTTGCGCTCTGTGTGTTGGTCTTTGATTTGAAGAACTCCCTCTATAGAAAGAAGAGGATTCTCTTCCAAAGCCCGCGACAGATGGACAAATGGTTTTGCTGATTAACCCCTCTTAGCGTACGTTTTCGTTCCATTGGACTTCAAACCCCAGATAGTGCCGGACAGTCTTATTTCGATAGTAGGAAGCATTATCGCAAAATACGTGAACTTTTCTCTTTCCCGGGTAGGCTTCTTCGATTTTTTGGAAAAACCGAATTGTTGACTCCGCGTTGAGCGTTATATCCTCGTGCACTAA
>MGMD01000016.1 GCA_001796285.1 Chlamydiae bacterium RIFCSPLOWO2_12_FULL_45_20
AAGAGGGAATTGATGAGGCACACGCGATTGGAACAGCCCCTCTGCGACTTTTGCATCAGCTGGATTTACACCTGCATAAGCAACGACAATGCCCACTTCCCCATCCCCGACCTTAGGACTAGGAACTTCACCTACTTTTATATTGCCATGGGAGGCAAAGGACTCTATATACACTGCTTTCATAAGCTCCTACATTAAACCTCTTGCTTGACCAAAGATTTTTTGAATTACATCTCGTTCTTTATCAGTTATTTATGAATCCTTTGCAAGGTTTGGCTGCACAATATTGCACAGTAAATTGCACAGCTGTGCTATCATAGTCGTATTCGGGGTGGCAATATTGATCCCGAAATTTAAATCAAAAATCGGCCAAAATAGTCCCAAAGATGACGAACCATTACTTTGTAGACACACTCTAAGGTGAGTTAGGAAAGAAGCTTAAATGGTATGAAACTTTACAACTTGTTGTCCACATTTGTTTCTACAGCTCTATATAATCGTTTCTCCCAATCTCCTGCGATGCAAAAATGTGCCGCCAACTTTGGATGCCTTATCCAGGGAACACGCTTACTACGCGATCCTAGTCCATCTTCCACTCCTTCCTTAATGAAAAAAATAGGACGCAAGACCGCTGGAATCGCTATCCTCGCAAGAGGAATAACTGGATTATATTATGAAGTACAAAGGCTGTATACAGCATCACCGGATTGGGTGAAGTTGGCGTTTTTCTTTGGAGAAAAGCCGCCTACTCCAATAGGAGAAGAAGATTTCTACGAACAAACTTTCAGAAATCCCCCATTTGAGCGAATTTGCTTACCCTCTGCAGCGAATGCCACTCATGTAGAGGCCTCCTACGCACGCGCTGTCCAAAACCAACCTGAGGTGCTTTACTTAGGGGCAGAAGAGAGTATCGACTATAACCGAGCGCTGAACCCCTCACGCTATAATTCCCTGCCCCGCTGCCTAGATCAAATCACCCAATTGACATACAAAACCGTTCACCATCCGCTGCAAATCTGTGAAGAAATCGAAGCAGCCTCTACAAAGGGGTTAGTGCAAGAACTCATCATTGGAGCGCATGGCTGCAGCCATAAAATAGAATTCAGCTCCACATCTCTTTTGCAAGTCCTTGATCCGCTTCCCTCCAACTGCTTTGATGGCCTTTCTTCTGGAGCAAGGATTTTTCTTGACTCATGTAGTACAGGAGAAAATTCTTTATGGCACCCAAATATGGCAGAATGGGTCTCGTGGATCTCCGGGAAAGAAGTGGTCGCAGCTACCGGCCTCTTGACAAGAACCACATGTAGAATAGATCAAGGTCGATTGCAGATCACGCTAGGAGTGCCTATGGATCTGACAGCCCATTTTCATACCTCTATTTCATGGTCAGAAACAGCTCTTTTTTTGATCAAAACAATCCTTCCAACCTTTTTGGGAGCGATGACTAACTGGCAAACTATGCGTTTAGGGGCTACTCTTTTAGAAGGAAGTGGTACGGCCGCTGGGTGGGTCGTTGATCAAAGTAAAGCCCCAATGGAAAGAGTCGCTAAAAAAATGGGACTGTACCATCAAGGTACCGCTCAAATGCTCTATAGAGTGACCAAAGACACAAGCGAAATTCTTCATGCGACAGGAAAAGCCACGCACCAAAAAATGGATCAGCTCATCCAACCCATCAGCCATTTGGGAAGCTTGATATTGGGGAAAAAGACAGCTGCCGCTTTCTTTCCTCTAGCTTGCCTCGCTTCCTTGGAAATCTGGAGTAGGCACGTTCCCAACTTTTTTATAAAATACTTATAGACCTCATTCCTCACCGTCTCGAATACGCGTACAAGTCGAGTGTATACTTTTATATTCTATTGCACTATTGAAAAGAAAAAGGCCTTGCAATGCATATTAAAAGATTTTTATTGCTTTTTTGCATTTGCTTTTTCTTGCACAGCTGCATTTCTTGTTCTCACTTAAATAGCGACCAGGAACCCATGACTGAAGTGACCCTTGAAGACTCTTTTGTCAAAGCCATGGATTCCCAAGAATTTGAGAAAGGCTCATGGCCTGACCCAGAGTGGTGGAACCTCTTTGATGACACGCAGCTCTCTTCGTTTGTAGAGATCGCCTTGACCCATAGTCCCACCATGCAAATGGCAGAAGCCAAAGTGAAAGAAATATACGCGCGGGCCAGGGGAACAAAGTCCTTTCTCTACCCCGATCTAGATGTGTACTTCAGCGATAACTGGGAGCATTTGTCCAAGGGCAGTCTCTTTCGGTTCCCCCCATCGCTCATTCCTTCCGCCATCAATCAACTCGATCTTTCTTTAAATTTTCGCTACGAATTCGATATTTGGGGAAAAAACCTCAATCTCTATCGCGCTGAACTCGGAATGGCAAGAGCTGAAATGGCAGAGGCGGCACAAGTCAGACTAGTGCTTAGCGTGCAAGTATGCAAAGAGTACTACAATGTCCAAATCAATGAAAAAAAACAAATGTTATATAACGAGCTTCTATCACTGAGATCCAAACGGTTCGAACTCATCCAGGAACGGTTTACTTATGGTCTAGATAGCCGTCTACAAATTCTTGTGATGGAAAGAGCCGTGCAAGAAGTACAACAAGAGCTCCAAGAAATTCAAAATGAAATCGCACAAAACCGACACTCTTTAAACGTTTTAATGGGAAATAGCCCCGATACACACCCGCTTCTCATGCTCCTCAAAAAGATCTCCTTTGATAAGCCCTTTCCTCTACCCGAAAATCTTTCTCTCGACCTCCTTTCAAGAAGAGCAGATATCAGCGCCGCAATCTGGAGACTAGAAGCCCAAGCCAAAAAAGTCGGCGCAGCCAAAGCTGCCTTTTACCCCAACATCAATCTCATGGCGCTTGCAGGATTTGAAAGCCTTTCCTGGGCCGACTTTCTCTCTCCTGCCAATTTCCAAGGGTTTTTAAACCCAGCCCTAAATCTTCCCATTTTCAAAGGAGGCAGGCTGCGGGCGCATCTCAAAGAGGCTCTTGCCACATTTGACGCTGCGGTAGGCGCCTATAATGCAACCGTTTTACAGGCAGCCAAAGAAGCGGCAGATTCTATTTCCTCTCTGATTCTCATCGACCGACAAGCCTTGATCCACTTCGAGTCCCTCCTCTCAGCCCTGAATACAGTATCGATCCACATCATGCGCTTTCAGCAAGGAGTCGATAACCGTTTAGTCGCTATTCAAGCGCAAGAAATGGCTCTTCAAGAGGAAATCTCTCAACTCGATCTGGAAAGACTCAAGATTTTTACCGTGTTAAAACTCATTCAGGCTTTGGGCGGCGGCTTCTACGCTCCTACAACTATCCCTATTAATCCACAGGACTCCCATGGAAAGTAATCCTTCTTCTCAAAGAAAAAAAATCATGGCCTACGTGATTGGTTCCTTCCTTCTGACAGGAGCCATTGTTTTCTCTTATTGGCTGTTTTGGGCCCGCTTTGAAGTGACCACAGAAGATGCGTACGTGCATGGCAATAAAATCAATCTCACCCCCCAAATCTCAGGATTTGTCTCCGCAGTGCACGTCAACGAAACGCAATCAGTCAAAGAAGGACAGCTTCTCATCAGCCTCGATACAAGTGATATGCAAATTGCTCTTGAAAAAAGTTTTTCGCAGCTTGCAGAAACAGTGAGAAATGTCTCCCAATTCTTTGAAAAGGTCGAAGTGTTAAAGGCCCAACTAGAGATGAGAAAAGCGAATCTTACCAAAGCGACAATAGAGTATGACGATCGAAAGTCCCTTGTCCTTTCAGGGAGCGTATCAAAAGAAGATTTCATCGACTCAGAAACACGCTATCTCTTCGCAAAGGCCGATGTGGATAATATAGAGTCGCAGCTCAAGCAAGCTTACGCAGCGGTTGCAGGCACTTGTGTCAGCACTCACCCACTCGTCGAATCCGCAAAAGAACATGCAAGACAAGCATGGCTGGATTTCAAAAGATGCAACATTGTCTCCCCAACGCACGGAATCATCGCTCAAAGAAGTGCACAAGTAGGAGAAGCCGTCAACCCCAACGATCCCCTGCTAGCCATCATCCCCATCGACCAAATCTGGGTCAACGCAAACTTTAAAGAAACACAGCTCAAACAATTAAGGATCGGCCAAAACGTCGAGTTGACCGCTGATATGTACGGCCATTTTGTAAAATATCGCGGTACTGTTGTTGGAATCGGAGCCGGTTCTGGATCGGTATTTTCGTTACTCCCCCCTCAAAATGCAACGGGCAATTGGATCAAAATTGTTCAAAGAATCCCTGTC
Organism: Chlamydiae bacterium RIFCSPLOWO2_12_FULL_45_20; assembly: GCA_001796285.1. GTDB lineage: Bacteria > Chlamydiota > Chlamydiia > Chlamydiales > SM23-39 > REEB52. Next base: position 4,285 of record MGMD01000016.1, read on the forward strand.
AGAATCCGTCTCGATCCTCAGCAAGTTGCAGAATACCCGCTCTTTTTGGGTCTTTCAATGCAAGTAAAAGTTGATATCCAAAATACCTCAGGAACAAGAATCCCAGCTCCTCAATCAACGGAAACACCACTGTATACAACGCAAGTCTTCCGCAAACAAGAAGAGGGAATCGAGCCCATCCTGGTGGAAATCATCCAAAAAAACCAAATCCTTTTTTCCCGTGATTGGTGCAAAAACGATGTATGAACCCCTACAAGGCCTCCGCCAGATCTTAGTTTCCTTCTCCCTTTGCATTTCTACGTTCATGTACGTCCTCGATTATTCCATTGCCAACGTCGCGATCCCCCACATTGCAGGAGATCTTGCGGTCAGTGATGAACAAGGCACCTATGTCATTACCGCCTTTGCCGTAGGCAATGCCATCGCACTCCCTATGACTGGCTGGCTCTCAAAAAGATTCGGCGCCGTCAAAGTACATGTACTGGCCACTCTTCTTTTCACCTTTTTCTCTTGGATTTGCGGCATTTCACTAGCATATGAGATGCTCATCATCGGCCGCTTCTTGCAAGGTGTCGCTACAGGGCCCATCATCCCCCTTACACAAACACTCCTCCTCCAAAGTTACCCTCAAGGAAAAAAAGCGCTCGCCATGGCCGTTTTTGGAAACGTCGCCATCTTGGGCCCCGTGATTGGCCCCATTTTAGGCGGCTGGATTACCTTCGATTATCATTGGCCCTGGATTTTCTATATCAACATCCCTTTAGGAATTGCAAGCGGCGCCATCACTTGGGCTATCCTGAAAACAAGAGAAACTCTTATAGAAAAAATCCCTCTCGATAAAATCGGCTTTGTCCTTCTCGTAATAGGCATTACCTGTCTACAAATTTTCCTCGATAAAGGCCATCAACATGGCTGGTTTGAATCCAACCTCATTCGCACACTCGCAACCACCAGCTTCATTTGTTTAAGTCTCATGGTCATCTGGCAGTTTTTCATTGAACACCCCATTCTCGATTTTAGGCTCCTCAAAATCCACTCCTTCATGATCTCAAACATTATCTTAGTCATCATCTACGCAACCTACTTTGGCCTACTGATCCTCATTCCCCTATGGCTTCAGACCTACATGAATTATAATGCCATCTGGGCAGGCCTTGCCGTTGCTCCCATAGGTATTTTCTCTCTTTGCTTCACCAGTCAAATCCCCAAACTCATCCAACGATTTGGCGCTCTCATCTTACTCGGTGCATGTTTTGCCTCCTTTGCCATCGCCTGTTTTTTTACAGCCTTTTTCAATACAGACGTCTCATTCGGCCACGTCGCCTTCTCCCGATTCCTCTACGGTATAGGACTCTTCTTTTTTATGAGCCCTACCTTAACTATGAGCGTTCAAGATATTCCTCAAGAACATCTGCCCAGCTCTACAGGGCTTTTCCATTTTTTTAGAACCCTTTCAGCGGGCATTGGAACCTCTATCATCATCTCGTTATGGCTAAGACGAGGTATTTTTCACCATTTTAACCTTGCCTCCTGGGTCACCAGTTTTAATGACAATACCAAACCAATGCTCCAAGCCACTCAGCAACTCGGGTTCACCTCCATGCAATCTCTAGCCAACCTCAATGACATCGTAGATCAACAAGCCTATACCCTCGCTCAAAATGACATCTCTTATCTCATCGGCTGGATCTGCTTAAGTCTTATTGTCCTGCTACCCCTTGCAAGAAAAAAACGCTTTTCAACACCTAAAATATTTAAAAAACAAAATTTAATTACAAAAAATAATTAACTTTAAATATGCAACCATTCCCCATTTTATTAAATGTAGAGATATGTCATGCTGTGGACAGGAAAACACGGGTATGTTCAATCATGCAGGAAGATCCCCCAACTTCTTTTGGAAAATGGCGGTCTCTCTTCTGGCCCATCCACCGTTGGGAACTCAAAAAATTTCTCCCAATGTTCTTCATGTTTTTCTTAATTTCGTTTAATTACAACGCTTTACGTGCCTGCAAAGACTCTCTTGTCGTGACGGCTCCCCAATCAGGTGCAGAGGCTATCCCCTTTATTAAAGTCTGGGCGATTTTGCCCGGAGCCTTTTTGCTCACTTTTCTATTCACCCGTCTTGCAAACCGCTTTAGCTTGGAAAAAGTTTTTTACATCATGATGTGCCTCTTTTTGGGCTTTTTTATGTTGTTTACGTTTGCCCTCTTTCCTCTCCAGGAACACGTGCATCCAACCCTTCTTGCCGATAAACTACAAGCTATTTTACCAGAAGGACTTAAGGGACTTGTTGCCATGTTTCGCAACTGGACTTTTACCCTTTTTTACGTTATGAGCGAGCTTTGGGGAACAGCGATTTTGAGTGTGCTTTTTTGGGGTTTTGCCAATGAAGTGACCCGAGTGGGGGAGGCGAAGCGGTATTATGGACTATTGATGATTGGGGCCAATCTCGCAGGGATCTTATCGGGGCAAGCTTCTGTCTTTTTATCTGGGAACACGTTTTTCTCCTTTCTTCCTTATGGGAAGTGTAGCTGGGATCAATCGATTTTATTTTTGAATATCCTGATCATTGTGTCAGGAGTGATGACGATCGGCATTTTCCGTTGGCTCAACCACAATGTGATTCGGAATAGTGCCCAATACAAGCCGAAAGAAAAAATTAAAATGTCGATGCGCAAGAATTTTGCGTATCTTGCAAAATCAAAATATCTGCTACTGATTTCTCTTATCGTACTCACCTACAATATCGCTATCAATCTGATCGAAGTGGTTTGGAAAAACCAAATCAAAGAGCTCTATCCGAATCCAAGCGATTATAATATGTACATGGGCGAAGTGATGACTCTAATGGGCGTGATCGCAACGATGACAGCCGTTTTAACAGCTTTTGCAATCCGCCGCTTTTCTTGGACATTCAATGCAATGATTCCCGCTATTATGATGCTGATTACTGGAGTGGGATTTTTCCTCCTCGTCCTTTTCCCCCATTCAGGGCTGATATGGATTGCTGCCGCCTTTGGGGCGAGCCCTCTGATGCTAAGCGTAACCCTTGGAGGACTCCAAAATTGCATTGGCAGGGCAACAAAATATACCATTTTTGACGCGACGAAAGAAATTGCTTTTATTCCACTCAACGCAGAGTCGAAACTCAAAGGAAAAGCCGCTATCGATGGAGTGGGATCCAGAATTGGAAAGTCGGGCGGAGCGGTGATCCATCAAACTCTTTTACTTTTTTTCTCTACCGTCGCAGCCTGCACGCCCTTTGTCGCCGGCATCTTCATCATCGCTATTTTGATTTGGATTGTTTCTGCCGTTTCTTTAGGGAAGCGGTTTGATCAGTTAACCAGCCCGAACCTAGGAACTGTCTAGCGATAAATATGGACTCTATCATTCAGTTTTTATTTGAACATGCGCAATATGCTCATTGGATTGTATTTGGCGCGCTCATGCTCGCTGGCATCAATGTGCCGATCAGCGAAGACTTGATGATTATTTTTAGTGCCGTTCTTGCTGCCACAGTAGTCCCAGAAAATACCTTATCCCTCTTTGTGGCCGTCTTTTTGGGCTGCTATATTTCCGATTGGGTGTGCTATTGGATTGGGCGTGCGTTAGGCCCGAAACTTTGGCATATTTCTTGGTTTGCCAAAACGTTTGAAAAAAAACGGATCGCGCAGATCCAAAGCTACTATGAAAAATATGGATTTTGGACGCTTCTTGTCGGGCGCTTCATCCCGTTTGGAGTCAGAAATTGCCTCTTTTTAACAGCAGGGCTTGGCAAAATGCATTTTGGTAAGTTTTTGCTGAGCGACGGGATTGCCTGCATCCTATCAAACACCGTCCTCTTCAGCCTCGCTTATGTAGTAGGGAAAAACTATACTAGCCTCATCTCTTCTTTAAAAACGTTCAATATTTTTCTATTCAGCGCCTTTGTGGTCGCGATAATTGGGTATCTTTGGTATAAAAGAAAGAAAAATGCCGCCACTTAAGGCTTCTTGATTCAATGTTCAATGCGTCTAATAGTCTGTCCTTTGTTAGAGCCCCCCTTGCATTCTTGTTTTTGCAAGATAACTCTACGCTGCGCATTCTAGCCATCCTTTTAGCCATGATTACCGATTCCATCGACGGGTATTTGGCGAGAAAAAGCCAATCCGTCAGCCGCTTTGGAGCGATTCTCGACCCAGCGATGGATAAATTTTTTGTCTATTTCGCGATGGTGGTTTTGTTTATGGAAAGCAAGCTTACTTCCTGGGAAATGGCTGCCATGCTCTCTAGGGATTTCTTCTTGTGCCTCTACGGACTCTTAATGGTCGCATCAGGCAAGTGGAAATCGATTATCTTTAGAGCCATTCGGTGGGGTAAAGCCACAACGGCTCTACAGTTTGCCGTGCTGATCGGGCTAGTTTTGGGACTGAATTTCCCCGTTGTGATCTTCTTGGTCTTTATTGGCATGGGCTGTCTCGGATTTTTAGAGCTTCTACAGACCCGCCCCTCTATCGCTTAACCATTTGATGTAGAAGCTGTTCTAGATCCATTGTGGAAATCATAACCCTTTTATCGTCCTTCCCCCAAGCTACGTGAATCTTATTGCCTTCTCGAATGAATCCCCCTGGAAATACAACTTTTTTTGAACGATCTTTTTTTGAAGAAGTCTCCTCATAGTATTCAGCTAATCCGATCGGCGACGGTGTGTACGCTCGAATCGCAAAAGGAAAATAGGGATCAAAAGCATAGGCGCCCATAAAATAGACGCGCCGTTCATAAATGTCTGGGTTCTCAATACTGGAATGAAAGAAGGTTAAAAATTGATCATCCACCTTAAGAGCAGGGGTACCTCCTCGAATGATTCCATAATCCCAATCTAAATCCTCCAATCTCTCACTGATTCTTCGACAATAGCCTGTCGATGGATCGCATTCTAAAACCGTGTGAGGATCCTCCCCGTAAATCAAATACAATGAGGAATCGATACAAAAAGGAACCCAATTTTTTTCGATTCGATTCGATGGATCCAAAATCAATGGCAAGGCTCTTTTTTTGGGCACCCATCTACCTTTTTCACATGTGATTTCTCCTAGATAGAGACGACGTACGTATTCAGGCGAGGGGTTTGGAAAGTCATTAAAAAGAAGAAAGATGCGATTTTGAAAAATAAACAGCCTTGCATCTTCTGCATAAAGGGAAAAATTTTCGCTAAAAGTTTGAATCTCCAGTAACTGAACGGATTTTTTTTTGACCCGGAATTGCTTGTCCAAATGAGCAAGACCAATGAAAGAGGCTGCGGGAAGGTATCTAATATCATGAGACCACCCTGGCCAGTGACAAATGTAACGAAAAGAGAGTAAATATCCATCTTCACAGGGAATGATCGACGGATTGTGGGCATTCGGATAATCGGGAATCGAAATTTCGTATGTTTTACAGATCGATTCTCCTCTAAGAATATGCTTCCATTTGGGCTCATTACTGTACAAAGAGAAACCTAAAAAAAGAATCCTAAAAAATATAAAATAGGTTTGCAGCATACTGCGAAAATTGTTCAGCATTCCTTCCACAAAGAGAAAACCAGTTGCCGATCATGATACCTATTCCGGATGGACATTGGTAGCCTAAACTAGGCGCTAAACTCACTCTTTCCGAGGAAGGTTGGTGGGTATTGCAATAGGTCCCATAGAAACTCAAGCCTGGATGCCCATAGAAAGGAGACGCATCCATGTGCTCATACAATCCATCTAAAGAAAAGAACAGCGAATTTTTGTAAAAAATCTGCATATTTACAAGCGATTGCCACGAATGACCGACCCAAATTTTCCCGTTGGTGCCGAAACCTCCTCCATAGGAGTGCAATCCTTTCACAGAAACCCATGAATTGAATTGATACTGCATAGCAAGCGTTGTACTGAGTAACCAATTCGGAAAAAAGAGATATTGTTTATAGAGAAATAGTGCAAATTGCGTCGAAAAACATCCGGAACCCGTCTTTTCCATTTCTGCTCTTTTAGGATTAAAAAGCTGATAATGTCCTAAGGGAAATATTTCTCTTACGGCGAATTTAATACCGGGGAAAAAGAGATATCTGTCATCTTCAAGAAGCTGGAAATCAAGGCCTACAGTTAAATCCCCAACGTTACAATAGGCATATCGCCCCTGATTGTTAAAATAGAATTGGGAAAAAAGGCTGACATCAAAAAAATCATTCAGTCCAAAAAACCCCTGAAATTGGTACCGATAGGAATGGTAGGAATCCTTGCGAGAGGAGTTTTGCCAATGGCTCTCATAAATGCCTCTATGACCATCAAAAAACAAAAAATTACGGACAACAAAATGACGATAGGAAATCGCTGTAGGTGGATCGCTGAGCAAGCTTCCCATAGACTTCGCATTGTAAGCCTGTAAAGGGAAAGCAAAAGCCAACAAAAAAATGAGAACAACCTCGCGAAAGGCTGTCAGCACTTTTCCCATCTTTCCCTTATACCCTACTTTCCGCTATTGTATTCTTAACCCGCAATAAGAGGCAAACCCGATGGAAGTCCAACGAGAATCAATTTTTGTTTCCGCTCTTCGCTCCCTTTGCAATTGTTTTTTTGCAGTATGTGGCATTTTTTTCGCTTTGGTTGTCATCACTCTCATCTATAACGCCATCGCAGACACGGCGTCTATCCCCGATGAACCCAAAACAACCATTAAGTATCTTCCCGACGCAAATGGGCATCGCGACACCTCCTCTACTTCTGCTGTTATCCTGCAAATCAACGTTCACGGCATCATTGGAGATCCCCAAGGGATCGATAGGAAACGAGTAGAAAACATTCTCTTGGATTCTCGTACCGGCACGTTCAAAGGGGATCGAGTGAAAGGTATTCTCCTGCACATGAACACTCCTGGGGGAACCACAGTCGATTCTGACAACATCTACCGGATGTTAAAAACCTACAAAGAGCGTTACCATGTTCCCATTTTTGCGTATGTAGATGGGCTTTGTGCATCAGGGGGGGTGTATATTAGCTGCGCGGCCGATCAAGTCTTTGCGGGGCCCGCCAGCATCATCGGCTCTGTTGGGGTCATTATCGGTCCCTTTTTCAATCTCTATGACGCTCTAGGAAAAATAGGTGTTCAGTCAAAAACCATTACCGAAGGTCTTGATAAAGATATGATGAGCCCTTTTAGACCCTGGAAACCAGAAGAAAGCCAGTCGCTTCAAGCAATCACCACTTATTTCTACAACCAATTTGTCGATATCGTCGTCGCCTCCCACCCAAGGATGAGCCGAGACAATTTAGTGAACGTGTACGGTGCCAAAGTCTTTGATCCCATAACCGCTGAGCGGTATGGGTATATTGACGTCGCCAACGCTTCTCGGGATGAGACCCTTCTCGCACTTCTCAAAGAGGCTAATGTCGACCCCTCTACTACCTACCAAGTAGTAGAGCTCGAACCGAAATCAGAATGGCTGCAAAATCTTTTGAATTCGCAGGCCGCCTGGGTAACGGGAAAAATCGAACATACCATCGAAGGAGCTCCCCCTATTCGAGATCAGGTCGCCTATCTCTACCAACCCTGAGCAAGCCATGGAACGAGTATATATACTAGATGCAGTGAACTATCTCTTTCGATCTTACTACGCAATTGGACCCATGCTCAACCAAAAAGGGCAATCGACAAGTGCCCTTTTTGGATTTATTCGATCCATACAAAAACTCATAAAAGATTTTGCACCCACCCACCTCGTCTCTGTCTTTGACGGACCGGATAACAAAAAATCAAGACAAGCCATCTACGCTAATTACAAAATGCACCGAAAGGGTGCACCAGAAGATTTGTTCCCACAATTCGATTGGGCCTATCAATATTGCGCACTAGCCGGTATCCCGACCCTTTGCGTCGATGGAGTGGAAGCTGACGACACCATGAGCTCAGTCGCCCTTTGGGCAGAAAAAAAAGGCGCCAGCGTCTATTTATGCTCTAGCGATAAGGATCTCACGCAACTCATTAATGATCGGATCCTAATGCTGCAGCTTCATAAAAATAACCTAATCATTGACGCCAAAAAAGTAGAAGAGCTTTACGGAGTTCGGCCCGATCAAATCGTAGACCTTCTCGCCATTATGGGAGATGCCTCAGACAACATCCCTGGCCTTGAAGGGTTTGGACCAAAAACGGCTGCCACCCTTCTCCAAGAATTCGGGACGCTAGACAAGATCCTCGCGCATCCAGAGCGGGTGAAAGGGGAGAAAAAGCAGCACGTTCTTCGCACCCAACAGAAAGAGGCTTGGATGAGTAAAGAGCTGGCCACATTAAATACTCATGTCAAGATCCCCAAAGATACGCATTATTATCTAATTAAAGAAGCCAACCGAGAAAAACTTGCTGACTTTTTTCAGGAGATGAAATTTACCTCCCTTTTAAAAGAGATGGCCGCCCCTTCCAAAAGTAAAGCGGCTTTACCCTTCGATCGTAAGCAAGATTACCGCCTAGTCGACACCGAAAAAGAACTAGAAAATTTACTCCAGGAGCTATCCCACGCAGAGTCGATTGGTATCGATACGGAAACAACAAGCCTAGTCCCCCTGTTAGCGCATCTTGTTGGCATCGGTTTTGCCATCGAGCCGAGTATTGCCTGGTACCTCCCGCTCAACGGGAGCATCAGCAAAGAAAAAGTGCTACAAAAACTCAAACACTTCTTTTCCCATACATCCGCCTCATTTTTTGGACATAACTTGAAATACGATTACCATATTCTCCAAAACCTTGGTATTGAAATCAAAAACATCGATTTTGACACTCTTTTAGCTTCCTACCTCATCAATCCTCAAAATAGAAAACACAACTTGGACGATCTTTGTTTGGAAAAGTTTCAGTACGCAAAAATCCCCCTGGAGAGTTTGATTGGAAAGGGGAAAAACGAGATTTCCATGCGAGAAGTTCCGATCCCCTTAGTCAAAGATTACTGTTGTGAAGATATTGATTTCACGACTCGCTTAAAACAGCTGTTTGAAAAGGAACTGCAAGAGAACAAACTCGACTCTCTTCTCCACGAAATAGAACTACCGCTACTCCCCATCCTCGCTGGGATGGAAAGAGTGGGCATTTACCTCGATGTGGAAGAGCTTCGAAAAATCGGAAGCAAGCTTGTACAAGAGCTCCATCAAGTGAAGGAAATCATCTTTAAGATGGCCAAAGAAGAGTTCAATCTCAACTCTCCCAAACAACTCAGCGAAGTGCTATATAAAAAATTAGGCCTCAAAGCAGGAAGCACCTCAACCAGTGCTGAGATATTAGAAGAGCTAGCTAACAAACATCCTATTGCGCAACATATTTTGAACTATAGGACTCTGGAAAAGCTCCGTTCTACCTATATAGAGGCACTTCCCCACGCCATCAATCCTGTGACCGATAGAATCCACTGCACATTCCATCAATCTGTGGCAGCTACCGGCCGTCTTTCTTGCCAGAACCCCAACCTACAAAATATCCCTGTCCATTCAGAAATTCGATCCTGCTTTAAGGCAAAACGAGGCTGGAGCTTTTTGGGAGCGGACTACTCACAAATCGAACTACGCCTCCTTGCCCATTTTAGCGAAGACGAAAATCTTATCCACGTCTTTCAAGAAGGGGGGGATATTCACGCTTATACAGCCTCTTTGATTTTCAGCGTCCCGGAAAACGATGTGACAGAAGAGATGAGAAGAGTGGCGAAAACGGTCAATTTCGGAATCCTTTATGGTTTAAGCGCTTTTGGACTCTCCAAACAACTCAACATTCCCTACAAAGAAGCTGCGGAGTTCATTGCAAAGTACTTTGAAAGATATCCCCGCGTCTTAGACTATCTCGAAGACTCTAAAGAAAAAGCAAGGAAACTCGGCTACTCCCAAACACTCACCGGGAGAAGGCGACCGATTCCAGAAATGCACAACAAAAATCCGTCCATTCGCAACGCTGCCGAGCGGCTAGCCATCAACACACCCCTTCAAGGGACAGCGGCAGATCTGATTAAACTTGCGATGATCCACATTGATCGGGAGATTCGCCAAAAAAAGCTAGAGGGACGCATGATTCTGCAAATTCACGATGAGTTGATTTTTGAGATCCCCGAACCTGAGATTGTTGCGTTTCAAACTCTCGTGAAAAACCACATGGAGAACGTGATATCCCTAAAAGTCCCTATCGAAGTGAGCCTTGCTGTCGGGAAAAATTGGGCGGAATGTTGAGGCTAAAAAAAATTGCCGTGACCGGGGGTATTGCCAGCGGGAAGTCTACCGTCTGCCGCTACTTGAAAGAACTCGGCGCCTATACCCTAAGCGCCGATGCGATAGGTCATGAGCTTTTAAACACCCTTCTTTTTCAAACGCTCATCGATACTTTCGGAAAAGAAATTACGGAAAATGGAAAGATTAGCCGCACCCTCTTAGCCAACAAAGTTTTTCAAGATGAAAAGGCTCTACGAATGCTCGAAAAACTCATCCATCCGTTCATCTTGAAAGAAATTCAAGAACATTATGAGGCAATCTCTCAAGACTTTTCTTTTTCTGCCTTTGTCGTGGAGATGCCTTTATTATTTGAGATAGGAGCGGAGCCATTTTATGACATCACCATTACAGTGCTTAGAACCACTGAAGAGGCTAAAAAACAAGCTGCTTTGAACGGGTGCGAGTATGAAAATCGGATGAAATGGCAGCTTCCGATTGAAAAAAAAGCCGCGCTATCAGACGTGATCATCCCAAATTTCGGCAACCTACAAGATTTGCAGCGAGAGGTAACGAAATTTTTTGAAATTGGCAAAAATGTACCCTGATGGTAAAGTTGGGGAAAATTAAAGCCCCCCCTAGGATGGGGAGCCTTCGAATCCATAAAACGGTTCCTGGATAGCCTAGCCCTTCAATTTTGAGCCACCCAGCATTTGCTTTCTGGTACTGTTTTGATCTATGAAGTAGCAAAATGTCTTTACTGAAAATTTTTATCAACAATAGCCCGGAGTATACTTTTCCATGAACGAGCAGCAAGCTGAACCACAACATTCAGAAAAGCCTGAACCTTCTGCTGATTTTGAAAGCGTTACAAAAATTTCTGACCTTCAGAGAATGACCATCGACAAACTGCAAGCGTATGCGCGGAACATCGGTCTCAAACACACAGCTCCTCTTTCGAAATCTGCTGTGGTCTTTGAGATTGTCAAGACGATTTCAGAAAGACCAAATGAGGTTCTTTACGGAGAGGGTGTTTTAGAGGTTCTGCCTGACGGATTTGGCTTTTTGCGCTCGCCGTACTACAACTACCTTCCCTCTACAGAAGATATCTATGTCTCTCCGGCACAAATCAGAAGATTTGATCTGAGAAAGGGGGATTCTCTTTACGGGTCAATTCGCGCTCCCAAGGATAAAGAAAAATACTTTGCGATGCTCAAAGTGGAAAGGATCAACGGGAAAACGTTTGAAGAGACGAGAGATCGGGTTCTTTTTGAAACGCTGACTCCTCTTTATCCCAGTGAGCGCCTTGTGATGGAGACGACCCGAGAGCGGCTTTCGACTCGGGTGCTTGATCTTGCAGCCCCTATTGGGAAAGGACAGCGCGGGTTGATCGTTGCTCCTCCAAAGTCGGGGAAAACGATCTTGATGCAACATATTGCCAATGCGATTGAGATCAATAACCCAGAAGTGATTCTCATGGTCCTTCTTATTGACGAACGTCCTGAGGAAGTGACCGATATGATTCGGACAGTCAAAGGGGAGGTTATTGCCTCTACGTTTGACGAGCCGCCTGAAAGACACGTCCAAATTGCCGACATGGCCATCGAAAAAGCGAGAAGGCTGGTTGAGTGTGGCTATGATGTAGTGATTCTTCTTGATAATATGACAAGGCTTGCTCGGGCGTACAATACCGTGCAGCCCCACTCTGGCAAAATTTTAACGGGAGGCGTCGACGCAAATGCGCTTCACAAGCCGAAGAGATTCTTTGGAGCGGCTAGAAACGTGGAAGGTGGGGGCTCTTTAACCATCATCGCGACGGCGCTCATCGACACGGGATCTCGAATGGATGAGGTAATCTTTGAAGAGTTTAAAGGAACGGGTAATATGGAACTTGTTCTCGACCGAAGACTTGCAGATCGCCGTATTTGGCCTGCTATTAACTTCATCACGAGCGGAACAAGACAAGAGGAGCGTCTCTACCATCCGGATGAGCTAGACAAAATCTATCGCTTAAGACAGGGACTTGCAGATTTGACCCCCGTCGATGCAATGAATCTTCTGACAGCCCGTCTGAAGAAAACGGCGAGCAACGCAGAGTTCTTGCTTTCGATGAAAGAATAGCATAAAAGAGAGTTGGAGGCGGACTATGCGCGCAATCATCCTAACCCTCATGGCGCTTACTATTTTCAGCGGTGGCTATTGGACCTGGAATCATCAACCGAAAATCAGGACCCAGTTGGAAGACCTCATGAGTTCGTCTACCTTCCAAACGCTTGAAGTGCGTTATTCTGCTGAGAGCATTATGGATGCCCATCGGCGGGAGCTTTTACAAGACAGCGACCACGTATTTTTAGAGCCAGCTCTCAAATTTGTTCCTTATCTTCTCATGGAGGTAAAATACATTCGTACGCACGATAAAACAGGCGAAGGGGTGATCCTTTGGGGGCTTGTCGATGGAGAAATGGTCATTAATACGGGATCTTGGGAAAAGACCCATGGATTTACGGACTGTATTGCATCGAATGCGACACGGCAAGAATTTAAGATCATCAATGCACTAGCTGCCCGAGGAGGTTCTTGGGATCGAGATGGGCTGTCTCGTTTTTTAAATATTGAAAATAATGTTTTGGATACTTGGGTCGATAGCTGTAGAAAAAAAAGCTTGATTGTGCAAAGCGGCAATATCTATCGGCTGCACCTCCAAAACCCAAAACTCCAAGTAATCCCCGAGACAAAACTTGATCAATGGCTTGTGACCAAGCCAACTAAACATGCGAAAAAAGTGAAAAAACGTTATCGTTCCGGACAAATTGAACATATTGCTACGGCTGCATTTGGACCAGATTTTGCGATTCGCAAAACGACCGAAATATTTCTTCCGGTTTACAGTATCATTGTACAAAATCCTGATGGTTCTCAGATGACCACCTACTGGAACGCTCTGAACGGCAAAAGACTGCTATCCCCTCCGAATGAAATAGAGTAATACATATCATATGCAAGAGGTCTATTAAGATATACCCCATCCCCCTTTTTACTCTTGTGGGTCTGATCCTAGGGCTTGTATTTCATTTTTTTCTCAAAAGTGGAGTTGTGAGTCATTGGATTTGGTTTACAACCCTGATCATTGGAGGGCTTCCCATTGCTTTTCAAACGCTACGGGGGATGCTCAAGGGGCGGTTTGCTTCTGACATTGTGGCAATGCTAGCGATTCTGACGGCGATCATCATGAACGAAGCTTTTGCTGGAGCGGTTGTAGTTCTGATGCAATCGGGTGGGGAAGCATTAGAGAAATATGGACTCCGAAGAGCCTCTTCTTCTTTAGAGGCTCTTCTTGCGAGGGCGCCTCGTTTTGCCTTTCGGAAACATCAAGACACTCTCGAATGGATTGATGTGAAAGAGGTAAAAGTTGGAGACACCCTCATGGTTCGTCCTGGAGATCTTATTCCCGTTGATGGGATCATTATGAGTGGAGAAGCGGAGATTGACGAGTCGATGCTTACAGGCGAACCCTTAGCTCGGAGCAAACAAACAGGAGATTCTGTCTTTTCAGGCAGTATCGATGTCAATGGAGCCTTTGAAATGCGCGCCAACAAGACGAGCGCGGAAAGCCAGTATCAAAAAATTGTCGATCTTGTCACAAAGGCCCAAGAGGGAAAGGCTCCTATAGAGAGACTGGCAGACCGCTACGCCATTTTTTTTACACCCTTAACACTTTTGATGAGTCTCCTTGGATTTCTCATTACTCAAGAGCCTACGACGATCCTTGCCGTCCTTGTTGTGGCTACTCCCTGTCCTCTAATCCTTGCCACCCCTCTGGCCATTCTGTGCGGGATTAACCGAGCGGCAAAGACAAGCATCATTGTCAAAGGGGGAGCAGCATTAGAGCAAGTGGGCAGCATTAAGGCCGCTGTATTTGATAAAACGGGAACGATCACCTTTGGCACGCCCTTTGTGGAGGAAATCATCCCCCTAACCTGCCTTTCTCAGATTCCGGGGGTCACCCACATCAGCCAAGAAGAGCTGTTAACAGTAGCTGCCGCCCTGGAGCAGCTATCCGTTCACTCCATTGCAAAAGCAGTGGTTGAAAAAGCAAACACTCCTCTTCCGATCCCCACAAACTTTATGGAAACCCCAGGTTCCGGAGTGGAAGGAAACTTAGGCTCAAAGCACTACACCATCGGCTCCCATGCCTTTTTAACAAAAAAACTGACAGCAAACTGCTTTAAGCACTGCGAACAGGCGATTAAAACCTATGAAAAAAGAGGCAAATTGCTCATTTTTATTGCCGAAAACGAACTCTGCATCGGCATTCTCCTCATCAGCGATCAAATCCGTCCCAATGTCCCTTCTCTAATCCAAGATCTGAAAGCCCTCGGTGTGCAAGAAGTGGTCATGCTCACAGGGGATAATACGCAAAATGCTGCATCCATTGCCAGGCAAGCGGGCATCGAAACGGTCAAAGCAGACTTGCTTCCGGAGCAGAAGGTGGAAGTGATCCGTTCTTTAGAAATAACACACCACCCGACCGCTATGATTGGGGACGGCATTAACGATGCGCCTGCCCTTGCATCAGCCACAGTCGGGGTGGCGATGGGCGCCCACGGAAGTGCCATATCGGCAGAAGCGGCAGATATTGTCTTTCTTGCTGATGATTTAGCAAAACTCAAAGAAATTCTTTTGATCAGTAAAAGAACCATTCATATTGCCAAAGAAAGTATTCTGATAGGTATCGGGCTAAGCTTTGCCTTAATGTGCATAGCAGCTTTTGGCCTGATTGAGCCGGCCATCGGGGCGCTGTTGCAAGAAGTCATCGATGTGGCGGTGATTCTCAACGCTCTTCGCGTCTAGAAAAAAGAGGCGTTTCCTGGGAAGCGACTATACCTTGCTGAAAACAGGTGTCCTGTCGTAATATGGGGCCTTTCTTTCTTGGAAAGATGGCTGAGCGGCCTAAGGCACGTCCCTGCTAAGGACGAGTACTCGCAAGGGTACCGAGGGTTCAAATCCCTCTCTTTCCGCCAATTAAAGAACCTCTTTCGTTAAGGCCTGTTCTACCCTGTCTTACGATCCTCGATTTGTCGGCAGCTTTCACGCTGCTTAAATATGAATTTATTTGTTGCGATTGGTATTACCCCCCCGATTAAACTGGGCCTTAGCCATCGAAAAGTATATGCAAGAAAGATCTATATTGAAAACGCGGCATGCTATAGAAACAATCAATAATCCTAAAGCATAAACAAGCCTGCCCAAGAACTGACTGAATACTCGTACACCTTTACAACTCTTATCGCAAAAAGGCGTAGCATTTTATCCGTTGACGGCGAAAAACTTGGCCGTTTACGGCCGAGATGTAAGCCGCTCGGGCGCAGCTAATCTACAGGAGGGTATTGGTTTTCAATATATTGGCGTATCACTGATATCGGAGCTCCTCCGCATGAACTGGCAAAATAGCTCGGTGACCACAACTGGCTGCCCCACAAGGCTC
>MGMD01000017.1 GCA_001796285.1 Chlamydiae bacterium RIFCSPLOWO2_12_FULL_45_20
ATAAGAGGGAATTGATGAGGCACACGCGATTGGAACAGCCCCTCTGCGACTTTTGCATCAGCTGGATTTACACCTGCATAAGCAACGACAATGCCAACTTCCCCATCCCCGACCTTAGGACTAGGAACTTCACCTACTTTTATATTGCCATGGGAGGCAAAGGACTTGATATAAACTGCTTTCATAAGCTCCTACATTAAACCAATAACCCGAGCTGGCGCTTCAGGACCTTTTTGAATTTTCAGATGAGTAAGGTCGATCATTCTTAACTGTCGGAATTGGGCAAAAAAATCTCTCATTTCTATGCCGTTGGTGGTTGGATAAATTCGATTGGAACCCCTTTCTCTTCAATAAACGCCATTTGGTACCCTTGATAATGAGTCGGCTCCATCAGTATTTTTTTGCCAAGAACGGCTTTTTCTATATTCGTGACAAGAAAGCAAACATGGGAGACGGTCTGAATCAGAGGATGCATTTCACTTTCTTGTTCGAAAAAAATCCATTCAATTCGGTAAGGATCGCTCTCGTAATCAGAACACCAGACTTTATACTCCGGAAAATAAATCATTCCGTTACGTTTTTGTTTTATAGGCACCCCAAAGTGGTCATACTTGTATTCCATAAACCCTCTTAAATCCTGTAATAGAAGAAATGACCAGAATTTTCAAGTATTGAAAGGATTGATGCTATAAGTTCCTCACGGAGGAGAAAAAGTCGGCTATTCGCGTCTATAAGGAATGAGAGAGCTTCTTTTTCATTTCGTTATGACATAGCCTTGATCTTGTCGATGAAGGAGAGTAAATGGTTTTTTGATACGACAAAGACTGTTTTATTATGGGTATCTTTAAAGCGGTCATCATCGTGGAATTGCATGCCGAATGCGGGTTTTCCTACGTGCGAGAGGTTGTTTTCATATTGATGACCCCATCTAAGGATTTCAGAATGGTTGAAAGCCGCGACGCTAATTGGTTTGAGTATGATCTTGGTTAAGTCTGCATTAGAATCGATATCTGAGGAATCATATGTGCAGGAAAAGAGCGGGGCATTGGTAACGATCACAGGGATAAAAATCCGATGGCTTTGACCTTTCCAAGTTTCATCATTCAGGAGTTGAGCATGAATCAGGATCTCCAAGTTGAAAAGCGCCTGCCTGATGGCCGAGCGAGCTAGATCTTCTCTGGCGCTACGCACGGGCAGCACGATATTTTTTGTTTTTTGATTTTGTGTTTGCCGATACAAAGCCGTTTTATCATCGGTAGGCAATACTTCCACAACCTGCTTACTGACGCAATCGACGCAATTCAAAATCCTATTGCGTGTAGATACAGTTTTCTCTGGGCCGCTGATGATGTGAACATCTTTTGCTGTGCCCTGGTTTTGAAGAAAAATCCAATCGTATTCAGATTTTTTGGATTCGAGCAGAAATATGAAGTTGCCGCTTTGTGCCCATAAATCAATTTCTATTCGATCATTATCTCTATGCGGAACGCCCTCAAAAACATCGCCACGATGCAGCTTTAATTCATGTCGGTATGTGGATAGAATCTCGTAGACCGCATCTTCTAGTGCAAAGCCTTCTCGGTTTAAAAGATTCAGCAGTACTTGATGTTCATTTGGATCTTCATGCCAATAGCTCGGAGCGTTTAGTGTTCGTGCAACTGTAGAGTTTTTCTTTACTTCTGCCTGAATTGGGTTTTGTTGTTGTGACATTGTTCACCACCTATCCACCACCTAGTAAAAAATGCTGCGTTTTGGTGGTTAAAGGTTTGTTTGTAAGTTGTTGATAAAAAAGAATCTGGGTGACAGGATTTGAACCTGCGGCCTCTTGCACCCCATGCAAACGCGCTAGCCAAACTGCGCTACACCCAGATGGTCTGACAATACCGCAGCAAGCCCTTCAAATTGAAGCTCAGATTTCTTGAATTCCTTAACCCCATGTCGCGCACATTCTTCCACAATTTTTTCCAAAGAATCTCCAGGATGAAGCTCTAAGGCCGAAATATCCACAGAAATCGAGGCTGAAAAAACGACTCCGTTTCTCAAACCTTTGACTTTAAAATTGGCAAAAATCGCGTCCTTTTTGCGAGAAATATTGGTAAATCGAATCAGGTTATTATCTGCTAAATTTTTCAAAATGATCGCTCCTAAAGAGAGTGGATCTTAATCTTGTATACGCATTTGAGTCAAATGCTTTCTGAATACATCGATCTCCCCCTATCAAACGATTTGTAGGATAGCTTTTACGCTCGCCAAAAACCCGATTCTTGAACTATCTTTGATATAAATTGGCTCCGCCTAGCTGAATTTTGTTCATTTACCCTGCAAATTGTGCGATTGTTTTGGCTCAATTTTTCCCATTTTCTTGAGACAAAGGTGGCTTTTCATGAAAAAAAAAGAGGCTCTTATGGAGGCATCTTGGCTTGAAAAACTGAAAGAGGAATTTGACAAACCCTATATGAAAGACCTAGAAGTCTTCCTCGCAAAGGAGCTAGGGTCTGGCGTCCCAGTGTACCCTCCTTTTAAAGACATTTTTAATGCTTTTTGTGAAACTTCTTTCGAGGACGTCAAAGTGGTCATTATAGGACAAGATCCGTACCATGGACCCGGTCAGGCCCATGGCCTTGCCTTCAGTGTTCCTTTGGGAGTCGCGATCCCCCCGTCGCTCCAAAATATCTATAAAGAAATGCACGAAGATGTAGGCATTCCTCTCCCGCCTCACGGATGCTTAGTGGATTGGGTTCGGCAAGGGGTTTTGCTTCTCAATGCGACACTCACTGTTAGAGCGGGGCAGGCCAAATCCCATTTTGGACACGGATGGGAACGATTTACGGATCGGGTGATCGAGCATTTAGCCATGCGGAAAGATCCTATCGTTTTTCTATTGTGGGGAAAATCTGCCTACGAAAAATGGGCGCCAATCTCCGCTAAGGCTCAACATCATTTAGTTTTAGTCTCTCCTCACCCATCGCCCCTTTCAGCGTATGCCGGCTTTTTTGGTAATCGCCACTTTTCAAAAACCAACGATTTTTTGACAAAAATAGGTAAAGCTCCCATCGACTGGGAGATTCGCTATCACCTCTCCTGCCCTAATTTATGAATTTATTTCTCGCAAATGGTATAACTCACGTTCGGTATATAGTCGTTTAAAATTTTATTGATAGCTTCTGGGTGCGTGAAAGCTGCCATAAGTTATCAAGAAAAATTTAAACGAATATAGTCGTGAAGTTCTCATTTGTGTATATCTAGGCTTGATGACCCAAGCTTCGACAAGGCGCACATTCACATTTCTATCGATCTATCTGACCTTTTTTGTCGATAGCCTGGCATGGGCTGTGGTGTTTCCTATTTTTGCACCCTATTTCCTCGATACGAAAAGCCCCCTGTTCTCCCCAGAGACCGCAGCAGGGACCCGCTCGATGGTATTGGGATTTTTTCTCATGGCTTTTTCTTTAGGCCAGTTTATCGGCTGTCCTTTGATTGGAGAGTATGCAGATAAACACGGCAGAAAAAAAGCGTTGGGAATCAGTGTTTTCTTTACTCTCGTCGGCCTTGCCGCCACCGCACTCAGCATTGAAAACAATCATCTCTACTTTCTTTTTGTCAGTAGGCTTATAACCGGGATTTTTGCAAGTAACACGACCGTTTGCTTAAGCTGTATTAGCGACTTAAGCCATACTGAACACGCGAAAGCGAAACATTTTGGCACTCTCTCCATGATCGCTGGGATTTCTTTTGTCATCGGAGCGTTTTTAGGCGGCAAGTTATCAGACAAAACAATCAGCTTAAACTTCAGTCCAAGCTTACCCCTTTGGCTCGCTGCAGCACTAACTTCCATGAACTTCCTTTTTATTCTTTTCGGCTTTCGGGAAACAGCTTCCACTCACCCCTCTTTACGCTTTCACTTCCTAGAGGCATTTACTCATATTAAGCTCGCTTTAAAAACACACCGGATTAAACGCATTTATACTGTCTATTTTCTCTTTTTATTTTCTTGGACTATTCTCTTTCAGTTCATCCCGGTTTTGACAGTCGAAAAGTTTTTTTACACAAGCTCCAATATTGGAGACTTAGCTCTATTTATGGGCCTATGTTGGGCCATAGGTTCCGGGTACATCAACCAGGCATTACTTCACCGTATCGATTCTGGACTGGTATTAGAACTGTGTCTCATTGGCTTCACCACGTCGTGCGCCCTGGTTGTATTTCCCTCTCACGTGTACGGCGTCATAGGACTTGTGGGACTATGCGTCGTGATCGGAGCCGTTGCATGGCCTATCTGCACCAGTTTAATCTCCAACATGGCTCCCAAAGAAATGCAAGGAAAAGTGATGGGTTTAAGCCAGTCGGTTCAGTCCCTTGCCATGACCTTAGCCCCAGCCATAGGAGGAATCGCCTTTCAATCTTCTTCCCATCTTCCCTTTTTCATCGCCGCTTCCGTGAGCTTTCTTGCTGTAGTAATCTACTATTTTGTCTTGAAACAACGGTAAAAGTGGGTCTACAAAATCGAAAGTACCATTCCTTGAAGAATAAAGGCCGCAACGCCAGCAAAATAGCTAACCAATGCAATCAGGCTGACCCGTTTCAAATACCAAATAAAATCCACCTTTTCAAGCCCCATAAAAGCGACCCCTGCAGCAGAGCCAATAATCAGGATGCTCCCACCAGTTCCCGCACAAAAGGCAAGCATTTGCCAAAGAGAAGAATCTGCTGGATACGTTTGCATATCCCACATGCCCATGCCAGCTGCGACCAATGGCACATTGTCAATGACCGCAGAAATAAGGCCGATCAACGTGGCAATGATTGGCAAATTGCCAATGGCTGTATTTAAAAACTCGGCTAGTTCCTGCAAAATGCCGCCTACGTCAAGGGCGCTAATGGCAAGTAGAATGCCCAAAAAAAATAGAACACCGGATGTATCAATACGCGTGAGAATATGCGGCAAACGAAGGTGTTGTCTCGTTTCATGAGGCGAATGCAAAACATCAGTAATAAGCCATAAAACACCTAGCGAGATCAGAATGCCCATAAAAGGAGGCAGTCCCGTCAACGCCTTAAAAATCGGAACAAAGATCAAGGCTCCCATCCCAGCACAAAAGATCAGTCTTGCCCCCGGCTCCACTTCCTCTCTATGAGCCCTAGCAACAATGTGAGGATAAACTCCTTTTAGATTCCAGCCCAAAAGTAACAGCGCCACCACAAGACTTACAAGGCTTGGAACAATCAACATTCTCATCACAGTAAGCGTTGTAATATTCCCATTGATCCAAAGCATCGTGGTCGTCACATCCCCGATAGGCGTCCAAGCCCCCCCTGCATTCGCCGCAATGACAACCATAGCCCCGAGCATCCATCTTTCTTTAGGATCAGGCACTAGTTTTCTAAGCAGTGATATCATGACAATGGTGGTCGTTAAATTATCCAAAACAGCTGAAAGAAAAAAAGTAGCAAATCCGATGATCCAAAGCATCTTTTTCTTAGAACTCGTCTGAATCAGATCTGTCACCACTTTAAACCCCTTATGAGCATCAATGACCTCAACTAACGTCATTGCTCCCATGAGAAAGAAAATGATCTGGCTAATATCATTCACTTTCTCTCCTAATGCGTGTACGTTGGGCGAAACAAAAAAAAGAAACATCCAAGTTAAGGAGGCCATCAACAAAGCCGTCGCCGTTTTATTCACTCGGATTGTATGCTCAAAAATAATGGCGATGTACCCTAAAATAAAAATAGCGATCATGGCGAAAGTTCCTTTTGAAGAATATCGTGCATTCGAATCAATCCTACCACTCTCCCTTCATCGAGAACGGGTAAAACAGTAATTAGTTTTGCTGAGTCCTCTTCCATGATTTTAGCAGCCTCAAAGGCAAGCAAGTGGGGCGCTATCCATTTCGGAGAAAGGGTCATATGTTCAGAAAGGTGCATGCGCAGCGCCTCCGACCCTTTGGCTTGAATCGCTCGCCTCAAATCTCCGTCGGTAAAAATTCCTTTCAATGTCTGGTCTTTGTCAACCACCACTAAACAACCGCAACGCTTGATAGAAAGCTCATGCAGACAATCAATGAGTGGGTCTGTGGATAAACAAAGGGGAATTTCATCGCCTTGAAGCATCAAGTCTTTGACCCTGTAGGTAATCTTTTTGCCCAAAACCCCCCCCGGGTGGTTTCTGGCAAAGTCACTCACGGAAAATTGCTTAGCCTGCATGAGAGCAACAGCCAATGTATCTAAAAAAATGAGCTGAATCGCGCTCGAGGTAGTAGGTGCCAGATTGTGCGGGCAAATCTCCCTCTCAACAGGCAATACAATCGAAAGATCGCACATTTTAGCGAGCTTGGAATCAGCGCTGGACACGCAGCCGATCGTTTTTGCCCCTTTTTGACGGATATACGGCAAAAGATCAATCAGTTCTTGGGAAGCGCCGCTTTTACTGAGAGCAATCAGAATATCCTGGTCAGAAACCACCCCGATATCCCCATGCAGGGCGTTCGCTGGATTTAAGAAAAAAGACCGTATGCCAAAAGAGAGGAAGGTCGCAGCAGCTTTTTCTGCAATATATCCACTTTTTCCAATCCCCACAAAAATCAGAGTCCCTCGAGATTGGATCAAAACTTCCAAAATCTGATTCGCGGCAGCTAAATCGATCGCCTCGAAAAATCGGCTCAGATATTTTTTTTGGTTCTCGAAAAGCGCCTTTAGCATATGGACAAATTTTACAAAGTGCTAGACTAAGAAACAACGGAAAATAAAAGGCTCCCATGACAAAAACGCCCATCACTGTCGCTGAGGGAGATGGAATCGGCCCAGAAATCATGGCCGCTACCCTTGCGGTTCTCGACGCTGCAGGCGCGCAAATAGAACTCCATGCCATTGAAATTGGCGAAAAACTGTACCGCAAGGGACTTACAACTGGAATCGACCCAACAGTCTGGGATCTCATCCGCAACACGAAAGCCTTCCTCAAGGCCCCCATTACAACTCCACAAGGAGGCGGATTTAAAAGCCTCAATGTGACCATTCGCACTACTTTAGGCCTCTATGCTAACGTGCGGCCTTGCGTTTCTTATTTTCCCTACGTTGCAACGAAACACCCTGAAATGAACGTCCTCATCGTCAGAGAAAACGAAGAGGATCTCTACGCAGGCATCGAATATCAGCAAACCCCTAACGTCTGCTGCTCCTTAAAAATCATCTCCCGAATGGGTTCAGAGAAAATTATCCGTTACGCCTTTGAATATGCAAAAAAACATGGCAGGAAGAAAGTCACGGCGTTTGTCAAAGATAACATTATGAAGTTTTCCGACGGGCTCTTTCATACAGTCTTTCATGAAATGGCTCAAGAATACCCAGATATTCTTCATGAAAGCTGGATTGTCGACATCGGAGCGGCAAAGCTCGCTGATACCCCGGAAGTGTTTGACGTGATCGTAATGCCGAATCTTTATGGAGACATCCTCTCAGATGTCGCAGCACAAATTGCCGGTTCTGTGGGCCTTGCCGGCTCGGCGAATATCGGAGACAAGGGGGCGATGTTTGAAGCGATCCATGGATCTGCTCCGAGAAGGGCAGGGCAAAATGTCGCCAACCCCTCAGGGCTCCTCCTAGCGGCCATCCAAATGATGGATCATATCGGCCAGCCTGAGGTGGCAACAAACATGCACAACGCTTGGCTCAAAACCTTGGAAGAGGGGATCCATACCTACGACATTTATAAAGAGGGCCTAAGCAAAAAGAAAGTGGGTACGAAAGAGTTCGGCGCTGCGGTCATTAAAAACTTAGGAAAAAAACCAACAACGCTCCAACCTGCCATCTATGGACGAGCCAAAGCGACGATCGTGCACAAACACTTTCAAAATAGAGAAACCAGACGCCTGGTCGGCGTGGATGTTTATATTTTCCACGTGGGTATTGTCAACGATTTTTATGTGAAGATTTCCCATGTGAATATTGGGCAGCTCCACCTAAAAATGATTTCCAACCGAGGGGTTCGCGTATGGCCAGGAGGACACCCAGACACGACGTGCATTGAGCAGTGGCGTTGCCGTTTTGAGTCCCCTGATCGAAGAGCCGTATCTCAGGACGATATCATTAAGCTGCTCCACGCATTCGACCATGTCCAAATGGACGTGATTAAGGTGGAGTTTCTCTATACGTTTGATGGAAAACCTGGCTTTTCTTCCGCTGATGATTAGCTCGACTTTGTACATTTTTTGGACGAAGCTGCCGAGAGAGGCAAAATCCAGCTTAGGGCATCAAATGATAGTTTAAATTGCTCATGATCCATATTGTCCCACCCACTACAATGAGGACGATGAGAGCTGTAAAGAGGAACGTAATCATGTACCAATAGGGCCTGTTCTCAAGGCCCAAATGCATAAAAAAAACCAGCTGCAATAAAGCCTGGACAATTCCCAAGGCAAAAACTCCCATGATAAGCCCTACGTTAGTGAGGTGATAGTAAGTGACGATTCGATAGGATGCAAGAATGAGAATAACCGATAGAATCAGCCCTATATGGAGTGGCTTTGTGCTAACAGTCCATCCATGAAATTTGTCCATTATTGAATTTCTCCCATCAAATAGACGATTGTAAAAACAAACACCCAAAGAATATTTAAAAACTGCCAAAACATCCGCATGCAGGTAAGCCTTCGCAAGGTCTGCGCCGTGATTCCATCTTGAGCTACCGAGATGAGAATCAAAACCATCCATAGAAGCCCAAACAAAATGTGGGCGCCATGGGTGCCGACTAAGGTAAAAAAAGAGGAAAGAAAAGCGCTATTTTGCCAGCTATTGCCGCTAGCTATAAAACGAGCCAATTCCCTGCCTTCCAGGCCAAGAAATAGAACGCCTAAAAGAAAAGTAATTCCGAAGAACAACATAGCCTTGGAGGCTTGCTTTCGGTGAGCAAAAGCGCCTCCCATCCCAATCGTATAGGCACTACCAAGCAAAATAAGAGTCTGCCAAAGAGTGTAGGGAAGCTCGAATAACACATCTGGCGGAGTCCCCCCAAGTACTGATTTTCTAAGGACAGCATACACAGCAAAGAACGTTCCAAAGAGGATAAAATCTGTTAGCAGGTACATCCAAAACCCAAAAATAGTCCTGGAATACTGGTCATGGTACATGTCAGGGAAGGCTTTCATGGGGACCCCTTTTCTTCTAATCGCTTTACTTCCTCTTTGGACAAGTGATAGTCAACGTCTTTAACATAAAACCGCGTAATGATGGCTGCCAGAATTCCTACAGCGCCGAGAGCAGCCAGCCACCACATCCACCATATCACGCCAAAAGAGCAAATAAAACTAAACAGGCCGATCCAAAAACCCACCGCTGAATTTTTCGGCATGTGGATCTCTTCGTATTCTTGGGTAGCGCGTACGCCAGATCGCTTCATTTCCCAAAATGGGTCTCTGGTCTTCACCTCGGGAGTCATGGCAAAATTATAAAAGGGAGGGGGGGAAGAGGTAGACCATTCCAGAGTTCTTCCATCCCAAGGATCTCCCGTTGTATCACGATTTCTCTTTCTTTCTTTAATGGTTGCAAGGATTTGGAGCACCTGAAAGCCTACGCCGATAAAAATAAGGATAGCGCCCAGTGCTGCCACCACAAAAAGCGGCTGCCATGCAGACACACTATAGTGGTCCATTCTTCGAGTCGCTCCCATAAACCCGAGGATGAAGAGCGGGAAAAACGCGACGACAAATCCAATCATCCAAAACCAAAAGGCCACTTTCCCAAAGGATTCATTCATCTTAAAACCGATAAACTTAGGAAACCAGTAGGTAAAGCCGGCAAAAAAACCAAAAAGAACCCCTCCAATAATGACAAAATGAAAGTGGGCGACTAAAAAAAGGCTGTTATGAATTTGGAAATCGGCTGCAGGAATGGACATCAACACGCCTGTCATTCCTCCAATAGTGAAAATCAACACAAAACCTAAAAACCAATACATCGGTGTAGTAAACTGGATTTTTCCTCGGAACATGGTAAAGAGCCAGTTGAAGATTTTAACCCCTGTCGGCACTGCGATAATCATCGTCATGATCCCAAAAAAAGCGTTGACGTTGGCTCCAGCTCCCATTGTAAAAAAATGGTGAAGCCAAACGATGAAGGAAAGAACGGTGATCGCGACAATCGCCCATACCATCGAGGTGTACCCAAAGAGGCGCTTTTTTGAGAATACAGGAACTATTTCTGAAAAAATGCCAAATGCAGGCAAAACAAGGATGTACACTTCAGGGTGTCCCCAAGCCCAAAACAAATTGATGAACAGCATCGGGCTCCCGCCATAATCAGCAGTAAAAATCTTTGTGTCGATGAGCCTGTCAGTGGAGAGCATCGCAATGGTGGCTGTCAAAATGGGGAAAGCGAACACCACTAAAATCATGGTCGCCAAGATCGCCCATACAAAAATTGGCATCCTGCGCAAAGTCATTCCTGGACAGCGCATCTTTAAGATAGTCACAAGAAAGTTGATGCCCGAAAGCATGCTTCCAATCCCTGAAATCTGCACGGTCCAGAGCCAATAATCCACCCCAACGCCGGGGTTATATTTCAGCCCTGCCAAAGGAGGATAACAAGACCAACCAGTCCCTGCGAAAAATCCTAAGATCAAGGAAACAAAAATATACATTCCGCTAAAAGTAAAGAGCCAAAAGCTGATATTGTTTAACACCGGAAAGGCGACGTCTCTTGCACCAATTTGGAGGGGCAAGACAAGGTTAATGAGACCAAACATCACCCCCATGCCAACAAAAAAGATCATTGTTACGCCGTGAGCAGTAAAGATCTGTTGAAAATGAGAGGCCCCTAAATAGCCAAACGATTCTCCGCAAGCAAAGGCTTGCTGGCCTCGCATCATTCCGGCATCGACAAGTCCCTTAAAAAGCATCACAAATGAAACGACAAGATACATCATGCCGATCCGTTTATGATCGACGGATGTAAACCATTCTTTCCAAAGAGTTCCCCACTTTCTATAGTATGTAATGAGTAAAAAAGCGACGAGCCCGCCGAGCACCATGGAACCACCCGCCATATACTCGATCCAGTCGTGTTTCAAGGCCTGTTCTGATAATCTTCCAAACATGCATTCCTACTTTGTGTGGGCCATGTATTGATCGATAATACGCTCAAAAAGCTCTCGGTCCTGAAGCGAAAAAAGCTGCACGGGAGCATACGAGCTGGGTTTAACCAGCTCATTTTGATAATCGCTAAATGAAAGCCCTCTTCCGGAACTTTGCACAATTCTTACCCAGTTTTGATATTCTTCTTTTGAAGTAGCCACAGTATTAAAATTCATGCCAGAAAACCCTTTGCCGCTGATATTGGCAGAAGCTCCCCTGAAAGTACCCTGTTTATTTGCGATGAGATACAGCTTGGATCTCATGCCAGGCATAGCATAAATTTGCCCCCCGAGTGCGGGAATCCAAAAGGAATTCATGGGGGCGTCTGCAGTAATCTCGAACTCAATCGGCACATTTTCTGGAATGGTTAAGAGATTGATCACTGCAATTCCCTCTTCAGGGTAAATAAACAGCCATTTCCAATCCAGAGCGACGACCTGTACCTTCAGACGCTCTCCCTCTTTTCCAATCGGCTTAAAAGGACTGAGTTCATGGCTGGATTGCCAGCAAAGAATAGCCAGAATCACGATAATCACCAAGGGGACTCCCCACCAGCACATCTCTGCAATGTGATTATGCTCCCAATCGGGCTCATGCCTTGCCTTGTCGTTGTTTTCTCGATATTTCCAGGCAAAAAACAGCATCAAGATAAATACGGGAATAACAACAATCAACATCAAAATCGATACTGTCACAATGAGATCCCGTTCTTTGACACCAACCATCCCTTGTGGATAAAGGACGACAGTCTCGTGACTCATGAAATAAAAAGCTGAAAGGGCTAAAAGCATGATACAAAGAAGAGACAAGAGAACGACTTTTATTTTTGTGCTCATGAAACGCTTTTTTCGACTTTTCTCTTTCTACTAAATGACAAGCGTGATTGTAAAGAAAATAGTTCTCGCGAAAATCTCTGCAGCGCGTTAGAATCTTACCCATCACCCATTTAAGGAGTTCAGAAATGAACGCAATTCAGTCCGAGTTCTCTTTGTTTTCTGCATTACAAACTCGTAATCAAGAAGAGCATCAGCAGCCTCGCATCCAAGCCGCATTCAAGAACTATGAAAAAATGCTGGAGAGCTTCTCCCAAAGTTCACGTTCTGAAAATTCTTGGGAAAAATGGAGCGATTTGAATCAGTTTCTAGGCCTTCTAGACACAAAAACAAGTGTCCCTTTATTCGACACTGAAGAAAAAGCACAAAATTTTTTGTCAGCCTTCTGGAGGATCAATGGCAATGACTATCCATTGATCCAGGTAGGAGGGCATCTCAGGACGGCCTTCGATGAATTGAACTGCTTAGGGTGGATTGTATCTTATTATTGTGGAGCTCTCGACCCTTCATATCGGCAGCCGGGGCTGTGGATGCACAGCTTTCTGGAGGCTTTGGGCCGAGGTATAATACCACAGAAGGACTTAGAATCCTTTGCTACCTATTTAAGTCCCCAGGATTATGAAAAGTTCCTGGCTAACTGTGAAACGTTTCCTCTTCGAGGTGCTTTTTGAGCTCGTTTAAGAAACCGCAGCCATAAATGCCATCCAGAACGCGATGGTCAAAGGTCAGAGAAACAAACATCGTACTTCGGATCGCAATGGAATCGTCGGGCATGGCTTTGACTTTCTTAGTGATGGCTCCCAATCCCACAATGGCCACCTCTGGATAACGAATAATGGGGACTCCGATCATGGTTCCGGTCATTCCAAAATTCGTCATCGTAATAGAGCCATCCTGGATCTCATCCAGGGACAGATTGTGACTCCGCGTTTTGTCGGCAAGCTGAGAGATGTATTGAGCAAGCTCAGACAGCGTCTTCTCTTGGGCGTTTTTTATAACGGGAACCATGACACCGTGGTCGACGCTGACCGCGATTCCCAAATTCACAAAACGCTTCATGACAATTGTATCCCCTTCTAATGAGGCATTGATGAGAGGATAAGCCTGAACCGCCCTTGCAATAGCCCTCGCCATAAACGCTGTAATAGTGAGCTTGGAACCATGAGTTTCCAGAAAAGACCGCTTCTTTTCATGAATGAATTTCAAGACCTCTGTGACATCCACCTCAGTAATCAAAGAAGCATGGGGCGCTTCATAAAAAGATTTCACCATATTGTCGGCGATCGCTTTTCGCATCGAGGTCATCTTGACGCGCTCCGTGGCCATTACACACTGGCTTTTGGGCGAGTATTCGTCGACGTCTTGTTTTGTGAGCCTGCCGCCCGCTCCTCTACAAGGGATCTTTGCAATATCACTCAGTGAAAGACCTTTTTCCCTTAAAAGGCGTAGCACAGCAGGGGAAAACAAGCCTTGTCTATGAGCATCGGGAGATTCCTGTTTACAGCAGGGGCCCCCATTCTCTAAAACTCTAGCGGCAAGAGTTTCCCCAGTACTCACGATCGCAAGAGGCTCCCCCACTTGGAGCTCTACATCGACATCTGCTAAAATTTTCTCTAAAACTCCAGCTACAGGTGAGGGAATTTCGCTATTGACCTTATCCGTGGACACTTCGAGAAGAGGTTCATCAAGAGCTACAGAATCCCCTGCTTTTTTAAACCACTGAACTACTGTCGCACTGACGATACTCTCACCGAGCTTAGGTAAGGTAATTTTTACATTTTCACTCATAAGGTGCGCCGATTATCGATGGTTTCCTCGATTTTTTCAATCAACATTTCCCACTTTTTAGGGGAAGCCGCGATTTGAACTTCCATTTCCAAATAATAAATGGGCAAATCTGTTGTAGGGAGCTTTACCACATCCTTTTCTGTACAGAGGATCGGCCTGACATGAGAAAATTCTTGAAGATCCGGTATTTCGTGATCGAAATAATTTCTTGTACGAATGATCTCTGCACCTAAGCTTTCCACTGTTTTTTTAAACTGGCCTGCATCAGCAATCGCTGAAAAAATATCCACTTTCCAGCCCTGAATGGTTGGAATTTCTTGAAAAGAAAGATCGAGGATTCTTTTGACAACGAGCGTAAAATCGCTATCTGGAACAAAGACAAAGTCTGCCTTTCTATTCGGGCTGTCTCGTAAGAAACCCCAAGGGAGATAATGATCCGGCTGTTTTCTTGTAAGGAGTACGTCAATATCACGATGTAGCTTTCGATGCTGAAACCCGTCATCGAGTAAAATCAGATCCACATCTTGGATCGTCCGGGCCAGTTCTACCCGATCTTTTCCAACGCATATTCTAGCTTGAGGGAGCCTTCGGGCGAGTAAAATAGCCTCATCAGGCATCCTCCCATACCCTCTGGATAAAATCGCGACGCTTCGATGGGAAAGCGCGCGGGCTAGAGCAAGGGTAAACGGAGTTTTTCGAGTCCCTCCGGCTACAACGTTGCCAATACTGACAACAACAGGGGTCACTTTGGTGATTTTCAAAAGCGAACAGTCGTAGAGAAAATTACGGAAGAACACTGCAAGAGCGTAAAGAAAGCTAAAGGGGGCGAATACCCAAGATAGTCTTAACTCAATCAGCCTTTGGCCGAACTGCAGCCATCTATTGCGAAGCATAAGAAAAAAGCTGTGCTTCAACCATTTCAATAATGACATGGATCGCCGCCATGTGCGCTTCCTGAATACGGTCAGAGTATTCAAAGCCAGAAACAATCCACTCAAGATCGGCTTGTCCTTTGATGCATCCTCCCTTTTTGCCCAAAAACGCAATAGTCCCCAACCCCAATGCTTTCGCTGCCGTCAATGCCAATGCGATATTGGGCGAATTGCCGCTTGTAGTGAGAGCAATCAACAGATCTCCGGGCTTCCCAAAAGCCTCAACGCCCCTTGCAAAAACTCTCTCGAACCCAAGGTCATTCGCCACACAGCTCATATGCCCAGGATCCGCCAAAGCGATGGCAGGGAGAGCTTCTCTTTTGTGGCGAAACTGACCGGTCAACTCTTCTGCAAAGTGCATTGCATCGCAAAGACTCCCTCCATTTCCTACAATGAGGAGTTTACAACCACTTTGAAAACAGTGCGCAATTTGTGTGGCTGCCGCTTCCATAAAGCGAAGAGCTTCTTCTGTTTTTAATGTCTCAGCCGCTCGCACTACGGTATCCACTGATTGAAGAATCAATCGTTTCATGCTAGCATCTTATCTAGGATGGAGAAAAAAAAGAAAACAATATCTGTGATCGGGGCAAGCGGGGCCGTTGGAAAAGAAATTGTTAGGCTGTTAATTGAAAGACGGTTCCCATTTAAAAAACTTTTGCTCTTCGGTTCTTCCCAATCGGCAGGGAAAAGAATCTTTTCCCGCCCCGTGAAAGAGCTGGCCACTTTAGAGGGAGTTGATCTCGCTTTTTTCGCAGCGGGAAATGAAATTTCCAAAGAGTGGATTCCCAAAGCGGAGTGCACCTGTATCGACTCGAGTTCGGTTTTCCGCAAAACCTTTCCCCTCATCATTCCTGAGATCAATGCGCATGCGATGCAAGGCAACCGTTTTGCATCGCCTAATTGCGTAGCGACCCTTCTCTTAATGCCGCTCTTTCCGCTCCATCAAAAACTGAGGGCTAAGCGGATTATTCTCTCGACATACCAGGCAGCAAGCGGGGCAGGCTATCCGATGATGAAGCACCTAGAAAACGAGACAAAAGCCTGTTTGAAAAAGCGAGCCTTTCCTCCGCTCTTACCTTTTCCTTATGCTTTTAACCTTTTCCCCCATAATTCTGAGTTAGATCATTCTGGCTATGTCGATGAAGAGATAAAAATTAGAGAAGAAACGCAGATTATTCTGGAAGATAATAAACTGCAGATTAGCGCCACTTGCGTGAGAGTGCCCGTTTTAAGAGCTCACTCCCTTTCCGTCAATGTCGAATTTGCCAAGCCATTTTCCCTCCCAGACATCTATCACATTTTGAGCAGCCAGCCAGGCCTTCAAATCTTTGAGAATCGGGGAAAAAACCGCTTCCCCACGCCATGGGACGCCACGGGGAAAGAGGATGTATATTGCGGCCGTTTTCGCCTGGATCCAACAAGAAAAAATACTCTGGAATTTTGGGTAGTCGGAGACCAGCTTTTGAAAGGAGCCGCTTTAAACGCTGTTCAGATTGCAGAACGTTGCATGATGAACCAACCCGCTGCTAAAAAATAACCTACTTTGTAGGTACCTTCTTCATCGCGCACTCTAACCTATTTGCCCAGTCAGGCCTGATACCTAATCCCTGCATGATGGCTTCGTTGCCAGATTCTACGAATGGATCTTCTTGTAAACGGGCTAAAGCCAACTTTAAACTATCCACATTCGTTACAATAGAACACAACCGATTCTTCACAAGGATATCTTCATAAGTATGATGGCCTACCTGAATCGTGGGAATCCCAGCAAGAACAAATTGGGGCCCCATACTCGTCTGATAATAGAGCATTCCATCAGCAACCACTTGCGCATCATCAACATTCAATGCAGAGATGAAAAATGGCGGAGCTTTCTCTACATGTTGCTCTAGCCATTGTTGGACAAGTTTCCCATCGAGATTCTTTTCCTTTGCACCTGGATGCTGTTGCAATAAGACTACAAAACGAGAAAGATCCTCTTGTTGAGAAGCGCCCTGTAAAAATGTAAGAAAAACCGGTAGGGCCTTTGAAAAATATTCCTCATTATTTCCTCCTGCATATACCAGAACCTTTTGCCCTTGATCTGTTAAAGAATAGGTAGAAAAAAGTTGGGCGCGGATTGCACTTTGCTCTGATGCTCGTCTTTGAGCGATGTGTTCAGCTTGATGGATCGGATAATACCCCAGTCCAATTTTTTTTTGGGGAGGTAAATAAAATTCGCGGAAAGGTTCTTGATAAAGAGGTTCCTCTACAAGATTGGCATTGGCAAATAAAACTTTTTGGGCTGCACGCATTACCTGGGCCGCAACAGCGGAATACCCCCCAGGCACATAGCCTTCAGGATTGTCATAATAAGCGAACCGTAAAGACGTTGAATTGCTAGATTGAAGGGTTTTTTGAAGAATTACATCAAATACATGCCCTACATCTGTAATAATCACATTGGCACAAGAGCACTTCTTGGCAAGCTCAGTAGCCGCCTCTTGCTCAGAAATGTTCTCTAAGGAAAAAGGGACGACGTTCTGAATGCCTCGCTTCTGGCATTTCTTTAAGGCAGGTCCTGTCGCATAAATCTGCACATGATAACCCTTGCGAGTTAACTCCTCGGTGAAAGTGGAAAAATGATCGGCAGGACCGCCATGACAAGCAATGAAGCAAACTACTACAGAAAGAAACATCGGTAAAATCCCATAAAAAGAGAGCTATTTTACTGAACTGCTGTGAAATTCACAATCCCAAAATTTTTACAACATTTACATTCCAAGTTTATAGGCAAACGTGGTACCATTCGACTTTTCTTGCTTTTATCAGGGGTTTTTATGAAAAAATGGCTTTTCCTGTTTGCTATCTGCCTTGGCAGCTTCACCTTTGCGTCGCCTATCCAAGATCGTAAGATTGATCCTATTGCCCTATCTCAACTTTGGCGTGCCTTAGATCTTCCGCCAGATGCAGACATCGTTGTTGAAACGCAAAAACGTTGGTTGCGTAAACCCAATCAAGAACGATGGGAAATCGCCGAGCTTTCCTCAGATCAAAGACGTTTTGTACTGAACTGGGCTACAGATCAGGGATTCTTTGCTCCCTGGAAGCCTACCTCCCAGAGGTATGATAAAGCCTTAATCCTCGGCGCAACCACTTCTCGGATGCAGATGCGCCTTGACTATCTTAAACAGCTTTGGGACGAAGGTACGCGCTTTCATGAAATCGTATGGCTCACAGGCGATAGACCTCTCGATCAACGAGTCGATGGGCTCACAGATCGTTGCAATAATGAATCGGAGGCAGCCCACATTCTTTGGGAAGAAACCAACCTTCCTGAGGAAATGCGCTCTCTTCCCGTTGTTTTTGTTGCCGTCCCCATGAAAATAGAGGGCTCTTCTCAAAAACGCCCTAACACAGAAGATACCATCGTCGCCTGGCTTAAACTGTCTCCCGAACCTTGCAAAGCTCTCTTTGTCTCTGATCAACCCTTCTGCGGCTATCAATTTGCAGTCATAAAGACCAACCTACCCAAGGCATTCCTATTTGATCTTGTAGGTCAAGGAGTGGATGCAACCAGCCATCCTGCTGCTGCTGCCATTACTCTCGATTCCATTGCCCGATGGATCTATCAAGAAGATCTAATTGCAAAATCAGAAAGGTAAGGGGTCTTATGTACAAAACCAAACTCATTGGATTCACTCTCCTGCTATGGTTGTTTTTAGGAGTTGGCGCATATGCATATGCAAGGGATGACACCTCCTCTACAGCAACAGAGCAGCTACGGCCCGTTACTTCTTCTAGAATGAAGGGGGTGGACTGGGTGCATCTTTGTACAAGTCAATATCCAGAAATCCTTTGGCTAGCGGATGAAAATGTACGCAAAACAGAGGAAGGGAAAGACAGTTTGCAAGGCGCCTATTCGGAGCAATTGTTTGGAAAAAAATTCATTGAGTTCGATCGCACAATCATGACTCTTCACTGTCTTGGACTGATCCTTGATGGCAGTGATAAAGCTTATCAAGAATTCACTCAAGCACAACCTGAGGATGCCAAACTTTCCAGAAAAAGTTTCCATAAACTACATATACAAGGCGCCTCTTTATTACGATCCATGCCTCAGATGTCTGAATTAGAAGTGATCCAAGCGATGGAGGCTTCTCTTGTTTTAGGAGATATAGGAAAGAGTGAAAAAGCTAGAGAAATATTTAAACCCTATGGCGCAAAAGCCCCAGATCACGATGATTTCCATGAGGAAGTGATGCAGATTCTTCTCAAGCATCCCGAATTGTGTCCTACATTTAACCGACTCTCTTCCGCAGCAAAAAGACTCCTTAGTGAAGTGGATTTGATTCATTATGGACATGTCACTCACATGGAAGGGGGACCGCGCATGTTTTCAAAGCTAAAACAGAGCCATTTGCCTAATTCCTCTCCAGGTTCCTTGTTATTTGATTTTTTTGTTCATACTTGTGATGTAGCAGGTGCTTTAGGTCATGTAAATAACCAATCCTCTTTGGTTTATACAGAGTCGTCTCACCTTGCAATGCAAGGAGTATTGGAATCTTGTCAGGTGCTTGGCCACCCTCATAAGACAGAGATCGATGCATATAACGCATATTTGGCCATTAGAGCGGGCTGGCTTGGCTTAAATGCTGATGATCGAACAGATCGTGCATTAACAAGAATGGGAGCCATGCTTCGCTTATTCACCCCAGAAGAAGGCTCTATTTTGAAACAAGCCGTTTTAAAACTCTCCCCTGAGATACAAACGCAAATCATCGAACAACTGGACATTAGACAAGGTGAAGAGTTAATGCGAACTCCCACATACATGCCTGCGGTGCTGGTAAATTTGGCAAATAATCCTGACCTAGGCTCTTCCAAAGAGGAAAGAATTTCACAAGCAGTGATCCTAGGACTTCCCTTTATTGCGCGAGTGCTGAAAACACACAAGCAACACTTGGCTTCCTTGGAAGCTGATCCAGCGATTCCTCTCAATTTCAATCAGGCTGCAGGAGTCGCAAAAACAAATCCTTCTGCATTGAATGGACAATACACCATTGATTCTGAAGGAAACGTCAGGGCGGTTTTAAAAGCGCTTTGACGCACCCAGAAGCTATCAATAAAATTTTAAGCGACTATACCACCCCTGAACAAATATGTTTTTGTTACAGAAGATTAATTGTCCGATTGTTATACTAAATATGTGGAGTGATTCATGTATTTAGATGTAATTGACCGATTACTGTCCTATCCGCAAAGAGGTCAAGTAAAAGTAAATTTTGATTTAAATAGGCAGGTATTTCAGCTCTCAGTGCCCATCTTTGTCAATCCGAAAGGGGATGTAAAAACATATATTGCATCGAGAAACAATCGAACCTTCAAGCCTTATGCCACCTCTTTTCAGATGGAGGGAAAAAACGTTCTCCTTGTGCAAGAAATCCCTTTTTCCAAAGACTTTCAAGAGGCTTTACGTCAAGATGCTGATCAGTTTTGGAAGATGTCGCAATCCTGTCACAAGATGCTCCAGGAAATAGCTGTTGAAGAGCGATATCAAATGGCTTTCCTTGACTCTCAAACGTAGGAGTGAGAAGATGGAGCTATGGAATTTCGCGGTTCTTTTGTCCCGCTCGTCACCCCATTCGATCGCAAGGGAAGGGTCGATTCACATGCCTTAGAAAGGCTCATCGAGTGGCATATCGAAGAGGGCTCCGATGGCATTATTGTTTGTGCTACTACGGGAGAAGGGCCTACTCTCAGTGCTTTGGAAAAGAAAAAAATCACCCAAATCGCTTTACAGGCCGCCTCCGGCCATATTCCCATTCTATTATCGACAGGAACGAATGATACGCGTGAGAGCGTGCGCAACACGGCCGCTGCTTTAAAGCTCGGTGCTCAAGGATGTCTTGTAGTCACTCCCTACTACAATAAACCTTCTCAGGAGGGGTGTATCGCCCATTTTACCGAAATTTCTAAAGTAGGCCTTCCCATGATCCTCTATCATAATCCACCAAGAGCTGCCGTTCGTCTGGAAGCTAAAACCATTCGAATGCTCAGTGAGAATCCAACGATTGTCGCTATTAAAGAATCGAGCCATGACCTACAGCTCATTCGATCGATCATTTCAGATATCGCTGTGTTTTCTGGAGATGATGATCTTTGCTTTGAAATCATGCAGATGGGCGGGGTAGGTTCTATTGCAACCACCGCCAATCTCGTCCCTAAAGGCTGGAGAGCCATGATTCATGATTGCTTACAAGGAAATTGGGAAACAGCCTACCAAAGCGCGCAAACGTATCTTCCTTTAAGCCGAGCTATTTTTTCCGAAACGAATCCTCAAGGGGTGAAATATGCCCTTTCCCTGTTAGGAAAATGCCAAAGCGTGCTCCGCCTACCCATGCTCGAGCCCGTTCTCGCGACCAAACAAGACATTGAACAACAGCTCTTATCACTGTAATATAAAAAGATTTTTTTGACTTTTTTCAAAAGATTCATATAAACTCCTACCGAAAATTACTTTATAGGGTTTATGGACACAGGATCAGTAGCTCTTCTGAGAGATGACATCCCGCCATTAGGAGACGCAAATGCTGGTAATAGCGCAAAGTGGCGTAATAGACTCATTAGAATGGGACTGGCGGGAGGAGCGGCTGCCTCAGCCGTGATGGCTGCGCTAACGAGTCCTAGCCAGCGCGTAGTAGGAGCTCTCTGTTTTACAGCTACGGGCTTTTGTACCCTTTCTTCTGTCACTTGGCAAGTGAAAGCTCCGATCATTAAACAAGTCGCGCTTGCTACTCTTGGAATCCCTACTCTTTTTGCGCTGTCCCAGGGATATTATGCTAAGACAACGCAGCTAGAGTACATCAATGCCATCCTTTTTTTATTTGGGGGGAATGTAGCTGTAATGGCGAACTGGCTCCTAGAAACAGGGGGTGTATTGAGGGAAGAAGCAGATCTTTTACCACCAAGTGATAGGGCGGAAAGTGTTCCCAACCGCAGCTGTCTTCCTGATAAAGTTTCTACAGGACTCAAAGTAGGGGCTAGTATTGCGGCTACTGCTTTGAGCTTTTTCACACAGGACCCTGTTAAGCGGGGACTCGCTGGCTTTGCTGCAGCTTTTTGGGGGGCACAAGTTATAGCTAGATTTTCCTCTGACTACCTTTACAATAAGATAAAGCCGAGTCCTCCCCATTCTGATGGTTTGCACAAAAGCCCCTGGAGAACTATCTATACTGCTCTATATACACTAGGAAATATTGGGTATCCGCTCAGTTTTATTCCTTGGGATGCAGCGCCTGGTACCGAAAGAAGGCTCAGGCAATTGCCTATAGTGGGATTCTTTGCTGGTCTTTGCGCGGAAGTTTGTAGAAAAGTAGCGTATAGGCATATGCAGACGAAGGCTCTAACAGAGCTTGACGAGTTTACCCCGAGTCCGCCACCTCTTAATCGGTGTTTGGCCGTGGCCTGGCGCGTTTGGAAATATACGATGCCTGTATTATGGTGGATAGGAGCTTCTTATTTTACGGTGCATGAATGTCTGAAAAATAGCTCTACAGTCCCAGTGGGAGCACTTGTTTTGAATTATTTAGCCTATACCACGTCCTATGGTCTAGGAGAAATTCTCAAAAGGACGAGCCGTTCGCATCAGGCAAGTCAGAAGATGGACTGGCTGATGAGGAATTATCATCAGGGATTTCACCCTCTAGGTATCCCCGTCCTCTCGCTTTATCTTGCCATAGTCAACGCCGTACATTTGAACGGCGATAGTTTGAAAAAAGAAACCCACCCCCTCCCTATCTTCCTCGGGCTAACTGGATGGTTTTTCCATGGTTTGTCTTTAGGATCGGAAAGCCAGCGTGACCTGTCCGATTTTCCATTAAGTTTTCAAATGCGTATGCCCAATATGTTGTTGGTAGAGGCTGCAACTATGCTATACTTGTTACTCAAAGGGCGGATTTGAACCCAGTAACTAGAGATCCTCCTCCACTACCTCGAACACCACCAGATAAGTGGGATAAGTCTCAAAAGAGCACATATGTACTGGAGCTTCTTCGAGTTTTTGGATTCACCTACGCACGTTCGATTCAAAGCCAAGTACCCAAACAATTTCAGAACACTTTTGTCTTAATACATGATGCTATGGCTGAAATGCAAGCCAGCAAAAAAAAAGGCGCCAGCAATCAAGCGACGAAAGTGCAAGCCTTTATCCATTCCTTGCCTATGGGAATTTCTCCTTTCGAAGCAAAGCAGGTTCTAACACGATATTCTTACGAAGCTCTCCCCTTCCTTCAAAAAATTCTATTGGATACAAATCGTGAGGAAGACGTTTTTAATGCAATTACCAAAGAGCGAGAAGAGACATTTCAGCTCATTATGACAGCACTCATCAATCCTCAAGAGGAAAAAAAAGCGGAAAAGCCGCTTGTTTTTTCTCCAAAAGAGGAGCGCGCCATAATCCAGCTTTATTGTAGAGGTGTTTTAATTTTTAATGGAACAGTCTATACATTGGGTCAGCTGATTCAGGCTTGGGCGTGCTCTTCTCATGGGGCGACAGCAAAAAGTACGCGGTTTCTGAAACTACTTACGACTAGAGAGTGGATCGATACCAACTTTCAAACGCTTCCTGCATTTTCAAACATTTTTTCCCAGAGCTCTTTTCAAGAGTTTTTGATCCTCTCTTCTATTCAGTGTTTGAAACAGCAGTTAGGCATGCAGTTTAACGATGCGATGTTGAAATATTTTCAAGAACAATTTAAAAATGAAGAGATTCGCTCAGATGTTTGTTATTTTACAGCAGATAGCCACACCTTTCTTAAGATGGCTTTCAACTTTCAGAGGGACTCCCAGATACTCCTTGCCAATCTTCAGTTCTTTGTGTCTTTGGGGACAGATGTTTTGTCCCCAGAAGAGAAGAATGCGCTTCTTTTTATAGTTGTGCATCGCGATCCAGAGAAAGCCGAAAGCGGGCCACAAGCCCGGGCATTGCTAAAAACTTCTATGCAGCATTTGAACACGCTTATTTCCATCCTACACCGGGAGCCATTGAATCAGCCAGAATGGGCGACTCTTTTTGTCTTACTGAGACGATCAAAAAATGCCCAATCCTTGGTGTGTAGCCTGGAGCATCTCGCCGCTATGACCCCCATTCAAATGACCCTGCCTATTCTCTTGGAGTTTTGTCAAGCTTATGAGGGCGCCTCAGAAGGGCAGCTTGCGCTGTTGATGCACACTCATCAAGAGATTTTTGCTCAGCTCCCAGACATTGAGCATGGGGAAAAGCTATTTTTATCGCCTATCGCGAAGGTCTCAGAGACGCCCATTAGCATCCAGAATGCTCCTACGATGGCTCAACAATTCATTGAGACAATGCGCACGCTTAACCATCCAGTCGATCTCGGGTTACTTCGCCAATGTATATTTGCCCAGGCAGAGGATCTGTTAAAGGGCCTACTTGTTGCACAGCGGGCGGGACTTGTAATAACAGAAGATATTTTACGCGATGCTTTTAAAGATTATCAGCCTATTGGGAACCCAGCCAATATGAATGAAGAGATGGAGCAAGAATGGATCCAGATCTATCAGAATGTTCAGAGCCTCTATCATTTTAAAGAGGAGGAAGCCTTTGATCTTTTTGTAGAAATTGGCAGGCTGATCCTAGAAACAAAGATACCTGAACTGTCAAGAATGCTCACTGTAATCAGTGAATTTGAGCGCTTTGGCTGTTTCTTACGGCCTAAAACCATTCACTATCTCTTGAAACATCATCCTCCGTGGGATACGCAAATCTTTAGCGATCTAAAGAGCTTGCGTACGGAGTACGCAAAAGTTCCTTCACGCCATCGCATTTCACAGGAAATGATGAACAGAATCATGCAAAAGATCGAGGAAATTTCGGGCGCTCTTGCTTCCATGGACGAGGGTATTCAACAGCAGATTGCACTAGCGATTAGAAACGCCTTTTTCCCCCCCGACCAGGTATTGAGCGATGTGTTTCGTTTCAACAAAATCACTAAAGAAGGGGTTGAATGGGAAACTCCCGAGATGGCCACTCATGTTGGGCAGCTAAAACTCATCCCCGGATCGCCTGTAGGCATTTATCTCCACTGGCAGAAGCGCCCAACTTTGACCTTGTTCTGCTCCTTTTTTAACATAAAAACAAAAGAAGCGAGTTCAGGATCCGTTCCACTACGCATTTCACTGGATCAGGATCACACGGAGTTATGGTCGTTTTTAAAAAATAGAAGTCAGGAAATACTGACTTCTGAAAACTATGGGAGCCTCTCCATACAAGGAAAGCTACGGATTGCCGAGACATTTCTTGAAAACGTAAAGAATCTTTACCGAGAGTTACATCTGATAACGATGGGAGAACTTAGCTATCCTGTTTTGACAAAAGAAACAGAACTGCTCGTAGCGTCATTGGGACGGATTTATGTCGAGAGTTGGCCACGAGGTGCGCTACTTCCTGATTCTTATATGCTTCTAACGACGCAGCAGGAGGTTTTTATCCCTGATGCCCACGATGGCGTAGAAGGTTATAGGACCCTTTTTCAACGCACTTCTTCTAAGCAGCCCCTGGGACTCCAGTTAAACCTTCCTAAAGGAGAGCGACCTGTTGTGTCGTATCAAGTGGAGCTTCCAGAGGAAAGTGAAGAGAGAGAAGAAGAGATCCAGACGACTTATGTGACCTTGAGTATACCAAATGGTCCGGAAGTGAGACTGATGTATCCTGAGAAAGTGCTATTAGACTTGGAACTTTTCCAAACGTATTTTGATTTGCATAACCTTTTGTTAAAACGCGAAGTCTTGAAAAATTTTGTTAAATAGTCGTTTCAGGAATCGTAGCTGTGTTATTTTCATGCCGCTTTAAAAACGGAGAAAGTTCTTGTTCCAGAAATTCTCGCACTTGTTCTTTGGCCCTTCCTGAAAGGGCAGAGAGGCTGATGGTTTGCGGATCGATCTTGAGCTCTTTTGCAATGTGATCCATGGATTTTCCTGCGAGATTTCGAAGTGTTTCATGCACCTCCTGCCGATCTTTTCCTTCTTTTACCGCTTGCATCAAGATATTTTCCATTGCCAGATGGGGCAAGTTTTCTTCTAAATGTTGCTGGATCTTGCTTGGGTTGACAGAAAGATTGGTAACGAGATGCGCAAGCAAGTTCAGGATGGCATCAGCTCCCAAAAATGCCTCAGGGATGGCCAGGCGCTTATTGGACGAGTCATCTAACGAGCGCTCCAGCCACTGTACCGCTGTCGTGTAGGCGGGGTTTTGCGCTAAAGACATGACAAAACGGGCAATCCCACAAATTCTTTCTGAGTAGATCGGGTTATTTTTAAACGGCATCGCCGAAGAACCAATTTGGCTGGGGCTCTTAGTTTCGCTGAGTTCTTGATCGTGAGAAAGAAGCCGGATGTCAGTGGCCATTTTGTGGGCTGTTGCGGCAAAAGATTCCAGGCTATTGAGGAGATTGAGGTCCATCTTCCTTGTGTAGGTTTGCCCTGAAAGGGGAAGGACTTTGGAAAAACCAAAATCTTTTGCAATCAGTCTTTCTAACTCTTGAACTTTCCTGCCATCGCCATCAAA
Source organism: Chlamydiae bacterium RIFCSPLOWO2_12_FULL_45_20 (assembly GCA_001796285.1). Lineage (GTDB taxonomy): Bacteria > Chlamydiota > Chlamydiia > Chlamydiales > SM23-39 > REEB52. The sequence goes on from MGMD01000017.1 coordinate 26,249, forward strand.
GAGGTGTAAGAAGGAGGCTTGTGTACCGGTTGCTCCTTTAGTCCCAAGAAAAGGCAGCGTCTCGATGTGCCTTTCTAGTTCCCTCGCATCAAAGAGAAGATCTTGCAACCAAAGGCAAGCCCTTTTGCCGACCGTTGTCGGTTGCGCCGGTTGATAGTGGGTATAGCCAAGAGTGTACGACGCAGCTTCTTGTCTCGCAAAAACGCTTAAAGAGCGGAGAATATGAAGGAGTTTTGAAAAAAGGAGCTTTAGCGCAGCTTTCAGTTGAATGAGATCTGTGTTGTCAGTTACATAAGAGGAGGTAGCTCCCCAATGAATGATCGGCTTGGCATGAGGACACTGATCGCCGAAAGCGTAAATATGCGCCATCACATCGTGCCGAAATTTCCTTTCATAAGCCAGGGCCAATTCAAAGTCGATCTTTTCTACGTTGTCTTCTAACTCTTTGACCTGTGTGTGAGTAATCGGAAGACCGAGCGCCTGCTCTGCCCTAGCAAGAGATGCCCAAAGCTTTCTAAACGTCGATATTTTAAATTGCTGCGAAAAGAGATACGACATTTCCTTGCTGCTGTAGCGAGCCGAAAAAGGAGATATGTAAGTTGTATGACGCGTACAAGACACTCTATTTTCCAATCAAACGAGTGATTTCTTCTATAAGAAGCTGAAGCTTTCCCTTCTCGTCCTCTTTTAGACTGCAATGTCGGTTTTTTAGCTGTTCTCTCGCTTTTTTGAGATACTGGATGGCATTGTGTCCGAAAAGGGGAAGTCTTTTATCGTCTTCTGGGAGAGGGAACTGGTGGCGGATGAGTTTTAAGAGTTCCTCTTTTGCTTGCCCTACATAGTTTTTAACGATTTCTTCTTTCAGCTCGATAGAACCCGACCGACTCGCCAGGCTATACACTGCTTGTCTTGGCATTTGATCCAGTTTTGCATGAAGCGATTGGGGCAAAAGAGTGTAAAACTCGTAGTACTGTAAAAAATTATAGGGAGTCTGCCGGTTGCCATAGGTCGAAAATAGCCAGGCTGTAAAGGCTCCCTCTCGATAGTTTTTTAAAATCTCTTGCGCTTTTTTAATCCTCTCTCCATGTAAAATCACAGCTTGGTTTGTGATCGCTTTCACCTCTGAGGTAATCGTCTTCAGCGCTTTAAAATCTTCGTCTACGTTGCCCGTTTCAGCTGTTTGGAAGCTGCGAAGGATGTTTTCCAGATCCTCTTTTTCCTTTTCATTGAGCTCAGCTACTCGAAATACTCCAGAAAAACTCGAAAGATTTCCCTTATTCGCTCGCTCAACGAGAGCTATCATTTTCTCTTGTTGCGGTTCTTTTTGCTTGAATCGTAAATGAAGCAGGTCATTGAATTTTGACATCATCAAATCCTCGTAAGTATTTCCGCCGTGAGAGCCATATAATCATTGGAAGCGCGAGCAGTCGGCGAAGTCTCAAAAATAGGCTTCCCATAAATCGTCGCCTCAGATACTGCAATATCGCGTCTCACTTTTGCTTGCAAGAGTTTTCCGGGAAAAGTCTGTTCAATCACCCTCAAAAAGGCTTCATTGCTTTTTCCCCTTTGGTTCCAAAAAGAAAGAGACACCCCTAAAACAGTCGTACCGTGTCTTTCTGAAATATTGTTAATAAATAAAGAGAGCCTCTGCAGACCCTTAACGCTATAAAACTCTGGCGTTGCACAGACAAGGGAAGAATGCGAAGCGATGAGAGAAGACTCAGTCAGCCAACAAAGAGAGGGCGGCGTGTCAATGATCACAACGTCGTAAGGAAGCTCACGCAAGATCTCTTTTAACCTTTCATGAGAATAGCGATCAGCGGCTAAAGCACCTGAAACTTCCACACGCTCCAACCAGGTGTCTGCCGGGATAATATGCATGTTTGGAATGCACGTTTCTAAAATTACGTCATGGATTGGCTTTTCCCCTTGCAAAACAGGCGCCATGCTGTCTTGTTCATCAGGGTCGAATCCAAGACCTGTTGTGAGGTTTGCTTGCGCGTCAAAATCGATGAGTAACACGCGCTTATGGTGGAAAAGGGCCAGGGCTGCTCCGACATGCAGCGTGGTGGATGTTTTTGCAGTTCCTCCCTTGAAACTGCTAATGGAGATCACCTTCATTTTTTCTCCTCGAGAAGGGGTTTAGACACCCGCTGAAAAGGGTGACATCAGCGCGCGTGCATCCCGTTCTTTTACGACTTTATCAAGAAAATCTGCAATGTCAATCTCGCCGTGTACCACATTATCGCGAGTGCGAAGCGCCACTGTTTTATTTTCTACCTCCTTATCGCCCACTGTCAGTAGGTAGTTCGTTTTGAGAAGCTGTGCATTGCGAACCTTTTTTGCCACCGACTCCTGCGAAGCGTCGATATCACATACGATGCCAAGCGCTTCGATGTTTTTTTGCAGCCTCTCTCCGTAAGGAATGTGTCGATCAGCCACCGTTGCGATTTTTACTTGATAGGGGCTAAGCCAAAAGGGAAATTTCCCAGCAAAGTGCTCGATCAAAATACCAAAAAAGCGCTCAATGGAACCAAAAAGCGCTCGATGGAGCATGATGGGTCTTGCATGCGTTCCAGTTGCAGTGACGTACTCAAGATCAAATTTTTCAGGAAGGGACATATCGAGTTGCACAGTGCCGCACTGCCAAAATCTTCCGAGAGCATCTCGAATATGGATATCAATTTTTGGCCCATAAAAGGCTCCATCCCCCTCATTAATCCGGTAAGAATGGCCCCAATCGTCCAGTGCTCCTTTGAGACCGCTTGTGGCATTGGCCCACTCTTCGTCCGTTCCAATGGTTTTAGATTTCTCAGGTCTTGTTGAAAGTTCCATCCGGTAGGGAAGGCCAAAGGTCCTGTAAATTTTGTCGGCCAGTTTGAGGATTTCATGGATTTCCTCTTGAATTTGATCGGGCCGCATGAAGAGGTGCGCATCGTCTTGGTGAAAGGCTCTCACTCTAAAGAGGCCATTTAAAGCGCCAGAAGGCTCGAAGCGGTGCACGTGGCCAATTTCTGCGATTCGTAAGGGGAGCTCACGGTAGCTGTGGGTTTTTGAACGATAGTAGAGCATACAGCCGGGGCAGTTCATGGGCTTGATGGCAAAGTCGCGCTCTTCCACATGGGACGTGAACATATTTTCACGGTAGTGAAACCAATGGCCCGACCGTTCCCAAAGTTCACGGCTCATCATCGTCGGCGTCTTAATTTCCTCATAGTTCGCTTCTTTTAAACATTCCCTCAAAAAAGCTAGGAGCTGATTCCAAATGGTGAGTCCTCTGGGGTGGATAAAAGGCATGCCTGGAGCTTCTTCTTTAAACGAAAAAAGATCGAGCGAAGGTCCTAGAGTCTTGTGGTCCCGTTTTTTTGCCTCCTCTAGGAGGGTGAGATAGTCTTTTAACTTTTTTCGGTCGGGGAACGAGATTCCATAGACGCGAGTGAGCATATCCTTTTCCGAGTCGCCCCGCCAATAGGCGCCAGAGGTTTTGAGGATTTTAAACGCTTTGATTTTGCTTAATGCCGCCAGGTGAGGTCCTCGGCAAAGATCGAAAAATTCCCCTTGCTTATAGGCAGAAATGGGAGTTTCTTCAAACCCTGCAATGAGTTCTAGTTTATAAGAATTTGTGGAAAAGGCCTCTTTTGCCTCCTCCTTATTTGCAAACTCCATCCTCTCCGTCGGGTGATTTTCTTGCAGAATGACTTCAATTTCTTGTTCAATTTTAGGAAAGTCTTCCTCAGAAATCGACAGGTTGCCAAAGTCATAGTAAAAACCCTGTTCTATAGGTGGGCCGATCGTCGGCTTTGCATTGGGCCAAAGCCGCAAAATGGCTTGGGCTAAAACATGCGCCGAAGTGTGCCAAAATACTTCTTTTCCTAGAGCATCGTCAAAGTTCCAAAAGATTACATGATCGCCTTCTTGCAACGGGCAGTTAAAATCTCTTAGCGTTCCATTCACACTGACGGTCACCGCTTGCTCAGGGGCCGTTAAGTGGAGCTTGCTCGCAATATCTTTAGGTGTGATTCCCTCAGGGAACTCGTAGATCTGGTCTTTGACTTTTAGTTTCATAAAAATTTTCAAATTTAAGTGCAATTCGGTATACCAGTGTACAGTATTCGAGGCGTCATGTAAAGCTTCTTAGAGAAATCATATGGATCGGTTTTACAATCTTTTTTTTGAGTCATTAAGAGGCCCCTTGGCTCATTTTCTCGACCTTCCAAAGGAGGCCCACACATCGATGTTGATGGAAGAGAGTCCACTTCAGGACTCGTTTCGATTCCGCGCGAGATTTTTGGGGTTGAAAATAGCGATTGCCCTCATTGATGAGACAGGAGAACTCGATCAGGAAAAACTTCTTTCTTTACACCGTTTGATCCAAGAAGAGCCCTTTCTCATCGGGCCTAAAAGAGAGGGCGATGCGCTTTTATACGGGCATCTTCAGAGATGTTTAAAGGCTCTTTTAGAAGATGAAAGGATTTGGAAAAGCATCCGAAAGTTTTTTTTACCGCTTTGCCACAGGAAAGCAGAGATAGTGATTCGAGAAACCCTTTTTCCAAGCGTAATAGTAAAAATAGAAGCGGTGCATATCAGAAGGGCCGCTCTTTGCGCATGGCTGACGTTCCTTAGACAGGCAACAGGATCTTGCTTTGCGACGGCTCCTGCCCTTTTGATTCAGCAGCAACACCCCCTCCGTTTTTTTAGCGATCTTCACGATCTTTTAGATACAGGGCAAATCAAAAGAGTTGTTATGGGGAAGGAGTATTCTATTCCCTTTGGTTTAAATCCGGGTGTCGGGGATCTTTTGCGAAAAGCGCCTTTTTTGGAAAACTCTTTAGGGATTGCGGCGAGCCTCAAAGAAGCTGGATTATTTTGGAGTCCAGCTCTTCAGCAAAACATTCGCGAGATGGGTCCTCAATCTCCAAAGACCCTGTTTCAAAAGCTGCTGCTCGATGATGAGGGGCTTACGGAGGAGGACTTACAAGAGGAAGAGTACCTAGCGAAAATGCGCATGACGCCCCTTTTGATTAGCCAATCTCCTGTGTACTATCAAGCACCCAGCCCAAGGGCCAAAAAAGTGGTGGATTGGAGTCAGAGGGTTGAAAAAGCTTGCCAAGTGTTCCGGGCCATTACCGACTGTGCTCTTTTGAGAACGTGGGAATATACGCTCGCTTCTTTTGCTGACTTAAAAACGGAGTTTACGCGCTGGAATTTGTACATCAGTTTAGGCATGCACCCGGAAGAAAAAGGGGGCATAGGAGAGTTTCTTTATAGAGAAATTGACGGGGAACTGCAAAACACCAACCAAAAGATCGAAGCGTTGAGCCGTGAGATGGAAGCGTGTCAAGGCTCGCTACAGGCTTTGGAAGTTATGTTTCAGGGGGCAATGGGGGCCACACAACGCAATCAAATCAAGTCTGAGTGGATGACCCAATCGCTGGCGGTAGAATCTTTGGGAAAATTTCGGGGAGAACTCGTGTCTAGAGGAGAGGCGCTTACACGAGTTTTTTCTTCTTTGATTGAACAGTATGACCAGAAGATGCAGGAATATTTTCAGGAGCTTTTTGACCCAGCTATCTCTGCTGAAGAAGCAGAGATTATAGATGATAGTGCGGCGGGATTCCGCCTTGTCTATAAACATGGAAGAAAAGATGCCTCTCAGTGGACGGCCATTGAAAATGCGGATCAATACATCGATTCTTTAAGGGATTTTTTCTCAACCGTTGAAAGGGATTTAGAAGTTCCAGAAGTTTTGGGAAGAGAATTTTTAACGGGCCTCTCTACACGTATGATTCAATTCATACAAAAACCTGCATTCCTTACCTCTTCTTTTGAACGAGCAAAAGCAAAGCAAAGAAGATCTCCGTGGGATTACGTTTCAGGGGGTACGTTACAGATACTACTTGCCTCCTACTCGAATCGGCAAAGGCCCTTTACGGAGGCAAAAATTTGCCCCGGTTCTTCTGCAGAATTATTGGATTTTTTACAAAAAGTGAAAAAGGGAAGAGCTCTTTTGATGCATTCTCCGACGCATGCCTTTATCTTGTATCCTGATCTTCTTACTGACAACCTGCATAAGAATTTGCGCAAGATGGAATGGGATGCATTCAGCCAGGAGCATATTGTTCACACTTTGAGCCATCGGATGATTGAGGAACACAAGGCGCTTTTTATCCACAGGTTCCGGCAGCTTCCAGCAGCTCAAACCAGCCTGGAGTTTCGGCTGAATCTCATTCATGCCCTGGATCCTACAATGAAACATAAAGAAACGGTCGTGGATTCTTGCCTTTATGAACAAATTCCTCTGTTACCAAGAGAAAAGGCTCAAGAAGCAATATACCAGATATGCGAGGTTTTAGGAGGATCCGGGTGGAGTGATTTAGTAGAAGAATGGTACGGTCCTTTGGATCTTTACAATGCTTTAAAATATGCCATTCTCCATTCCTCAAAAAACGCATTTTCTCATGAAGATTGGGATATGAAGATTGCGAAGGCCATGAGGGATCTTGGCTATCTTCCGACGCCCTATTTATTTGGAGACACCAATTGGTCGAGTTGGTTTTTTGGATTTCTGCATCATCCGATCACGCACGAGTTGGAGCTTTGGCGGCTGAACCGAACCGCAACTCAGGGAGCGCCGATGAGTGAGTGGAAGCAATGGCAGTCTCCCCAAAACTCTTCAGAGTGGGTAATTTTAATAGAGCCTAATGAGTATTTCTTTGAATTCTAACCGGATGCATTGGTATATCTGATCCGGAGAAATGGTAGAATGAGACATTTTTTTGGTTTGGTACTGTTATCTATTTTATTGAGCAGCCTTCCTGCTGCTCCGATTGGAAATACGGCAGCCCCTGCGTTGATTCAGCGAGGTTTTTTTTCTTCTTCTAGAGATTGGGTGGATGTTCGAGCTGGATATGAAGGAGATTTTGTGGCCGATGCCAAAATGGAACAGCGCATCCAGGGTCAGGGGCGCGTAGATACCTATGAAGAGTGGATCCAAGCAGGAACTTTGACACTCAATTTTCTAGACCGCCTAGATCTTTATGGTGTTTTTGGCATGTCTCAAACAGAGGCTGATTGGCGTTTTGAAGATATGTCTTTAGGGACAGTGACTCGGATCGAAGTCAAAACAGACGACCATTTCCTTTGGGCTATCGGAGGAAGAGCCGTATTATATCAGTGGTATAAAGTTTGCTTAGGAATGGGTGCCCGCTACAGCTCGTGCTGCTACCTTCCCTCTTCTTTACACTCCAACGGTGAGACACAAACGGTAGGAGGCTCCCGTTTTGATTGGAGACAGTGGCAAATCAATCTCGATTTTTCCTATAAGATCGATCTTTTTACTCCCTACATTGGCGTGAAGTACTTGCGCGCCACTACGGATCTACAAGATTTTTCAGTGCCCATTTCAGAAAGTCTTCAAGGGGTTAATACGTTTGAAAATCGGACCCCAGTAGGGTTTTATTTGGGCTGTACCTTATCTACAGGCAAATACTTTATGCTCAATCTAGAGGCGCGCCTAGTAGATGAAGAGGCAGTCACAGTTTCTGGAGACTTTAGGTTTTAGTCCACCTTTATCTCGACTTTTATGTAGGAAATCCTTACTCTTTACGCCTAATTTTTGGACTTAATAGAGGATTCTACAATCATGGCTGCTGTCAATCCGTTTGAACAGATACACTTCTCTAACTATTTGCAAGGGCAACAACAAAAAAATATAGCGGTTGTCTCCCGTTATGGAAATCAAAACATGTACCGAATAGGGGCAGTCGAAGCTTGCAATAAGGGTTATGAGTGGCTCAAGAACGCCGGTCGGGTTAAGGGGATTTTTCAAGGATTGCTGCACCAACTGCAACAAGCCAGAAAAACGCTGGCTGAGACCATGGGCAGTGAACACTGTGAAATGTTTGGAAAACCAAGACAAGACTCTCTAGGCATGTGCCATACAGGTCTTTTTTACCCTTATGACCAACAAGGAGAGAAATGCCGTGCATTTTTAGCTCGGCACCTAGAAAAAGTCTCTATTCCCGTGTCTGGTCCAGTCCAACCTTCTACAGTGATTTCCCCGAAAATAGACCCTCAAGCGCGTTTTTCATATCAGGTTCAGATTCTTTCTGCAAAAGACTATCAGAAAAAAGTAGAGAGTGCTACTACAGTTTGGGAGCAATTTGTTAAGGAAAAAAGAGTCGTCGAAAAGGACATACCCGATGTAGAGGTTCACGAATTTGCAAGACAATACCCAGAGGAGATGAGTTATCGCTCTGTGCTCCTCCTTACTAATCAGCTCGATTTCTCTTCTTATATAAAGCAAAAAGAGACTCAGCATGCACAGAAACACCCTGCACTCTACCTCTTTAACGGATTTAAACACGTATTCTGCATAACGAAGATTTTTGTGCGCGTACTGGGAAAACCAACCCCGCTAGGGGAGATTGTGACTTGGTCTTATCGGGATGGTTCGCGGCCGCCTCATACGATTCTTGCACAAGAGGGGCGCTCTTATGTGGTTCATCAACACTCTTGTCATATGCAAGATACAATGACAGAAATAGAGGATATTTTTCAGCGGATTCTTCAATGGAAACAAGAGGATCCCTTCGAGACGCTTCAGGAACAAATAGCTCAGCTTCGCTACTATTTTGCTTTCCTTATGCCCTCTTTCCGAGGTGACGGCGCCATTGGAGATTGGATAGAGGCGATCTGTTATTACAATCACGGTTATGGGGTCAACTTTCACGATACCTCTTTGCAATGTATGGAGCCATTTGCTCATTTCCACTTCCCCAATTATTTAAAGTGCTATAGAAAGACGCGGACATTCCTGCATCAAGGGCAAGAAGTGGAACAAAAAGTCTCATAGGGCTGTTGTCAATGCGTCAATGCCTGGGAGATGTCCGAATTCCAAAAACTCTAATGATGCGCCACCGCCCGTTGAAAGATGGTAGAACTGATCCGCAAGGCCCATTTGCTTAACTGCTGCAATAGAATTGCCTCCTCCCACACATGTTTTTGCTTTGAGTGTCGCAAGAAAAGAGGCAATGGCTTGGGTTCCTTTGGCAAAATGGGGCATTTCATACACGCCAAGAGGGCCATTCCAAAAAACGGTTTTTGCATCTTTTAACAAGCCTGTCCACTGAATGACTGTTTTGGGTCCGATATCCATCCCATACCAACCCTCAGGGATGCCATCGGCAATAGAAAGGGTCTGGACTCTCGCATCGTTTGAGAAAGCGTTGGCTACCACAAGATCAACAGGCAGGACTAGTTGATCCTTGGGAAGAGAGGCAACCGTATTGAGGTCTTCAGATAGCGATGCTCCGAGAGAGACACCTTGCGCTTTTAAGAAAGGAAATGCCATCGCACCGCCAACTAGCACGCTATCCACGAGAGTGGCTAATTTTTTTAAAACACCGATCTTGCTAGACGCTTTCGCCCCTCCGACAATAGCATAGAAAGGTTTTGGCGGATTTTTTAAAAGAAAAGAGAGCTTTTGTATTTCTGTTTCCATTAAAAATCCCATGGCAGATTGTTTAGGAAAATATTGTGTAATGAGGACTGTTGAAGCATGCGCTCGGTGGGCTGTGCCAAAGGCATCATTTACATACACATCGCCTAATTTAGCCAGCTCTTGTACAAAGTGGGGCTCTTCTAGCGGATTTTCCTCACCTGGATGAAATCGCAAATTTTCTAAGAGTAGAATCTCACCAGGTTTCAACGCATGGGCTATCTTTTCTACCTCAGACCCAACGCAATCCTTGGCCATTTGTACTGGTTTTTTCAGTATTTCAGACAGCCTTATAGCGATAGGTGTGAGCGAGGCAGCCGGATCGGGTTTCCCTTGGGGCCTTCCAAGATGGCTCATGAGGATCAAGGAGGCTCCTTGTTTTACAATGTATTCTATCGAAGGGATCGCTGCAAGTATGCGAGAGTCATCTTCAATGACACCATGAGCTAAGGGCACATTCACATCCACGCGCATTAAAACCCGTTTGTGCTTCAGTTGAAGATCTTTCAGATTCAATTTCCGATCCGACATAGTGCCTCCTCTTAAAGGTTTATCAAATCATGTGGAGGAAAATCTGTCGAGCGATTATATACCGAAAATAGACCTCTTGCATAACTCAGGTTCTACCAGAGGTCTAATAGGGGAAGAGGTGTTCTTTGAAGGGTAAGCATTCGTACTTTTTTATCTACATCGCGTGTATTGCGGCGATTTCAGGGATTCTTTTTGGGTATGATACGGGCGTCATCTCGGGCGCCATTTTATTTATCGAAAAGGAGTTTCAGCTGTCTCCTCAGATGAATGGAATCGTCGTCAGCAGTGTGTTAATCGGCGCTTTTTTGGGGGCTGTTTGCAGTGGCCGGCTGTCCGACTATTTTGGAAGGCGCAATCTCTTGATTGTCGACGCACTGATTTTTGGCATTGGCTCGATCGGATGTGCCCTTTCTCAAAATGTAGGCATGCTCATCGCTTTTAGGATGTTTGTGGGTCTTGCCATCGGAGTAGCCTCCTACGTTGCTCCTTTATATATCTCTGAAATCGCCCCGCCCAAATATCGGGGTGCTCTCGTCTCTTTGAATCAGCTCGCAATAGCCTTTGGGATTTTTGTCTCCTATATCGTCGATTATTATTTCGCTGGGATGGGCCAATGGAGAGGAATGTTTGCCGCTGGTGTAGTCCCAGCTATTTGCTTGCTGATAGGCATGATCTTTCTCCCCTATAGCCCCCGATGGATGGCAGCCCAAGGCAAAGAAGATAAAGCCTTGGAAATTTTACAAGCCATCCGAGGAGACGAAAACATTCAAGAAGAATATCAACGTATTTTGAAAAATTTAAAGGTCGAAAAAGGGGGATGGAAGCTTCTTTTTTCCAAGCATATCCGCGTATCCCTTTGGATCGGCATCGCTCTTGCTGTAGCCCAACAGGTCACAGGCATTAACACAATCATTTATTACGCTCCTACAATTTTTCAGATGGCAGGGTATGAAGAGGCCACAGCAGCTATTTTTGCAACCGTCGGAGTAGGCGCTGTGTTCTTTTTTTCCACCTTTATTGCCACCGCTTTTTTGGATAAATGGGGAAGAAGACCTCTTTTAATGACAGGACAGATTGGGATGGCTATCGGGCTTTTGGGACTCTCTTGGATGTTTTTCCACATGCAGCATGAGCTTTTCGGCGATATGGCCCTTATTTCTATGCTTCTTTACATCGCCTGCTTTGGCTTTAGCATGGGGCCCATCATGTGGCTGATGATTGCGGAGATCTATCCTTTAAGAGTGCGCGGTCTGGGATCCAGTGTCGCGACGTGCGCAAACTGGGGCAGCAACTGGCTGGTCACTTTTACTTTTTTAACCCTTGTGGAATTTGCCGGCTCCGGCACTACATTTCTCATTTATTTCTTCATCACCATTCTTTCGATTGTCTTTGTCTGGTTTTACATTCCAGAGACAAAAGGGGTGACTCTGGAAGAGATCGAAGAGAAACTCATGAAAGGCGTTGCTCCTCGCCACATAGGGAGCTAAGAATGTTTCTTGGCATCGATCTTGGGACATCGAGCCTTAAACTCGTCCTGATCGACGGGAATGAAAAGATCGTTGCAGAAAGCTCTCAAGAGTTGACAGTGTGGAGGCCCAAACCCCTTTATTCAGAACAGAACCCAGAAGATTGGTGGACTGGGCTTAATCAAGCCATGTTTAAGCTGCAAGGCCGGGAGCAAATACAAGCGATTGGACTGAGCGGGCAAATGCATGGAGCTGTCCTCTTAGACGCCTCAAACCATGTGCTGCGTCCGGCGATTCTTTGGAATGATGGAAGGTCTTTTGAAGAGTGTAAAGAGTTAGAACACAGGGTCCCCGGCTTTCAGCATCTAATCGGGACTCGTGTGATGCCAGGATTTACTGCGCCAAAGCTTCTTTGGGTCAAACGCAATGAGGCGCAGATTTTTGCGAACATTGCAAAAGTGCTCCTCCCCAAAGATTATTTGCGAATGAAGATGAGCGGCGACTTTGCGACTGATGTATCAGATGCGTCAGGCACGTGCTGGCTGGATGTCGGCAAAAGAAAGTGGTCAGAGGCGATGATCATAGCGACTGATTTAAGTATGCGACATCTTCCTAAGGTCTATGAGGGAACCGAAGTGACCTCAGAACTCAGCCGCGAATGCAAAGAGCGGTGGGGGATAAGGAACCGCGTAGAGATTGTCGCTGGAGGAGGGGATAATGCTGCAAGCGCCGTTGGCATAGGCGCGACTCAGCCAGGCCAAGCATTCCTCTCTCTTGGAACATCGGGGGTCTACTTTGTATCATCAAGCGAGTTTCGGCCTAATGTTCCCGACGGAATTCATACCTTTTGCCATTGCCTTCCCGGGCTGTGGCATCAGATGAGCGTACATTTAAGTGCAGCGGCGAACTTGCATTGGATCAAAGGGGTTTTAGGGATCGATACATTTGACACTCTCTATGCAATGGCAGATAAAACATCGACAAAACTCCTGTTTCTTCCCTATTTGTCAGGTATCCGAACGCCCTATAACGATCCTTATGCCCGGGGAGTGTTTTTTGGTCTGAATGCAGGAACAACGAAAGAGGAAATGGTCCGTTCTATTTTAGAGGGAGTAGCCTTTGATTTGGCAGATGGTCAAGAAGCGATTTTAAAGGGTGCGTCTATCCAGGAGGTTTCTGTTGTGGGCGGCGGGGCAAGAAGCTATTTGTGGGGGCGTATTTTAGCGACCATCCTGCAGCAAACGTTAACGTATCGCGAACATGCAGAATTGGGAGGAGCTTTAGGGGCCGCTCGCCTGGCGAGATTGTCTCAAGAAGCAAATCAAGACCCAGCCCAAATGCTTAAACCCCCAAAAGTTTTGAAAATTATTGAACCGGCAAAAGACGATTATGATAAGAAGAGAATGCTGTTTAAGCATCTTTATAGACAGCTAAAACCCTGTTTTCAAGAGGCATTATGAAAGAGTATTTTCCAAAACTTCATGCCATTCCGTATGAAGGGCCGAACAGCAAAAAACACTTAAGTTTTCGCTACTATGATGCGAAGAAGAAAATTCTTGGGAAAAGCATGGAAGAGCATCTTCGAATCGCTGTGTGTTTTTGGCATAGCTTCTCATGGCTGGGAAGCGACATGTTCGGCATGAATACTTTCGAAAGGCCTTGGATGAGAGAAAAAGATCCGATGAAGGCTGCGCTTCAAAAAATTGAGGCGGGATTTGAGTTTTTAGATAAATTAGGAGTCAAGTATTTTTGTTTTCATGACCGAGATGTAGCTCCTGAAGGGAAGACGTTTCGCGAGACCAAAAAGAATTTGGAACGGATCAAAGATAAGATGCAAGAGGAAATGGCCAGGACAAAAAAAGAGCTTCTTTGGGGAACAGCGAATCTCTTTAGCCATCCTCGCTACATGGCGGGAGCGTCTACGAACCCAGACCCGGAGGTATTTGCTTACGCAGCAGCGCAAGTCAAGCTTGCAATGGACGTAACACATGAGCTAAAAGGCCAGAATTACGTTTTTTGGGGAGGAAGAGAAGGCTATGATACGCTTCTGAATACAGATCTCGTTCGTGAGGAGAATCAGTTTGCGCGGTTTTTGCACATGGCGGCGGACTATAAAGAGAAAATCGGCTTTCAAGGAACGTTATTAATTGAGCCAAAGCCGAGAGAGCCCTCCACGCATCAGTATGACTACGACTCTGCAACCGTCTTTGCATTTTTGCAAAAATACGGCCTGGAAAAGAAGTTTAAGGTCAATATTGAAGGGAACCATGCCACTCTTGCAGGCCATAGTTTTGCCCATGAGATTGCCTACGCCATCGCGAATGGCATCTTTGGGAGTATTGATGCGAATCAGGGCGATCCACAACTGGGCTGGGACACCGATCAGTTTCCTCATAATTTGCAAGAGTTCACCTATGCAATCTACCTTATTTTAAAAGGGGGAGGATTCCGTACGGGTGGTTTGAATTTAGACACAAAACTTCGCAGACAAAGCATAGACTTGGAAGATTTGTTTCACGCCCACATTTGTGGGATCGATACTCTAGCCAGAGCACTCATCGCTGCCATAGAGCTCTATAAAAAAGACCCTTTTGGCAAATTCCAAAAGGCGCGATACGCAGATTGGAAAAGAAAATTGGGAAAATCTATTCTTTCGGGGAAGGTTGACTTTCCACATCTTTCTACAACTGTGATCAGTCGGAACATTGAGCCGAGAGGCGTTTCTGGCAAACAGGAGCTTTTGGAAAATATTTTGAACCAAGCGATTCAGTGAAAACGATTACTCTGAACAATCGGGCTGTCGACGGCTCTTTTCTGCAAGCCGTCTTTCTGCCTGAACGGGGCCTGAATTTAGTGAGCTATACAAAAGGTAAGCTCGAGGCCATCGACCCAAATACAAGGTCCGCCTTTGAAGCGACGTTTTCAGGGCTTGGGCCACTGATCGGTCCCCATTTTTACCGACAGAAAAAAGAGTGGATTGCCCGAAATTTTGATGAGTCTTTTTTCCCCCATATTGTGGAGATGCGAAAAAAGGGAAGCGAAGACCCTTTTCCTCATGGGATCGCTCGCTATGTGCCGTGGAAGTGCCAGGTGACGCAAAGCCAGATCCTCGCGAAGCTGTCAAGCCATGACACCTATAAGGGAGAGAAGCTCTCCACTTTTGAGGGCGTAGATTTCGAAATGGATTTTAGGGCAGAACTGTTACCAGAAGGTCTCGAAATCGAAATGAGTGTACAAAGTCCCCGAGTGTGCCTTGCAGGAATCCATTATTACTATGCGCTCCAGAATCGACACGGTAAGATTCGAGCGGTTGTTCAAGACGTGTATAATGACATGGGGATCTTTAAGCCAATGCCTAAAGAGTGGTGTAAAGCGGATTTACAGCATCTGGAATTTGATCTCTCCCATTTTGCAGACTATGGGTTTCTTCCCCTTAAGAATCACCAGGGGGAGATTCATTTTGAAACAGAAGGTCAGGGGTTAAACATTACGTATCAAGGGGATAATGAACAAATTTCCTGGCAACTCTACTCGCCCAAAGACGCGACTTTTGTTTGCATTGAACCGATGAGCGCTCGTAATCCGCGCGGACTCGAGGTAACACACAGTCATTTTATCGCGCGAATCGAAATTGTTTAAATTAGCCGTATTTACCCAGCCCCTGAAACCCGTGCAGCGAGGAAGGGTGGCGTAAAAATTTCGTTTGCGCTAAGATCTTGGGCTCACTTTATGACCCTGGAGTATTTCATGCAGAAAACTAGTATTATTTTTTCACTTGTGGGATCTTTTCTCTTTGCAGCAGAAAATGATCTTCTCAAAGGCGCACTCATCCTCAATGACGCAGCTAAGGTCAAAGAAGAACATATTGACCTCATTGAAGGAGTACAATTCGATGGTATCAGACCCTCTGAAGAGTTGGCTGCTATCCTCGAAGACTTTCCTTTAACTCAAAATGGAGCGGAAGGGCTTCGAGAAGCGATTGCTTCTTACTATGCCGATCATGAGTATCGGTTTAGTGTTATAGTTCCTCCGAACCAAGACACCTCTAATGGGGTGGTTCAATTGGTGGTCGCCCCAGAGCGCTTAGGCACTCTAAATGTGAAAGACAATGAATTTACCGATTCACGCGCTCTCACAAAATGGGTCCGACTCAAAGAAAATGATGCCATTCACAAACAAACTCTAGCAGAAGATATCGGTTGGCTGAACTCGAATCCCTTCCGGTCGATTACCGTGAACTATGAGTCTGGCGGGACACCTGGAGTGACTGATGTCGACCTCATTGTTACAGATAAAAAAAGTTGGAAAATCTCTACAGGCGTGGATAACAACGGGACCTTGCCGGTTGGAACGACCCGAATTTTCGGAACGATTGACGTCAATGATTTTATCTTCTCAGATCACACTTTGAAGTTAGAGACCACTCTGGCAGACCATATTGCTGAGTACCAGTCCTATGCTGCCACATATATCGCCCCTTTGCCATGGCGTAATACGTTAAAGCTCTCTGGATCATGGTCAGGCACGACTCCTAAAAGTGCAGATTTTCCACAAAAGAATCGACAAAACTACAAGGCAGGAATTCGCTATGCGATCCCTCAGTGGTTTGTAGAGAACTCGTGGATTGATCAGCTCACTTGGGAAACGGGATTTGATTTTAAAGGCGCTGACTCGAACCTCATCTATGAAGATGATCCAGCTCCTGTAGACAAAAAACTCGCTTATATAAGCCAATTTACAGGGAGCGTCAATGCAGCACGCAAGTCACAGACAAATACAATCACCGCAGGTATCGACCTCATCGGCTCACCAATGAGCTTGCTCCCTCACCAAACAGATGCAGATTTTGGGAACTTGCGAGAAGGAGCAACGGTGAGTTATGTATACTCAAAACTCGCCCTAGCTGTAGACCAAAGCTTATATGACTGGAAGTTTTCAGCCAAAGGTCGCGCGCAGGTATCTCCCTCTACCCTCCTTCCATCTGAACAGTTTTCTCTAGGCGGACATTCGACAGTCCGCGGGTATCAAGAGAAGGTGGTTGGCGGAGATAATTCTTTCTGCGGGAATTTTGAAATCAGCACTCCTACTATTGCTTCTGTAGGCATTTGGGTACCAAAATTTGACGACCATTTCACAATACTCGGCTTTGTAGATGCTGGTTACGCGTGGTTTAACGACTCAGTCGCTGACCGGCCTAAGCAAGAATCCCTTCTAGGTATTGGATCTGGCGTGAGGTATGCGGTTGCCTCGTATTTTACGAGTAGTTTAGATGTTGGCTTCCCCCTCAAAAAAGTCCAAAAGGACGATAGCGGGAAACCAAGAGTGCACTTTAGTGCTGCCCTCAGCTATTAATGACAAAAAAAGCCCGGCTGTAAAGCCGGGCTTTTTCCCTGTCTTTCTCCAGATGTCAAATGCGGGTATGAATGTTACTCCCCTTCAAGAAGATCGAGAAAGGCTTGAAGCTGTTTAGCCCTTGTGGGATGACGCATTTTGCGAAGAGCTTTGGCTTCGATTTGACGGACCCTTTCACGCGTTACTTTGAAACGAACACCCACTTCTTCCAAAGTCTTGGGTTTGCCATCCAGCAGTCCGAAGCGCTCAATTAAAACGGTTCTTTCGCGATCGGTCAAGGTCGCTAAAACCTCATTCATCTTATCTTTTAAAATCGCATACCCCGTCGCTTCCGCAGGCGACTCGATTCCCGTGTCTTCGAGGAAATCTCCAAATTGGCTCTCCCCACCATCGCCTACCTCTGCCTGAAGGGAAATGGGGTGCTGAGCGATTTTATAAATCTCTCGAACGCGCTCAGGCGTTAAACCTAGCTCAACGGCAAGCTCTTCTGGCGTCGGCTCACGGCCCGTTTCCATCATAAGCTTTTTAGCGCCCCGAAGCACTTTATTGATCGTCTCAATCATGTGCACAGGAATACGAATCGTTCGCGCCTGATCGGCAATGGCCCGGGTAACTGCCTGCCGAATCCACCAAGTGGCATATGTGGAAAACTTATATCCGCGTCGATACTCAAACTTCTCGACCGCCTTCATCAACCCCATATTCCCTTCTTGGATCAGATCAAGAAAGGAAAGCCCCCTATTGGTATATTTTTTCGCAATCGAGATGACCAGTCTTAAATTCGACTCCACCATCTCCCGCTTGGCTTCCTGACTCTTATCCATCCACCGCTGAAGCATCCGGACATCTTTTTTAAACTCGTCCAGATTACGTCCCGCAGCAAGCTCTCTTTTATAAAGCTTTCTTTTAGCCGCCGCAAGTTTGGCTGCCGCAAACTTATTTTTCTCGGCGCGAGGAGTCAGTTCCTGGATCTCTTTTTCCAACTGCAAAAATCGCTCATAGGCAGACAGGATGACTTCCCCAAAATCTTCGATAATGTTGTGTCTGCAGTGAAATCTACGAAGATATGCCTGGGAGCGAATCCGTCCTTTTTCAATATTTTCTAAAAGCGCAGCCCGAGCCTCTTTTTTTAAATCAGAGTCGCGACCTTCAATGAGCAGTTCTTCTAAAAGAAGATCCTCCTCCTTCATGAGTTCGCAAAGCTTTGGCAACAAATTGAGAAAGTGGGTTTTATCTGCCACCTCTTTTTCCGCTATGATCTTGTCAAAACGCTCTTTGCCTGGAATGAGATGAGCTGCTATGGAAATCGCTTCCCGTATCGAGTAGCGAAAGCGCATAATAATTTTTTCGATTTGTATCTGCGCCTTTTCAATCCTTTTGGAAATTTCCACTTCTTCTTCCCGAGTAAGAAGGGGAACAGAACCCATCTCTTTGAGATACATTCGAACAGGATCGTCAGAAGTTCCCTCTGAGCGCTTAGGCAACCCCTCCAGTTCTTTAGCTTCCCGTTTTCGTTCTTTTTGACGTTCGACCTCTGCTTGGTTTAAGACTTGGATATCCATTCCGCTTAAATAGATCAAAACTTGGTCAATCTGCTCAGGGGAAT
The DNA here is from genome assembly GCA_001796285.1 of Chlamydiae bacterium RIFCSPLOWO2_12_FULL_45_20. GTDB lineage: Bacteria > Chlamydiota > Chlamydiia > Chlamydiales > SM23-39 > REEB52. The sequence continues at coordinate 44,703 of MGMD01000017.1, forward strand.
CGAAAGTCATAGGAAGGATTTCATTGATCTCTTCGTAGGTCAAATACCCTTGCTCTTTCGCTATACTCACCAATTCTTCAATTTTCTGCTGGTGCTGAGGATTGGTAAAAGACGTAGTGCCGGTCATGCGCTCCTAAATAGAAATGGGAAATGATCAATGCTATCAGAGAAACGAAAACATTCTGGGTGGAAAGCCCTCTTTCTGCCAACATTATACAACTCATTTAATTATTCGCAAGCACTCAAACCAAGCATTGGACTAAAATATTGTTTTGTAGTATAAGTTTCCCCCTTTTGGGGGGATCGTTCATGGCTCTTTACGCGCTGGACGAGAATGAGGCACTCATCTTTGCCAGTGAAGCAACGTCCCAAAAGATCTACTGGTGCATGAGCTGCAACTCGCCAGTAAAAAGAAAACACGGTAAAACAGGGCGACATCATCTCGACTTTGTACATTTTTTGGACAAAGCTGCTGAGAGAGGCAAAATTCAGCTTAAGAAATTTCACAGGAAGGGTAAAATATACCCTTCCGAGGAAATGTATTATGCTGGGTGCAACATCTCTCGACAGATGGGTTCAAAAAATGTACAAAGTCGAGATCATTTCTATCATCTTAAACAAGCGAAAGGATGCCGATTTTACACAAAAAAAGAGAACCATTTCCTCGCGCAATTTTATCTGGTCAAGCTTTTCGGCCACAGCGGAGTCGAATTGGAAAAGCCTTTCCTAGAGATCAACCGTATTGCCGATGCCTGTTTACACCGTAAAGGGCTAAAGATTGTGATCGAGGTGCAGTGCTCTCCCATGAGTGCAAAAGAAGCCGCGAAAAGGATCCGCGACTATGCTTCTCTTGGTTATGCAGTGATCTGGCTGCTCGATGATCAACGCTACAACAAAAAATTCCTTCGCCCTGAAGAAAAGTTCTTGCGCGAACATCTTTCTTATTACATGTCTATCCGAAAAGAAATCGTTTATGATCAGTTTGAAATACTAGATTCAAAAAAAAGAATCAAAAAAGGGAAACCACTTCCCATCGACCTTCGAAAAATCCAAAAAAAAATTTCCACTCCTCTGGGCTCTCCGCAGCAAATCACCGCTCTCAAAAGTCCCTATTTTTGTGTTAGCGACCGCTTTTTTTGTGCACTACGAAACCCTCTTGAATACTGGAAAGAGGCGGAAAGAAAATATGTAAGGAAGCCGGCACTGACAAAAAAATTTTTCCTCTGTTTGGTATCTCGGCTTTGTACATTAGACCTCTTGCATAATTCAGGTTCTGTCGCTTTTCTGGTTCTTTTGAACCGACTTTCGATTTTTTTTCGGAGGGTAATATCAACATTCGTATATTACCCCCCGAAAAAAAATCGAAAGTCGGTCAAAATAATCCCGAAAAGCGACGAACCCTGAATTATGCAAGAGGTCTATTTTTGAAAGGGCTAAGCGAGGCGATTAAAATAAAGATTGGGGTGAATCACAAATCCCAAAATCAGCCGTACAAAGCAGATCAAAACAGCAAAAGGTAAAAGAACCCAGTCTGCAAGGTCTTTTGCTAAAGCGGACATCCTATTGGTAAACATTTCTCGAATCCTTCCACAGCTGCCTAATGTGAACAGGATACAAGCCAGACTGAAAAAGACGCCAAGCACCCTAAAAATTGTTTTAGAAGCCTTATAGAGTAAGGCGAAAGGAAAAATCGCACATTTTTTTAAAAAATCTTTAACACAACAATAGCGCGCTACAAAACCGCTGCGTTGGGGAACAATCCTGGGAATTTCAAAAAATTCTGAAGAATCAGCATAATTCACAAAATACCAAAAATGTTTTAAAGTAATTATACATCAGAAACATTTTTAGTTAAATAAAAAAAATATATTCACATTCAGAGTGAACTACTTCCTGTGTGCATAAGAGGTCTCGTGTACTCTCTACGGCTTTTGAAGCGAGCACACCGCATCTTCTTTACGAATTTTGGTGAGGGGACTATAATGGCGAGTTCTTAACTAACCTTCAACGAGGAAAAATGGCTGAAATAGAGAAGAAAAAAGTAAGGCAACCTTCCGCTTTAAAAAGAAAGCTACAAAGCGATAAAAGAAAGACTCGCAATCGGTCTTATAAGGCGTCTGTACGCACATCGATTCGCTCACTGGAAAGCTCCATCCAAGACAAAGAGGCCCCTGAGGCGGTGAAAGCCAAGCTGAATCAAATTTATAGTTTGATGGATAAGGGCGTTAAACGAGGTATTTACAAACCCCAAAAAGCAGCCCGAACTAAATCCAGGTTGTCCGCTCGTCTTTCCAAGTAATATAGTCGTTTAAATTGTTCTTGATAGCTTCTGGATGCGTCAAAGCGCAAAATCTGGAAAAGTTCAGGCCACGCGTCGTGGCCTGAATGGGAAGCTGCCACACCCACTAGGTGATGAAAGTACCCGCCCTATACTGTGGCGCAAACATCCAGTTCACAAAATGAGCAGAAACCTTGGAAAAAAGAGCTGCCACCAATACTGCAACTGCCACGTCAGGCACTACTTCATCCACCTTGTAGTTTCTAGACAGATTATAAGCCTCTACGGCAATTACAGCAGTTGTGACAAGGAGTTGCCCTGCTATCTGTTTTTTAGAAACTGTTTTGGTAAAACATAAGGAAGAAAGAAAACAAGACGTCGAGAGACACGCAGACAAACTAGGGAACCGAGAAGAATCGACACCCCAAATCGGATTGTCCTTCTGCCATCCTAAAGAACCAGCTATCCACTGCATACTCTGGGTACAAGCTCCCGACATCACAAAAGCTATGACCATTTTTAAAGGACGTGTCATTTTTTGATGCTTTCCTCCTGTCGAGTCGTATTCGCCCTCAGAAACACTTCTCTCTCCTCGAAACTCCGTGTATAGAGCTCCTGGATCAGGTTCATACCTCTCCTGAGAGGAAGAGCTATCCCCACTGTTTACTAAAGGAAGCTCTACAGGGGATGATTTTGTACGGGCCGTAATACTGTGCACTTGCATTCCCAGGGAAGCAAGAGTTTGTGCGAATGTAGCCCAAGGGGGCAAAATACCTAAATTCATTGATTCCTCCTTAAAAAGAGCGAAGATTCTCGCTTATAAGAAGAATTTTTGTGAAGGATTTTTTTTAGACTCGATTTCGGACTTTTTGCATTTTTGAGGCAAGACAACAAACGAACCGTTCAGCACACTCGTAGACAATCCCAGCTCCTACAGCAAAGAGTATTCTTGCCGTCCAAGCCGCATACCATTGCACTGTCGGCATCAAAGCTCCCACTCCTATATAGCCAGAAAAATGCTTAATCACTCGAATCGCGACTTGATCGACTATGGCCATAAGCCCAAAGTCATAAGCCATTCCAAGGCCGTAATAGGCGCCAAGAGACACTGCAATAGCCCTTGGCGTCCATTGGATAAGGGCCTCAGCTGAAGGCAATAAAACACTCATACAAACCGCGCGCTAAAACCTGTTGTTCTTTGAGACCGTTTAACCATCATCTTCTCTACGACTTGGTGTTCTGCCATTATTTCCACGCTCTTTTTTGCCCTTGTTACAGCTGTGTAAAGCGCCTCTTTCCCAAAAAATTCACTCCCCATAGGAAAAAGAGCTAGCACAGATTGAAATTCACTGCCTTGCGACTTGTGAATAGAGAGACAAAATGCTATTTCAAAAGGAGGTAAATCCTTAAACAGCACTTTCTCCGGAAAATAGGCAATGCCCTCTTGGAGACGAATCCCTCCCCGGCTTTTGCCAATCAGCACGCCAGAACTTCCATTATAAAGATCCAGGCTCGGAGTATTTCTTGTAACCATAATGGGAATGGCCCACCATTGGCCTATAGCGATGCGGGAAGCCAATGCTAGAAAAAGAGCTTCATTGATGGTGTCACAACCGAAAGGACCCACCCTTAGCGCATTTACAATGCGAAATGCATCGAGCTTTTTAAGACACATGACTGGATCGGGTTCCTCATAAGCCAAGATAGGATCCAGTTTTTTCAAAAGCTCCCACGTTAGATCTTGAGGAAACGGCAAAAGGATTTCCGAAGGCATTTGGCCTCGATGAATATCGCTTGCCAAAGAATGTAGCGTTTGATTTTCCACTCGCATGGAAACATCAAGCTGAGAACCAAAAAGTTCTGACATCTCTCGAAATACACTCCCAGCCTCAATAGGAGGAAGCTGATCTGGATCTCCCATCAAAAGTAACCGCGTCCCCTCTCCCATGGACTCTAGTGTTTTGAAAAAAAGAGGCGCATCGAGCATCGACGCCTCATCAATAATGAGAAGATCTGCGTCGATTATTTTCTGCTCTTTGCGATTTTTCCCAGGCTGAACATTGAGTAGACGATGCAAAGTCATCGCCTGACACTTTTCTGAGCCGATGGCTAAATGAAGATGCGAAGCGGCCTTCCCTGTGGGCGCCGTAAGAAAAATTCTCAACGTTTTATTTCCAGAAGCCAAAAGACTTCTAACAAAACTTGCAGCGGTATATGTTTTCCCTGTTCCAGGCCCTCCGCAAATCAGGCTGATACGCTGTTTAAGAGCGTTTTTTATCGCAAGTGTTTGCTTGGGAAGAAGATTCTCCTTTTTCAAGGCATCTAAAAAGGACTGTTCATCACAAATAACAGGAGGGGGCGTTGTTAGAAGACGCTGGATCTCCTGAAGAAGATAGGTCTCATAGATCCAATTCTTGTGTAAATAAAACCTCCCTCCATTTCGAATGACAGGGGATGAAACTTCTAACCCCTTTCCCTCTTCAACCAGATGAGGAGGAAAAGCGGGGGGATTCGACTCCTCGATACAGAGGTGCCCCTCTCTCGATTCCTTCATGAGTCGACTGAAAAGAGCCCCCCTTTCCGGTGTGTAGTCTCCCTTCAATAAACGCTTTGCAAAAAACTGATCTAACCCGAACTTTTCACTCAATTTTTTTTCAATTCCAGCGTCATGTAAAACCCGCAGCGATTCCATCCAAAAAAAGAGGCAGCTAGATAGGCTAAAAATCTTGAAAACTTTGCTTTTACAAGTAGCCGGTCATGACTTGTTACCGTTGCTTTCATTTCAAGAATTTCTACAGGAAGCTCTTTCAACATGGCTCTTAGCTCTTTAAAAGTATAGCCTTTGGTCCCCAAGCTCTCCACATCATAAAAAAGAATGTTGCTAAAAGAGCGAAAGGGCCTTCCCCTAAAAAGAGCCGTTTTTAAGTATCTATAAAATACAACTAGCGATCTGCGGTTGTAGATCATGACCTTAAGAAGCCCTCCCGGCTTAGCTACTCTGACTAATTCACGCAAACACTCTTTGGTGTCCGGAGAGTGGTGAATAACTCCCCATGAGTAGACAAGATCAAAAGTATTCGTTTCGAAGGGGAGCTTTTCTGCATCGGCGTATACTACGTTCGCTTGCAGCCCATAGAGTTTTAATCGCCGCTCCACATGGTCGATCGATTCTTGCGTAAAATCCACTCCATAAGCGTCCGCACCCGCTCGAACCCACTGAAGAAAGTCCGTTCCCGCTCCAACACCCACCTCAAGCACTTTTTTCTGAAAAAATCGAGTGAATTGGGCAAAACTAAAAATTTCCGGTTCCGTTCGAAATCGGTGCGCTTCAGCCTCTTCAAAGTAAGCATGAGAAAACTTTTCCTCTTTGATGTGCTCTGTGCCGCAAGAAGCCTGATTCCAATACCTCGAGACCTCTGTCTTTAATTGTTCATCAAATAACATTCGGTATCAATGTAGAGAAAGCCTTGAAATTTCTCAACAAATAGAAACTTTTTCCCCGTAAAAAAAAATACAAAGCCCCCCCAAAAGGCAGGGTAAAATGCCTGAGGAGAGCCTCACGGTAGATCGCTGCCTGTAACTCATAGTCGTGCTCTCGGATAGCCTGTTCCATCTCTTGATACGTATAGTTTTCTAGCCAGTTTGTTTTCCAATCGAGAAAATAGACTTGGCCTCGATGAAAAAAGACGAGGTCGATAAAACCCTTCACAAAATCCCGTTGATGAGAAAAGACAAACTCCATCTCTGCCTGCACATTGCAAGGCTCTAAGTCCTGAAGACAAAACCCCGGCTCGATTTCAAGCGACAATACGCTCACTATCATCTCGTGAATCACACTATGCCAGGGCTCTAAAAGGGAGCCCTTGAGATCTTCAATAATAAGCCGCTTGATCCACTGAGAATCTCGCCAAAGCGGCTCCTTGGCACTAAACATCGCTTCCAATAAAGCGTGGATAAGAATCCCCGTCTCTTTCCCCTTAGGCATGGTTTGAAGACTAATCACATCTGTCTCTTCAGATAGACTTTTTAAAACGCTCGGTAAAGGCTTTGCTAGAGTAGTAAAAGAGGAAAGATAAAAAGGGGTGTAAGAAGGGGGAATCAACAACTTGTCTTTAACCCGCTCTTTTTGCAATAGAAACCGGGGCGTGTCAAGAACGATATTGTCTACAACAGGCTCGATGGTAATAGACTCTTGAGCCGCAAGAATAGTCAGTGCCTCCCACATAGATCCTTCAAAATGCTTCGCAAACAGCTCAATCGGCGAATGAGTCCCTGGAGCTGCGCTCCTATGGGATTCTGCAATCGGAATGTAGAGCCTTTTTTTTGCGCGTGTCAAAGTGACATAGAGTTGGCGCTGTTTTTCAGCATCCAACTCCTGGATTTCGTGAGAAGAAGGAGTGCGCGTTGCAAGTCCAAGCGCAAACACAACATCAAACTCAAGTCCCTTGGCAATATGCATAGTCATCACTTGGACAGCCTCGCCATCTACCTCCATACGACTCATGGGACCATCTTTTTCCTTCATGTCATAAAGGGCTCTTTTGATTCCCTCAAGCGAAAGCCCCTCCCTTTTTTCCCAGTGAAAAAGATGTTCAAAAACCTGCATTGCATCTGCGTCGAACGCAAACTGCTTTGCAAAAGCGACAAGACCTTCTTCTAACAACAAGCATTTGAGGTCGATAAAGGAAAGCCCGGGCCTGTAAAAAGGGCCCGCTATAGCCATTTTAACAAGGGATGAATCCTCAGGCGTGAAAGTCGCTAAAAAAAGCTCTAGAACCGCCTGAAAAGAGGAGGATTTCCACAACGGTCGATGGCTTTTAGATACAGCAGGAATACCCCTTTTTTTCAAAAAAGAAAGTGTTTTTTCAATCTGATATCGATCTTTGACCAAGATCGCTGTACCTTTCCAGCCATTGGCTTCCATTTCGCGCGCCGCTAAAGGGAGATATACTTCCTCAAAAACTGCACTAGAGTCTTTGGCAATGACAAAGAAATGGATCGCACCCTTTCCATCGTTGCAATCTGAGTCAACAAGCGCACCTGCTTTCACTGGTTGAAAAGGAAGACACTGTTGAATTTTGGGCAGATAAAGAAAATCGCGGCTAAATAGCGCGTTAAGAGCAGAAATAAGCTCTTTGGAAGAGCGGAAATTCGTGTCCAAGTAATAAAGATTTTCCCTGCCCACTACATCTTTTGCTTTGAGATAGGTGTACACGTCTGCCTTTCGAAAGCGGTAGATCGATTGCTTAGGATCTCCTACAAAATATAGCGTCTTGACCTCCAAAAAAAGACTCTGAAAAATATCCCACTGAAGAGCATCTGTGTCTTGAAATTCGTCAATCAGAACCGCTTGATATTTTTTTTGGACAAAATGCTTAAAACAAGGACGGCCAAGAGCCTCTTTCATCCGCCTTAAAACCCCATCTGGATCTAAATAATCTTCTGAGGCCGCCACTTTTTCAGCGATGGGATTCCAAGCAGCTTGGAGAATCGGCCAGACAGGAGCCTTCAAAAGGGGGCCTACTGTCGCACGCGCCCATGCAAAAAAACCAGGGTAAAAAAGCGGGCCTGATTCTTTCCTTTTCACCTTTAAATTCTCCGAAGAAAGAAAGTCAAAAAGAGTCCCTCCCTCCTTGAGAAGATAGGCAAAAGAGTGGGGATTATGAAGGCTTGCTAACGCTCTTACCTGAGCCCTAAAATTCCCCTTCATTTTTTTGTAATGGCCCGAAAGAGTCTCGAAATCTTGGAGCAAGTTTGCCTCTTCGATCGGTTGTTGCGAATGTAAAGCCGCTTTACAAGTGGCAAAGAGCTCGAAAAAAGTGCGATTTGGCAAAGGTTCTTCTCTTAAAAGAAGCCGCTGAATGATCTCCTCTTTCGAATCAAATTGCTTCATGAGTAAAGAAAACTGTTCCGGGCAGATCAAATGGCCATCTATACCATTTTCGATAAAATCCAACGCCGCCCATCGAAGGCTTTCGGGAACCTCTTCTCTCTCGCTAGGCCAGCCTACCTGAGCTTCAAAAGCAAATTCTTGAAGCATCCGATAGCAAAACCCATGGATCGTGAAGATTTGGCATTGATCAAAGTTGGCCAGGGCCTCTTCTAAAAAGCGTAATGGCTGCTCCGAGCCAAAATAGAGCGTCAGATAATCCCAAGCGGGATGTTTTTCACGAAGAAAAGCCGCAGCTTTTTCTACATTGCCTCGAATCCTCATTTTCAATTCTCTGGCAGCCGCACGGGTAAAGGTAACAGCGAGGATGCTTTCTAGCTCGCAAGACTCCAAAATAAGCCGAACAAAAATGTGCTCCATTGAAAAAGTCTTCCCCGTGCCGGCCGAGGCTTCTAGAAGATGAGGGCCAAATAAGGGAAGATGGCTGGAAAGACAATCAAACCGCTTCATCTCCCTCCCTAGACAGCTTCTTTGTAGTCGGGTAAAGGGCAATCAAGCCAGAAAAAGTCCTTTTACAAAGGACTTCCCAGTCTGAAAAGATCTCTTGAGACGTCGGTAGTTCTGTCCGAGAGACCACCCAATCATACACTGGGTCTTCTAGCGAAGGCCCCTGCAGCCGCGCCTTTTCAAGCGCTTCCATCCCTTTTCTCAAGATGGGATCGGTCCAATGTGAAAGCAAAGGGGAAGGGCATCTCAGAGCGATCAAGAAATATTCCAAAAGGGCGGCTAAATGTTTTTCAGGATTTTCTATAGACCTCACTCTGTCTTCTTTGAGAATACGTAGATGGGGGCAGCCAAAAAAGATCGATGAAATCAGCGCATCAGACCATACTTGAAGAGAACCTGCAATCGTATCGGGCCTAAAAGAGAGCATCCCTTCCCGAGAAGTTTGGTGAATCGTCCCTGTAAGGACAACGCTCCCCTTTTCCAAGGGTACTTCTAGCGGAGGGACAATGTAGCGATGATCCTCCCATTTAGGCTCTCTAGAACCTTCTCGAAGCTCCAAGGTCACAGGTGTACATTTCGCTAACAGCTCCTCTTTCTTCTCTAAAATGTCTATTTCAAGGGCTTTTCCTATCATTCCTGGGCCGAAATCAACAGGCCCCTCTAAACTTTGTTTCAAGAGTTTTGCTTTTTGGAGAGCGAAGGTCTCTTGCAACGTTCGGTCGAGATAGATACCATGAGCTTTTTGAAGATAAAACTGCCATGGGTGTTTGAGGAGTTGTCTGAGCTCTGAAAGCAAAACATGAACTCTTCCGACCGAAAAAGAGCTTGACGTAAAGCGAGGCCAGACGACGGTTTTTTTTAGCGGCTGCTGTTTTTTGGGAAAACGCTCTTCTTGTATTTCTTTCCCAGTAACGCTGAGGAGTTCTTGGACAAGAAGGGAAGCAGCAACCGGCTTACCCTCTTCTTCAGAAAGATGGCAGTAGCTAATTCGAAGCAGCTCCTCACAGGAAAAAACAGCGGCTAAAAATGCGTAGCGATCCCGATCTACTGAAGTCGGGATCGATTTTTTTCCCCTTGAGAGATCTAAAGAAGACACTACCCTCTTGGTGGGAAAACTTTCCTCATCCATTCCGATGCAAAAAAGAGCCTTTGCAGGAATTAAAGAAGCGTCTTGTAGACGGGAAAACTGCACCGCATGAAGATGGGCAGCATGAATGTGTCCAAAGCTGGGGCGCATCAGTAGGTATTGGATCCCATCCATGGAACAACAAACTTCCTCTTTAAAGTTTTTAAAACTCTTCAAAAGATGAGAAAAAGAGGCCATTTCCCCTTCATCTTCCGCGTCGATCTCAAAAAGCGCGCTTGCTTTTTCTAGGTACGCAGCCCAAAATGGTAAGGACTTTTTTTCAAAAACAGGGAACCACTTCAGCGTTTCAAAACAACCAATGAGCTCTTCAAAAAGATCAGACTCTAGCTCGATTTCTCGAATGTAGATCAACGTATCGAGCAAACGGTCCAGACCCCTTTCCCAAGAGCCATGATCGGTAAAGGGTTTGGAGCCAAGAGTTGCCTCCAACACTTCCTCTCGGTGCTTAGGGTCTATTCCCCAATCTATTCCCGCATACTCCAACCAAGCTCGAATGTTTTGTAAATCTCCCGAATTCCAGCCTTGCTTTTTTGAGAAAGAAGGGGTTTCGAAGAGAGTAAGAAGTGCCTCAACATCCCATCTGCCGTTCACAAAAGACAACAACCGGACCAACCCTTGGCGAAACGAGCTTGTAGGTCCCACACCAACACCAGAAATGCGATAAGGAATCTCCTCTCCAAACACATATTCGATCAGAGGAACATACGGCTCTATGTCGGGGGCCAATACAGAAATCTCATGATATAAAAGTCCTGTTTTTAGAATCTCTTCTCGCAAAACTTCGATCTCATGGAGTCTAGAGTTCCCTGTTAAAAAAAGCTTAATAGAATCGTCTATACCTGACGGAGCGCGGGATATTGTGGGATTTTTTGTATTCTCAAAATGGAGAAGATCAAATTGGACTTGCTTTAAAAGAGTGGTGGCCTGAGGGATCAAGTAGCACTCTTCCTCTTGATAGTCAAACGAGCGCAAAATTTTTAGCGTTTCTTTACCAAGCCTTCCCCAGTTGGCAAGGTTTCTCGGAGCCTCTGAAAGGTAGCGATCGAGTTCCAGGCACACCCTATCCTTCGCTCCCCGCCGCTTCCAGTGCCGATGAAGACTTTTTCTCTCCCAATCAGATTCTGTATCCTCCCAATAGTAAAGACAGGGAGAAAAAAGATACACCTGTAAAGCGGGCGAAGAAAAGAGAAACTTCCAATAAATTGGAGCTAAATAGTCGATCCCAAAACAGATGACTTCATGATCTATCTGGCATTCTCGTTCTAATGGGGGAGGATAGTGAAGAAAATATTTTTTGACGATTTCTTCTTGAAATCCTTGATCCTTCCTTTCCTGTTCATGTTCCCCATAGATAGTAACAAGACGGGAGAAAAGATCTGCGAGGTGAATGAGTCTTTTTTCTTTTCCTTGTAGATAATGCTGGAGCTCAAGATCGCTACTCTTTTCCAGAAGGCCATAAAGGGTCAAAAACGTTTCTGGAAAGCTAGTAAAGCTTGGGAAATAGCGTTCTGGCTCTACCATTTTTAAGCCTGCTGCAATGCCATTTCTTTTGGCAATTTCGAGATAAAGCCACCTCCCGATTTGCTGATTGGGGACGAGAATTGTATGCACTCTTCCCGAGCTTTTGACGTATTCTGCAAGCTTTCGGGCGAGTAGATCGAGGCGATTGCTGAAGAAAAACACCCTTTCCATTTTAACATATTCATCTCGCATGAGCAATCCCTCTTTTTCAGTTGCAAATAGGCTGAAGGAATAGATACTCTGGAGAAGGTTTTGTTGAGGAAATCTTTCATGCGTTCGATCTTTCGAAGTGACTTCCGCTCCTTTTATTTTCTCAATGCAACGCAATTTCTCGGTGCCTTGAACGACAATGTTTTTAAGCTCCTTGTTATTTATCTTTTGATCAATCTCAAAGGCCCCTCTGCGGCAAACTCTATTCTTTCTTTAGCTGGAGCGATTTTTGTAATCCCCTTTCTTCTTTTTTCGTCTGGAGCAGGAGTAGTGGCTGACCGCATCAGTAAAAGAACGATCATCGTTTTTACGAAAGCGTTCGAAGTGTGCATCATGCTCTTTGGCATGCTTGCGATCTCTTTAAGATGGGAAGTGGGCGTCTATACAGCGCTGTTTTTAATGGCGACGCAAAGCGCCATTTTCGGCCCTTCAAAATATGGTATTATCCCCGAGCTTGTTGAGACGAAAATGGTTTCGAAGGCCAACGGATCTTTGACCTCTTTTACCTATCTAGCGATTATTTTGGGGACGTTTCTCGCATCCTTTCTCACCGATATTTCGGGAAAGAATTTTGTGCTGGAAGCAAGTGTTTGCGTATTGATTGCAGGGATAGGCCTGATGGCAAGCTTTGGGATTAATCGAACGACCCCTCAAAATTCATCCAAGAAAGTGAATCCTGTATTTTTATATGAAATTTATCAAACGTTGAAATTCAGCTGGAAAATCCCTCACCTGCTTCCTATGATTTATGGATCTTCGTTTTTTCTTTTTATCGGCGCCTTTACTCAGCTTAACATCATCCCGTTTGCCATGCAATCTTTAGGCTTGAGTGAAGTGGGTGGAGGGTATCTCTTTCTTCCGACAGCCGTCGGAATTGCCATAGGCGCTGTTCTTTCTGGCCTTCTCTCAAAGGATCGCGTCGAGCCTGGGATTTCTTGTATTTGTGGCTTTTTCATTGCGCTGTTCTTTTTTCTTCTTTACTGCTTTGCCTGGTCTTTGACAATGACCCTTATCCTTCTGGGGCTTCTTGGCGTGTTTGGGGGGGCTTACCTCATCCCCTTTGATTCTTTTTTACAACTCAATAGTCCCAAGGAAAAAAGGGGACAAGTCATTGCTGCCGCCAATTTTTTTAGTTTCATCGGGGTCCTCATGGCCTCCTTTGCTCTTTATTTGATCAGTGAAAAGTTAGGATTTTCTGCTGCAAGCGGCTTTTTTTGGATGGCAATGATCACTTTTGTTTCCAATGTTGTGACGACCGGCCGACTCTCGGGACTTTTTTTCCCCTTCTTTGTCAATAAGATCCTTAAACGCTTCCGTAGACTAAAACTCACCTCAGAAGTCCCCCATCCATCGACGATTATTATCCTCGAAAGCAACTCTTGGTACGATGCTCTGCTTCTTTTTTCATGCCTACCGCGACTGAAACTTCTCATACCGGGCCGATACTTCCGAGTATTCCCTTGGTTTAACGGTCTTTTAGAATCGATTCAATTGGTTCCTCCCGAGCCTGACATGCGGTCTACCCTGAAAAACCTGTTTGGTCAGGCCAAAAGGTTTCAGGGGCAAAACTCGTCAGTGTGCCTTTTTTTTTACAAAAGAGAAGATAGTGCAACAATCATAGACGCCTATACAAAAATCTTTGGGAAATTGAACTTAGAGATACAGTTTGCTTATGGGAAAACCGAGAAAATAGAAAAACGGTTTTTGTTTTTCCGCTACTATCAAAAACAAATTATTTTGAGTTTTTCATAGCCTCTTAATACCAATCGCAACAAATAAATTCATATTTAAGCGCGTCAAAGCGCTTAAATATGAATTTATTTGTTGCGATTGGTATAAAACTCGAGTTAAAAAGCATAGATAAACTCCATCTCATATTGCTTAAAACGTAGATTAGGGCCTATCGTGTGATCCAAGGTCCATGAAGTGCGAAAATTTTGCAAAACAGTCAAATTATCCGTGAGGGCATACAATGCCTCAATCTCAAACCCTTTGTAATTGCCATTGCCCACGGCAGTTTGGGCTGTCGTTTCTCCACTGTCCGGGTTTCCGTTGCTGTTGTTGGTGTAGAATCCCACTCCCGCAGCATTCCCCCGACCGATACCGCTTGCATCAAAATCGGTGACAGCTTGAGCCTGTACCCACTGATAGTTCGCATTGATTGCAAAATCGTACTGCTTCTTCACAAGACCGATGGAAAAACCCGCATACCAAGCCCAGTTCTGCCTCTGATTGTGAGTTTGTGGAACGCCCCCAGCGAGATGGTTCGTAAGTCCAGCCGCATAAAACTTGAGAAGCCGCTTGCCCATCCACTTGGGGTAGTATTGATAAGAAATTTGAAGCTGGGAAATTAAAAACTTGTATCTAAGATCCATTAATAAATTAGCAGCAGGCTTATACCAATCGATGATTGAATATTTAATATTAAGCCCCACATCCGCAATTTGAAGAGCTCCCAGCTCGGCAACGCAAGAATAGTGGTTTGTTTGGTCGTCGACAAGAAGACCCCCTAAATTTAAGTAGAAAAGGCCGATAGACTCCCACACTTTGTTAAAACGAAAAAGAACCCCGTCAAAAATGGTAGAAAATTCAATCTGGGAATCAAAAACATTGAATAGATAGCGCCTACCAAGCTCTATATCCAAAGTAAAAGTATCTCCGGGAACCACACGACCTCCGCAATATCCCTTCTCTAAGCGAATGTGATTGACCGTCCCGCTGCTAACTCCCATGTCGTTATCGAATTCCACTTTAATAGCCGCCCAGGTTCGATCGGTACGGTAGTCAATCATCACATTGACTTCGTTATCCCAGGCGTACTGAGGTTTACGAGTCGCTGCGCCCTCCCCTCGTTGGCGCACCCCATTTTTAATCTCTACAGTATCTTGAAATTCTGTGCGAACCTCGCCACTTAAAGAAAGATCTCCTCCGATTTCTTTCACGGTCACTAGGCGCTTATCACGAATCCATCTGCGGAGCGCTTCCATATCATCCGCTTCCGGATCTCGTTTCTCTTCAAACTGTACATCTCCTTGGGCCACAGGAAGAACTACGAGCGGGGTTGGGGAAACCAGCTTGTCTTCCGTCGCTAAGGTCTCACTCCCCTCTCCGAAAAGAGAGACGAATGCAAAAAATAAAAAAAGAGCCCTTTGCCCCATATCGTTTAGCTCTCAACCCGTATAGGATTAGCCAATTTCCTGCTGGAGGTCTATTACGGGTATATTGAAAAGTCCCAAAAAAAGCAATATCCTGATATCAAGTTCCAAGTATCCAAGATTCAAGTGCCTAGAAACTTTAGCAGGGCCGTAACGCCGGTGTAGATGTCGGGGAGGTCTCTGGAGGCGACGGACAAGCAGGTTTTCAAGGAGAAATTCCCAACAATCAAAGGCTGCCCGAAAATCGTTTGTTTAACACGAGTGTAGGTGTCGAAACATCCGTTCCGTGCATGACCTTTTTGATATAGGCTATTCCCTGTTACTATGACCTCAAACAAAATAGCCACGATCATATCGCGTAAATCAGGAACCTGCCAATTTCCTAGGGGATGAAGAGACTGGACTAGAGCGTTCTGGGCTTTCCAAGACTGATTCCGACTGCCTGCTAATACATAGTTTGTATAAAACATCCAATAAGTAGAGTTAGCTTGGACATTTCCATATACCTGGCGGGTCTCATCCAAAGAATATTGGAGCCGAAGAGGATTGTTGTGTGCCGGATAGTATGTTTTACCGTAGCCTTTCAGATGGGCTTCCAATGCATCGATCGTTCCGAGTTCTTCAGGAACCAGTATGAGGGTGCACTTTTCTTCCAGTGTATAAGCCGTTTCTTTTGATTTTTTCTCGTTACAAATTGCTGGTGGACACGGTGATTGAAGAATAGTGGAAATATCAATAGGAAGGGGAGGGACGAACTTCGGAAGCAGGCCTATCTGTCTTAATACGGTATACCAATCAGCTCTAATCGCGTATTGAGCAACCAGATCCGCCACCGGAGGGATCAGTTGAGGCACCGCCGCAACCACGCCCTCAGAGATTGGACGGGCTAATTGTAAGAGCTGCATTTCTGGAGTGATCCAGTGCTGTTTATTGACTGTAGTGGCGGTCATGTGACAACTCCCTCATCTAAAATAGACCTGATGACTCATCACCTGGAGCACGACTTTTCCAGTAGTGTGCCCTTTTTTGATCTCCTCAATGGCTAGAGGGGCTTGATCGAGCGGCATTTGATGTACAATGGGCGGTTTTGCTTTACCCAATTCGAATAACTTGGTGATTGTTTGAAGTTGTTTCCCATTCGGAGACACGAAGAGATACTCTGCCCTAACTTTAAACTTTTGCGATAGGTCTAAATCGGGCTGTTCCCGAAGGCTGACGATTCGGCCTCCTGGTTTTAGAATTTCATAACTTTGTCTATAGACCGATCCGCCTATCGTATCCAAAACAACATCGATACCCGAAGGATAAGAGCACCTAATTTGATCGACAAAGTGATGTTTTTGGTAATCGATCATCTCGTCCGCTCCTAGCAATTTTACATATTCGAACTTAGGAGCACTTGCCGTTGTGATGATTGAAGAGCCGTGAAGCTTTGCCCATTGGATTCCAAAACTCCCAACCCCTCCTCCGCCTCCATGAATGAGAACCACTTCGCCTGGCTGAAGATTTGCTTTGTCAAAAAGAGCCTGCCAGGCGGTGAGCCCCGCAAGAGGGACTCCAGCAGCTTGAGCCATGGAAAGGTTTGTTGGGACAAGTGCCCCATGCTCTGCAGGAAAAGTCAGATACTCAGCCCAACTTCCCCATTGCAAAGTTGGTTTTCGGCAATAAACATACACTCTATCTCCCTTTTTCAACGAAGTTACGTCTTTGCCTACTGTGTGAACTGTACCCGATGCCTCCCAGCCTAAAATAAGAGGGAATTGATGAGGCACACGCGATTGGAACAGCCCCTCTGCGAC